>NZ_JAIXSV010000340.1 GCF_027484505.1 Asticcacaulis sp.
CGCGACCTGATCCCGGTTGCGGGGCGCTCAATCTTTACCCGCCCGTCTGAGGAACTGACGCCGTGGCTGGCCCTGCTGGCGGCTGCGTTGTTTCTCATCGAACGCCTGCTGGCCACCGCTACCCGCCGGAGGGCCGCGCCATGACGCCTCAGCGTTTTACCGGCCCGGCGCGTCTGCGCAGCCTGTTGAACGACGGGCTGACGGCCCTGCCGCTGATCGCCGCGACCACCTTTGCGGGGTGGGCTGTGGGCGCAGAGACGGGGCTCTTGATAGCTCTGTGTCTCGGCTTAGTCGTCGCCTTCGGGCTGGCGGTATGGCGATTGCGGCGTTTCGACCGCGCGTGGGTGATTGCGGCGCTCAATGCCCACCGTGCCGATATGGAAGACAGCGCCGACCTGTTGTTTGCGCGCACCGAAGACCTCAACCCCTTGCAGGCCCTGCAACGGCAACGCCTGATCGAGCGCCTGCCGTCGCCGGCTGTGCTGACGCCGCCGTGGCGCTGGAAGCCGGTGGGCTTTGCACTGGCGGCGGGTCTGGCCATCGCGGCTCTTACGGCGGCGCTGGTCTGGTGGCCGCAGACGCATCCGACCGCTGCCTACGGCACGACGGCCATCGGCGCGCCGAAACTGATCTCCGCCGAAATCGCTGTCACCCCACCCGCCTATACGCGGCAGGCGGCGCACCGCGAAACAACGCTCGATCTCAAGGTGCCGCAAAATACGCGGCTGGTCTGGCGGCTGCGCTTTGCACCGGACGCCGCAAATGTCCGGCTGGTCTTCCACGATGGTCAAAGCGTGGCCCTGCGCCGCGATGGGAACGGATGGACCGCTGCCCTGAGCGCCGACCGCTCGCGCCTCTATCGGATTGCCGCCGATGGCCTGCCGACGCAACCGCTGCACCGGCTGGAAGTCACCCCCGATTCACCGCCAAAGGTTGAGGCGGTCCTGCCCGACCGCGCCCTGACGCTGGTCACGCCGGGTCAGACTCAGTGGCCGCTGGTCTTTGCCACCAGTGACGATTACGGCGTCGCCCCCACCGCCGAACTGCGCATCATTCAGGCGCAGGGGCAGGGCGAAAACATCACCTTCCGCGAGCGGACGATGACCTTAAGCAGTACTGGCGGCGCGGCCGATAAGCGCTTTGTGACACGGATCGACCTCAAGGCGCTGGGGTTTGCCGTTGGCGACGACCTGATCGTACAACTGACCGTGCAGGATAATCGCGTCCCGTCGCCGCAGGAGGCGCGCTCCCCCAGCCTGATCCTGCGCTGGCCGTCCGATCTGGGGGCCGAAAGCACGGGGCTGGAGGCGCTGGCGCGTAAAACCCTGCCGGCCTATTTCCGCAGCCAGAGGCAGATCATTATCGACATCGAAGCCCTGCTGAAGGAGAAGCCGCGCCTGAAACCCGATACCTTCCTCAGCCGTTCGGACGCCATCGGCGTCGATCAACGCCTGCTGCGTTTGCGCTACGGGCAGTTTCTGGGCGAAGAGGCTGAGGGCGAACGCGAAGCCCCGCCGGGCCTTGAAGAGGGGCATTCCGAAAATGACGGCCATGATCATGGAGGGCACGATCATGGGGGCCACGATCATGGGGGACTGGCCGCGAAACCCGACGCCGCGCCGGTGTTTGGTGACGGTGGCAATGTGACCGCCGAATATGGCCACACCCACGATGAGCCCGAAGCGGCGACCCTGCTCGATCCCGAAACGCGCGCCACGCTGAAAAAGGCGCTGGATGAGATGTGGCAGTCGGAACTGCATTTGCGGCAGGGCAATCCGCAAACCGCCCTGCCGCACGCCTACAAGGCGCTGGGCTACATCAAGGAGGTGCAGCAGGCGACGCGTATCTTCCTGTCGCGCGTCGGGCCGGAACTGCCGCCCATCGATAACAACCGCCGCATGACGGGCAAGCGCGAGGGCATTGCGCCGGTGCCCTTCGCCGTGACGGCGGCCCCGTCGCCCGATGCCCCCGTCGTGGCCCTGTGGACCGCTCTGGCCGAGACACCGGGGGCCAAAAACGATCTGCCGCTGGAGGCGCTCGATGGCTGGCTGCGCGCCAATGAAGGCCGGGTTAGCGATCCGCTGTCGCTGCTGGCGGCGGTAGAAGCCGTGCGCGCCGACCCCGGCTGTGCCTCGTGCCGTCAGACGCTGCGCGGCCAGTTGTGGCGCGTCCTGACCCGGCCTCCGGCGGGTGTCGCGCCCCGCCCGGCGGTGACGGCATCCGGTGGCCGCTATCTGGATGCACTGGAGCGACCGAGATGACCCCGTCTTTGATCGTTGCTCTTATGCTGCTGGCCGCTGTGGCTTTATCCACGCTGCGGCTCGGTCTGTGGTGGCGCAAGGCCGAGGCGACCGAGCGGTCCCTGCGGCGGTTTGTGACCCTTCTGGCCCTGACGCCGCTGTCGGCCCTGCTGCTGTATCTGACCCTGTTCCCGCCGCGTCTGGCCTCTGCGCCCGGCACCCTGATCGTCGCTACACGCGGGGCGCAGGCCGTCGATGCGCAGGCGGGGGATCGCGTCGTCGCCTTGCCCGAAGCGAATGTGGCGGGGGCGGAGCGCGTGCCCGATCTGGCCACGGCGCTGCGCCTGCACTCCGAAGCGACGCGCCTGACTATAGTGGGCGAAGGGCTGACGCCGCGTGACCGCCCGGCGGTGGACGGACGGGCCCTGCGCTTTGTGCCGTCGCCCCTGCCGCGCGGTGTGGTGCGGCTTGATGGGCCTGAGCGCGTGGCCCCCGGCGGAGCGTTTCAGGTCGGCATAACGGTCAACGGCGTAAAGGGAGCCGTCGTCGAACTGCTTGACCCAGCCGGGGCCGTTGTTGATACGCAAACGCCCGATGCCAGTGGTCTGGCGGTTCTCACGGGCACAGCGAAAGCCGCAGGTTCGGTGTCTTTCAGCGTGCGGGTGCGCGAGGCCACAAAAGCCGTGGTGGAAACCGCCGAAGTGCCGGTGTGGGTCGATGAAGCGTTGACGGCGCGGGTTCGCGTTATCGGCGGCGCGCCGGGACCTGAGATCAAATATCTGCGCCGCTGGGCCGCCGATGCCGGTATCGACATGCAGGCGCAGTTCGCACTGGGCGGCGGCGTGGCGGCGGGCGATGCGCCGCAGCCCCTGAATGCTGCCACTCTGAGCCAGACCGATCTGCTGGTCATAGATGAACGCGGCTGGGACGGTTTGGGTGACGGTGGCCGCGCGGCGGTGATCAGCGCCGTGCGCGGCGGCATGGGCCTGTTGCTGCGACCCACGGCCCTGCCGTCGGAGACGACGCGCACGCAGTGGGCCGCGCTGGGCCTGCGGGTCAGTGGGACTGGTGATCCGGAGACGGTGACCTTGCCCATACCATCTGGCAGCAAGGACAAGGCACCTACCGTCACGCGCATGAACCTGCGCCTCGACAGCACCGATGCGGTGCCTCTGGCGGTGGACAATAAAGCGCAGCCTCTGGGCTTGTGGCGGGCCGAAGGGCGCGGACGGGTCGGCCTGTGGAGCGTGACCGACAGTTTCACCCTGACGCTCAGCGGCGAGGCCGGACGGCATCAGGCCCTGTGGAGCGGTCTTTTCTCGACTCTGGCGCGGCGCTCCAGCGCTGCTCTGCCGACCGTCAGCTCCGCCCGTGTGTATCAGCGCGTCAGCCTGTGCGGCCTGAGCGGCCTGAGCGGTGACGTCGAGGTACTCGACCCGAAAGGCGGCGTCAGCCATCCCGTCGTCGATGCGGCCACGGGGGAGGCGCGTTGCGCCGCCGTCTGGCCCACGCAATCCGGCTGGCATGTGCTGCGCGTCACGACGGCTGATACGGTGCAGGTTGTGCCTTTCCATGTCCTGTCGGACAAGGCCTTGCCGGGCGTGCAGGCGCTGGAGGCGCGCGAAGCGACGCAGGCCTTGGTGGCTGAGGACGCGCGTCCATCGGAAGCAACCGGTGAGGGCCGTCGCGGGGCCGCCTGGCCGTGGTTCCTCGGCTGGTTGCTGGTCAGTGGTGTGTTGTGGGCAGTGGAACGAAGCCGTCGTCCTCTCCCCTGATCCGCATATCAGAGGCATCGACTCATATTTTTTCCTTATCTCCATCCGGTCAGAACGGAACACTGGAAGAAGTGTAACGCCCGGATTGTCTGAGGGTCCGGCGGATGGACATATGTCGGACGATCATACCCCCAAAAACGCGCCCCACGCCGGTTTAGACCGTCAGACCCTGCATGATCTGAACAATATGTTCGGGGCGGCCAAGGGTAGCCTGCAACTGATACAGATGCGGCACAAGGACGACCCGAAAAGCCTGCGTATTACCGAGACCGCGTTACAAAGTTTGGAAAATGTTCAGACCTTTGTGTTCGAAAAGCTGGCGCGCGCCGATCTGCGCGACACCGACGGCGGTATTTCGGAGTCACCTGAACGTCTGGCCGCGCGGCATGGCGTCGTGGAGTCGAGCGACCGCCACGACCTGTTTTTTGCCGCCATCGAAATGACGCGGATGCCGATGATCGTTACCGATCCCAACCGGCCCGACACCCCCATCGTCTTCGCCAATCATGCCTTCCTCAACATCACCGGCTACCAGATGGAAGAGGTCATGGGGCGCAACTGTCGCTTCCTGCAAGGCGAGGGGACCGACCCGCAAATGATCGCCAACCTCAGCCGCGCCATCCGCGACCGCACCGACATTGCGGTGGAGATCCAGAATTTCCGCAAGGATGGCACCGCCTTCTGGAACGCGCTGTTCGTTAGCCCAATCTTTGACCGTGACGGCAAGCTGCTGTATTATTTCGGCTCGCAGCTCGATGTGACGCGCCGGCGCGAGGCGGAAATGGCGCTACGCCGGGCGCAGAAGATGGAGGCCATCGGGCAACTGACCGGCGGTATCGCCCACGATTTCAACAACCTGCTTCAGGTGATCATCGGCAATCTTCAGATGGCGCGCACCGTCACCGAGCAGCCCGACAAGCTCAATCGCTACCACGAGGCGGTGATGCAGGCGGCGCAAAAGGCGCGCGTCCTGACGCAGCAATTGCTGGCCTTTTCGCGTAAGCAACCGTTGGAGGCGCGTGTCGTCAACCTCAACCGCGTGGTCAGTGAGTTGAATGACCTGCTGTCGCGCACTCTGGGCAGTTTTATCGAGATCGAGCTTGATCTCGACCCTGATCTGGCCAATGCCCGCATTGATACGGTGCAACTGGAAATGGCGCTGATCAATATTCTGGCCAATGCGCGCGACGCCATGCCCGAAGGCGGACGGGTGCTCATCCGCACGGCCAACCGCTCCGGACCGGAGGGTGATCAGGTCGAATTGTCAGTCAGCGACACCGGCGAAGGGATGCCGCCCGAAGTCTTAAGTCGCATCACCGAACCCTTCTTCACCACCAAGGAGGTCGGCAAGGGCACGGGGCTGGGGCTGGCGCAGGTCTATGGCTTCGTCAAGCAATCGGACGGCGGCTTTGAGGTCGAAAGTACGCCGGGGCAGGGCACCACGGTCCACCTTTATTTCCCGATGGTACTGGGGGCCGATGACAAGGCTCCGGCATCTGAGCGGACGGCTCAGACGCGGGGCAAGGGCGAGCGGGTGCTGCTGGTCGAAGATAATCGTGAGGTGCGCGAACTGGCTTGTGCCATACTGGAGGCCGATGGCTATGAGGTGGTGGCGCGGGAAAACGCTTCGGCGGCGCTCGACTATCTCAAAGGACCGGACGGGGTGAACCTTCTGTTCACCGATATCGTCATGCCGGGCAAGATGAACGGCGTCGCTTTGGCCAAGGAGGCGCGGCAGTTGTTTTCCGACCTGCCGATCCTGATTACCACGGGCTTTGCCGACGATGTGCACGGCCACACCAATGCGCGTGAGTTTGAAACCATCTACAAACCTTACATGCCCGACGAACTGTCTACGCGGGTGCGCGGCGTGCTGAACCGCAAGGACGATCACGGGGGCTGACCGGCTCTTTTCGGAGTGTGGCTCGAATGTCGCACCGTCTGTAAGCGCTTACATGATGAATTGACAGCGCTGTTGTAAGCGCTTACACAACGCCAAACGACGCTGTAAGCGCTTACATAACACGACAGGGTACAGACTTTCATGGCGGCAAGCGTAACGCTCAATGACGTGGCCAAGGCGGCGGGTGTGTCGATCGCCTCGGCCTCACGCGCCATTAATGGCCTAGATAACGTCACCGAAGAGGTGCGTGAGCGCGTTCTGGCGGCGGCGGGCAAGCTTAAATACGTGCCGCATGGTGCAGCGCGGGCTCTGGCCATGAGCCGTACCAATACGATCGGCGTCATCCTTCCCGACATCTATGGCGAATTCTTTTCGGAGATCATCCGCGGCATTGATGTCGGCGCGCGGGCCAGCGGTCTGCACATTCTGGTGTCAGGGTCGCACGGCGATGTGAAAGAAGCCGTCAAGGCGGCGCGCGCCATGGCCGGTCGCGTCGATGGCCTGCTGGTCATGGCCCCCTATGCCGATGCCGACGACCTGTCGGGCAAGCTGCCGTTCAACCTGCCGCTGGTCATGATGGGCGGGGTGGGCGGTCAGGCCGACCTGCCGAGCCTTGTCGTTGACAACTATTCCGGCGCGCTGGAGGCGGTGCGGCACCTGCACGAACAGGGCTGCCGCCGCATCGCCCACATTGCCGGGCCTGAGAGCAATCTGGAGGCGCAGGACCGCCTGCGCGGCTATCTTGACGGGCTGAAAGAGGCTGGGCTGTCGCCGCAGGTGCTGCCCGGCGATTTCACCGACGCCACAGGTTATGCCGCCGTGCAGACCCTTTTGGCACAGGATCAGATGCCCGACGGTCTGTTTGCCGCCAATGACATGATGGCGTTGGGGGCGACCCTGGGCCTGCGTGAAGCGGGCGTGTCGATCCCGGACGATGTGGCGGTGATCGGCTTCGACGACATTCCGGTGACGCGCTACGCCTCTCCGCCCATTTCGACGCTGCGCGCCGGTGTCTTCGACATCGGCCGGCGCAGTCTTGAACTGCTTTCCGCCTTGATCGAGCGCGGTTCGGCGGAGGCTTCAGCCTCAGCCGCCAGCCTGATCGTGCGGCCTGAACTGGTGGTGCGGGCGTCCAGCCGCCGCCGTTAAAGCGTTTCTGCAAACGCTGTGAGTATCGCGTTTTATATAAATAAAACAGTTCTTTGGGAGAACAGGATATGCTTCATATGTCTCGCACGCGGGGCCTGAGCCTCGGTGTTTCGGGCCTCGCCCTGGCCGCCGCCCTTGTCATGGCGGCCCCGGCCTTCGCCGCAGAATCCGCCGCCACGCTTCAGGGTCGCGTCTCCGCCGCCCCGGCGGGTACGGTGGTCACGGCGACCGACGCCAATACGGGGGCCAAGGCGACCGCCACGGTGCGCGCCGATGGCCGCTATGTGATCGTCGGCCTGCGTCCGGGCACCTACACCATCACCTTCCGCGCGCCGGACGGCACGACGCGCACCGAGCAGGCCGTGCTGCCCGTCGGTCAGACGATCGAAGTCGATGCCGACCTCGCCAAGGCCGACGCGCCGGTGCAGGAAGTGACCGTCGTCGCCTCGCGCCGCAACAACCCGCGTCAGTCGGAAGTCTCCACCTCCATTTCGCGCGCCCAGATCGAAAACCTGCCGCAGAACGGCCGCAACTTCCTGAACTTTGCCGCTCTGGCACCCGGCGTTTCGGTATCTACCGACCCGGAGCGCAAGACGTTTCAGGCGGGGGCGGTCAATGCCAATCAGGTCAATGTCTTTATCGACGGCATGAGCCAGAAGAATCAGGTCCTGCAAGGGGGGGTGACCGGTCAGGACGCCTCGCGCGGCAACCCCTTCCCGCAGCTGGCCGTGCAGGAATTCAAGATTTCGACCCAGAACTTCAAGGCGGAATATGAGCAGGCGGGTTCGGCCATCATCACCGCCGTCACCAAGACCGGCGGCACCGAATTCCACGGCACGGTGTTTGGCACGCTCCAGACCAAGAGCATGATCGGTCAGAACTATTACGACACCGGCCCCAAGCAGGATTTCGAAAACAAGGAATACGGCTTCGACATCGGCGGCCCGATCATCAAGAACAAGCTGCACTTCTACATGTCTTACGAAGGCCGCAAGGATGCGCGCCCGTCGGACTCGGTGAATATGCGCAACAATACGGGCCTGAACGCGCTGAACCCGGCCCTCGTTACCGCCCTCTCCAATGCCTATAACGGTAGCTATGCCAAGGACTTCAAGCAGGACATGTGGTTCGGCAAGCTGACCTGGTTTGCCGATGACAACAACACGGTCGATATCACCTTCCGTAACCGTACCGAAGACGATGTTCGCAATTTCGGCGGTACAATTGCCTACGAGCGCGGCTCGACCCTCGATCAGGAGATCAAGGGAGCCAGCGTCAAGTGGCGTCACCGGGCGGACAATCTGCTCAATGAGATGCAACTCGACTATCAGGACTCGCAGTGGCGGGAATCCCCCCTGAGCACCGGCCCGGCCATCACCCTGATCAAGATGAACCCGCCGCCTGCGGGTTCACCTGCCGGTACGCCGGGTACGCCTGATGTGAACACGGTCTATGCCACCTTTGGCGGTCGTCCCTATTCGCAGGTCAAGGGGCAGGAAAGTGTCACCCTGCGCAATGACCTGACCCTGACTGGCATCGAATGGTATGGCACGCATGTGATCAAGGGTGGCTTCAAGCTGGCCAACTATAAGTATACGGCCGATGAAAACGACCATCGTCGGGTTCCGGAATATTACTACGATGCCGCTACCTATGTTTATGGCGGCACGAATGCGCCGGTGGCGGTGCGCATCGCCGACGGCGACCCGCACCTGACTTCGAACAATATGCAGTTCGGGGCCTATATTCAGGACGACTGGACCTATAACGATCACTGGACCTTCAATCTGGGCGTGCGCTGGGACTATGAGTCCAACATGCTCAACAACGAATTCACAACGCCTGCCGATATCGCGACGGCCATGCGCAACACGGCCGGCTTCAACAAGGCCTTCAATCCCGATGACTTTATCTCCACGGGGTCTAACCGCGAGGCCTTCAAGGGGGCTATCCAGCCGCGCATCGGCTTTGCCTATGACGTAAATGCGGATCGTGATCTGGTCATCTTCGGCGGTTATGGCCGCTATTATGACCGTAACATCTACGATCTGGCGCAACTGGAAACGCGCCGCGCCACCATCCACGTTGCCCAGATCAATTTCACGCCCAACGGTGATACGGACACCATCCAGAATACCGCAACGTGGAACGCCAACTATTTTGGCAATCCGACGGCTCTGGTGGCGCTGGCCAAGTCGCTGGGCCTCAAGGGCGAAGTGTTTGCTCTGAACAACGACACCAAAGTGCCCTATTCGGATCAGTTCAATCTGGGTGTCCGCAAGCGCTTTGGCGACATTTCCACCTCGGCCACCCTGTCCTATATCAAGTATCAGAACCTGTTTAACTGGGTGCTGGGTAATCGTCTGCCGGACGGCAGTTGGTGCCAGTTCGGGCCGCAATACGCCTGTCAGCCGTGGGGCAATGGCCTGCAGAACGGTTATGGGGCGCTGATAATCTCGACCAATGAGCGTCAGGCGCGTTACAAGGCCCTGTATCTGACGGCGGAAAAGCCGTGGACTCCGGCCTCGAAATACGGTTTCAGCACCACCCTGACCCTGACCGACGCCGAAATGACCGGTCACAACGACCCGTTCATCTTCGACTATGCCAGCCCGTCGGCCACCGGCTGGCACAAGGCGGAAGGCGTCGATAAGTGGCGCTTCGTTGGTTCGGGCATCGTGTCGGGTCCGTGGGACACCCGCGTTTCGGCCATTGTGACCCTCGCTTCCGGGACACCCTATGGCCGTGTGCTGGATACCGCGCCGGCGCTCCAGTTCCAGGAAGGCTACTTCTGGCCGGGCAAGTCCTTCAAGCAGGTCGATCTGCGCGTTTCCAAGGACTTCAAGCTGTGGAACGGTCAGACGGTCACCGCCGACGCGCAGGTCTATAACCTGTTCGACACGTGGAACCGCGCCTATTCGCAATGGACCGGCGGCTATGACAATGGCACGGGTGCCAAGGAGATCCCCGACCCGAATGCTCAGGTCGGTCCTTCGCGCTCCTTCCAGGTCGGCCTGACCTACAAGTGGTAAGCTTTCGGCGCGGTGGTTTCCGCCGCGCCGCCCTTATGCCCGGTAGTGTCTCATCCCCTGACGCGCCGCCGGACATCTGCCCGCCAGCCTCACTTCCTCGGCTTATGCGGCGCTGACTTGCCTTATACCGGGGGCTTCTCCTCCCGTTTGGAGCCCCCGGTTTTTTTTGGTGTCCCTGATGGACGAACGGTGTCACCCGCAGACGTCGTGTCGAAGGAAGTTTTGTTATGTCCGTGTCTCATCCGTCCCGCCGCGCTTTTGGTCAGGGTCTTTTCGGCCTAAGCCTGTTGCCGCTGGGGGCCTGTGCGTCCCTGCCGGGCCGCTCAGATGCGCCGGGCCATGACCCGTTACTGAGCGATCTGCACCGGCGGACGTTTCAGTTTTTCTGGGACGTGACCGATCACCGCACCGGCCTCACGCCGGATCGTTGGCCCACGCGCACCTTTTCGTCAGTGGCGGCCATCGGCTTTGCCTTCAACGCCTATGTTGTTGGCGCGGAGTCCGGCTATATTCGCCGCGAACAGGCGGCCGAACGCACCTTTAACACCCTGAATTTCCTTTACAACCTGCCGCAGGGTGACGCGGCTTCCGGCACGGCGGGCTATAAGGGCTATTTCTATCACTTCCTGCGTTTCGAAGACGGTACGCGCTATAAAACCTGCGAACTGTCGTCCATCGACACCTCGCTTTTGCTGATGGGGGCCCTGTGCGCCGGTAAGTATTTCGACCGCGACACGGTGGTCGAACGCGATATTCGCCGCCTGTCCACCGCCCTTTATGAGCGCGTGGACTGGACCTTCATGATGCGCCCGTCGGGGCGGCAGACCATGGGCTGGCACCCCGAAGACGGTTTCATCAAGGCCGAATGGCGCGGCTATAACGAAGGCATGATGGTCTATCTGCTGGGCATGGCCTCACCGACCCACCCGATCGACCCTAAGGCCTATCAGGTGTGGTGTTCGACCTATGATGAGACGTTTGGGCCCAATCATGGGGAGCCGCATCTGGGTTTCCACGCCCTGTTCGGCCATCAATACAACCACGTCTGGATCGACTATCACGGCATAGCCGATGCCTATATGCGCGCCAAGGGTCTGGATTATTTCGAAAATTCGCGTCGTGCGACGCTGGCGCAGCGCAACTATGCGATCCGGAACCCGATGGGGTTCAAAGACTATGGTCCGGACATCTGGGGCTTTACGGCCTGCGACGGCCCGGCGGATGTTAAGCTGGTGATCGACGGCGTGGAGCGGCAATTCCGCAGCTATTCGGCGCGCGGGCCGGGTGATCTGCACCCGTTCGATGACGGCACGATTGCGCCGACGGCGGCGCTGGGCTCGATCATGTTTGCGCCGCTGGAGTCTCTGGCCGCTGCCAGAGCCATGCAGGCGCGCTATGGCTCTGATATCTATGGTCAATATGGCTTTTTCGACAGCTTCAACCCGACCTTTGTCACCGACTATCCGTCGCGCGAAGGCCATCAGACCCGACGCGCCGGCTGGGTGTCCAACGACTATATCGGCATTGATCAGGGGCCGATCCTGTGCAGTATCGAAAACCTGCGTTCGGGCCTGTTCTGGCGGCTGATGAAGGGCTGCGCGCCACTTCAGCGCGGTCTGAAGCTGGCCGGGTTTGAGGCGGTGGCCTGATGCGCGGACACCTGTCCATGGTTGCGCTGATATGCGCCGTCGGGCTGCTGGCGACGCCTGCTTCGGCGCAAAACGCCCTGATCGCGCCGACGCCGTGGACTGCGGGGGCCTCGGAAGGCGTGGTCTCAAAGGCCCATGGCGGCGACACCGCCCGGCTGGACTATGGGTTCAAGGGCGCGGGCTACGCCTTTATGGTGCATGATCTTGACTTTGCGGCCCCGGAAAACTTCGTCATCGACATCCTCGTAAAGGGCGAGGGGGCGGGCAATGATCTTCAGATCAAGTTCACCGATGCCTCCGGCGACAATGTGTGGTGGGTGACGCGCCCGGCCTTCGTGCCAACACCGCAGGGGACGGTGCTGCGCATCCGCCCGCGCCATATCGCATTTGCTTGGGGGACGACAAAGGATCGCACCTTCCGGGGTGGCAAGCGCATGGAGGTCGTGGTCGTCAAGACCGCCAAGGGGGCGGCCTCCGGCTGGCTGGAGGTCGGGCCGATCCGCTGGCGCGCTGAAGCGCCGGAACCGAAGACCGAAGCGCCTCTCAAAGCCGATGTGACAGCGGCGGTGGATGGTGATGCCCAAACCGGCATCGAGGCCGCGTCGGTGACGCTCGACCTGTCGCGCGTGCGCGCTTTCGGTGGGCTGAAACTCGACTGGGGCAAGGTGCCCGCTCTTTATACGGTGGCCGTGTCCGATGACGGGCGCACCTTCCGTGAGTTGCGCCGCGTGGCGGGTTCAGACGGCGGGACGGACTATGTGACCTTGGGTGAGGTTGATGCCCGCTATCTCCGCATCAACGGACAGGGGCAACTCAATGAGGTCGCCCTGCTGCCGCTGGAGATGGGGCTTAAGCCGAATGCCCTGCTGAGCGAGCTGGCGCGTACCGCCCCGCGTGGCGACTATCCGCGCGGTTTTACGGAACAGGCCTACTGGACCGTGGTCGGCGTGGCGCATGGCGGCCCGCGTGCGGCGCTGCTGTCCGAAGACGGGGCGGTCGAACTGGGGCCGGAGCGGCCATCGCTGATGCCCGTGCTGACAGTCGGCGGCAAACGTCTGACTTGGGTGCAGGCGAAGGTGACGCAAGGCATGGACGCCGAACGCCTGCCCCTGCCGACGGTCGAATGGCAGGGGGAGGGCGTGCAGATGCGTGTCGCCCCTCTGGCCTTTGGCGATGGCAAGGCCCCCTATGCGCTGGTGCGTTACGAGGTGCGTTCGGACACGGCGCAGACGGTGCGGTTGGAACTGCATGTGCAGCCGATGCAGGTCAATCCGCCGACGCAGTTTCTGACGCGGCCGGGGGGGTATGCACCGATCCGCCGCCTCAGCCGTGACGGCGATACGGTCAGCGTGGATGATCAGCCGCTATGGCTGCTGACGCCGCCCAAGGATTTTACTGCGGCGGGTTTCCTCAGCGGGCCTCAGGGCGCAAGTGCGTCCGATACGGACGGTCTGGCTTCCGGCGTGATGGGTTATGACCTGAACCTCACCTCGGGCGTGGCGCAGAGCGTCATTGTCGCCTTTCCGCTGGCTGGGCAGACTGAGCGCCCCGTCATCACCGGCGATGCGGCCAAATGGGCCGAAACGCAGGCCGAAATCGTCAAGGCCGACTGGCGTCAGCGGTTGGGTGATACCCGGCTCGTCCTGCCCGCCGGTGCGCCGCCCATTGCCGACAGCGCGCGTCTGGCGCTCGCCTACCAACTGATCCTGCTCGACGGCGACTGGCTGAAGCCCGGCGCGCGGTCTTACGACCGGTCGTGGATACGCGACGGGGCCATGATGTCCGAAGGCCTGCTGCGTATGGGCCTTCAGAAAGAAGCGCTGGCCTATTTCAAGGCCTATGCCCCGATGAGCTTTGACACGGGCAAGGTGCCGTGCTGCGTCGATGCGCGCGGGGCCGATCCGACGCCGGAAAACGACTCGCATGGGCAATTGCCGTGGCTGGCCGGCGAACTGATCCGCTTCGGTGTATCGCCCACAGAGATCGCGCCCTACTGGCCGCAGGTGTCCGGTGCCATCGCCTATCAGGAGGGCCTGCGTCAGGCCAATCTGACGCCGCAGACTGAGGCGCGCTATCGCGGCCTGATGCCGCCGTCGATCAGCCATGAGGGCTATTCGGACAAGGCGGCCTATAGCTACTGGGACAATTTCTGGGCCCTGAAAGGCTATCGCGGGGCGGCGGTGACAGCACGCGCTTTGGGCAAGACGGCTGAGGCCGCGCGCCTCACCGCGCAGGGCGAGGCCTTTGCGCGTGATCTGAAGGCCTCAATCCTCGCCACGGCGGCGCACTATGGGCAGGACGTGGTGGCCGGGGCCGCTGACCGCGGCGATTTCGACCCGACCTCAACGACCATGGGGCTGACCTCCGGCGCACATACGGACGATATCCCTGAGGCGCTGAAGCGTCAGACCTTTGAGCGCTACTGGACGCAGACCCTGATGCGCCGCCATCAGACGCCCAACAGCTATACGCCCTACGAACTGCGTAATGTCGGGGCCTTTCTGCGCCTGAAACAGCCCGAACGGGCACGTCAGGCGCTCGATATGTTTTTCGCCGATCAGGCCCCTAAGGCGTGGTTCCAGTGGGGAGAGGTGGTGACCGTCCCCTATCGTCAACCGTTGTTTATTGGCGACCTGCCGCACGGCTGGGTCGAATCCGACTATCTGCGCGTGGCGCTCGACATGTTCGCCTACGAGCGGGCCGAGACGGCACAGATGGTGCTGTTGTCAGGCTTTGACGCGAAATGGGCCGGGCTTGGCGAGACGCGGCTGGAGCGGCTGCATACGCCGTGGGGCAGGCTGTCTATGACGGTCACTAAGGCGGGTTCAGGCTTAAAAATCAATATTGATTCCGGAGCGCCTCCGCCCGGAGGCTATGTGATTGACGTGCCCTCGCTAATGGGTCGAGATGTCCGTGTGCGGGTGGATGGTCGGCCCATGGCTCTGCACAACGGCGAAGTGGTTATCAAAACGGCAAAAGCCGAGATTATTCTGGGAGATGGCCAATGATCTTCACATGGTTCCCCTCAAAGGCTCTTATCGCCTTTTTTGCTCTCTTTTGGCTCACGGCGTGCGCCAGCCTGCCGTCGGCGGACCTGCCGCGCGGTGAGACGCCGAAATCCCTGATGCTAAAGGACGGCCGCACGATCGGCTACATGCAGTCTCTGCCGTCGAACCTCAGTGGCAAGGCTCCGGTTCTGGTCTTTTTGCACGGGACGGGTGAGATCGGCACCGATGTCAAACTGACCACCGTGCACGGGCCGTGGGCCTATAGCCGCGCCAACCCGGACAAGGCGCCGTTTATCATTCTGGCCCCGCAACTGAGCGAGAAGGTCGAATGGAACCCGGCGACGCTGGACGAATGGCTGACGCAGGCCCTGAAAGGCCTGCCCGCCGACCATAGCCGCCTCTACCTGACCGGCCTGTCACGCGGCGGGCGGGGCACGTGGAACTGGGCGATTGCCTATCCGCGACGCTTTGCCGCCATTGCGCCGGTGTCCGGAGACTCGCTGTATCGCGACGGAGCCTGCGCCCTGAAAGACGTGCCGGTGTGGGCCTTTCACGGCGCAAAGGACGACATCGTCCTCTATCAACCCGAAGATCAGTTTGCCGATGCCGTCCGCGCCTGCGGCGGTGAGGTCAACTACACCCTCTATCCCGACGGCAATCACAATGCCTGGGACGCCGCCTATGCCACCCCCAGCCTCTACGCGTGGCTGCTCACACATAAACGTTGAATCTTTTCCCCGCAGATACCAAGGATAACCCATGACCGCTTTCACGCCCTCACGCCGGTTCTTCCTCAGGGGCGCCGTCGCCACGGCCGCCTTCCTTCCCGTCGTCGCGCCGGGCCTCGCCAGAGCCGTCGCCGCGCCCGACCCCTTTATCGAAAAGCTGATCGCGTCGCTGTCGCTCGACGAAAAGGCGGGTCAGCTCAGCCTCTATGCCGACCTGACGCGGCCGGACTTTGGCAATGTCAATCCGGCCGCCGTGGCCCAGACGAAGGACGAGGTGAAGGCGCGCATCCGTCGCGGCGAAATCACCGGCCTGTTCAACGGTATCGGCGTCGCTGGGGCGCGCGAACTGCAAAAGGTGGCGGTCGAGGAATCGTCGCACAGGATTCCGCTGATCTTCGCTGCCGACATCATCCACGGCCTGCGCACGACCTTCCCGGTGCCGTTGGGCGAGGCGGCGGCGTGGGACGCCGATCTGGCTTACCGCACGGCGCGCGCTGCGGCGATTGAGGCGACCGCTGTCGGCCTGCACTGGACCTTTGCCCCGATGGTGGACATTGCCCGCGATCAGCGCTGGGGTCGCGTTGTCGAAGGGGCGGGCGAAGACACCTATCTCGGCAATGTGCTGGCCGTCGCCCGCGTCAAGGGCTTTCAGGGCAATGATCTGAAGGACGGGCGCAACATGCTGGCCTGCCTCAAGCACTTCGCCGCCTATGGCGCGGTGCAGGGAGGCATGGAATACGCCACGGTCGATATTCCCGAAACCACCCTGTGGGAAACCCATCTGCCGCCGTTCAAGGCCGGGCTGGACGCCGGGTGTTTGTCGGTGATGTCGAGCTTCAACGACATTTCGGGCGTGCCCGCCACGGCCAACCGCCACCTGCTGACCGAAATCCTGCGCGAGCAGTGGGGCTTTAAGGGGCTGGTCGTGTCCGACTACACCTCCGAAGAAGAACTGATCCTGCACGGCTATGCCGCCGATGGGCGTGATGCGACCAAAAAGGCCATTATGGCCGGGTGCGATATGTCCATGCAATCAGGTCTTTATTATAAACACCTACCATCACTTGTGAAGGATGGCGAGGTGCCGCAGGCGGTGCTGGATGAGGCGGTGCGCCGTGTCCTGCGGGTCAAGAAGGCGCTGGGCCTGTTCGACAACCCGTACCGCTCGATGGACGCCAAACGCGAAAAGGCCGATGTGCGCAGCGCTGAGGTCGTCGCCCTGTCACGCGAAGCCGGCCGTCGCTCGATCGTGCTGCTGCGTAACGAAGGGAGCCTCCTGCCTCTGGCCAAAACGGGCCAAAAGATCGCTCTGATCGGACCTTTGGGTGCGGATCGCCACAACCTGCCGGGGCCGTGGTCGGTCTTCCCGGACCGCGCCAAGGGCGTCACCATCGAAGAGGGGCTGCGCGCTGTGGTGACAGACCCGGCGGCGATCACGGTAGTCAAGGGTGTGGATTTCGAAGCGGCCATTCCGGGCGGCATCGACGCTGCCGTCGCGGCGGCAAAAGCCTCTGACATCGTGGTGCTGGCCATGGGTGAGGCGGAGAACATGTCTGGCGAAGCGCAGGCCCGCACCGATATTTCCTTGCCCGCACCTCAACTGGCGCTGATCGAAGCGGTCAAGGCGACGGGCAAGCC
>NZ_JAIXSV010000119.1 GCF_027484505.1 Asticcacaulis sp.
CTGTTTGCCAACATCGCCGCCTCCATGGCCGGGGTGCCCGACGTCATCATCGAACGGGCGTTGAGCCACTTCGAACGCATCCACCCGGACTACGCCGAGGGTGTCCGGGCGGCGCTGAACATTCCTTCTGTTTTAGAGTTGCAAATTTCGCAACCCTAAATGACCTGCTCGACCTCTACTCGCAACGCCGCGTAAGAGGTACATCGGGTTCATCCGTACCGCGTACCACGCTTGCGTTCGCTTCGCAGCGTTCTCTCACTCTCTCACAGTCACGTTCTGCACCGGCAAGGTGTACCCCAGAGGTGCGTAATCCTCTGAACGGCGAAGCCTTGCCTTCAACAGACGCCCCCACCCAAGAGGATACATCATGACCTTCCGTGCCAAATCCCTGATCAATGCTGACGATACCGCTTTCATCTTCATTGATCACCAGCCGCAAATGTCGTTCGGCGTCACCAATATCGACCGCCAGCTCCTGAAGAACAACACCATCGCGCTCGCTAAGACAGCCAAGCTGTTCGGGGCTCCTATCATCCTGACATCGGTCGAAACCGAAAGCTTCTCCGGCTATATCTGGCCGGAACTTCTGGATGTCATTCAGCAGGACCCCATTGAACGCTCGTCGATGAATTCGTGGGATTCCGAAGCCTTGGTAACCGCCGTCAAGGCGACCGGCAAAAAGAAGCTGGTCATCGCCGCCCTATGGACCGAAGCCTGCCTGCTCTTTCCGGTCCTGTCGGCGCTCGAAGAAGGTTACGAGGTTTTCATCGTCACCGACGCGTCCGGCGGCACGTCTCAGGAATCGCACGATGCGGCCGTGCGCCGTATGGAACAGGCCGGCGCCCATTCCATGACCGCCGTGACGGTGCTTCTGGAACTGCAACGCGACTGGGCCAATCGTGGCACCTATAACGGCGTCATGGAGATCGTGCGTGAGCATTTCGGCGCTTACGGCATGGGCGTCGATTACGCCTATACCCACGTCCACAAGGCTCCGCAGCGCGGTACCTTCCCGCATAGGGTCGTTAAGACCGAAGCCCTTGAGCACGCCTGACGTCTGCCCCGACGTCCGACGGAGTGGTCCCACCCCGCCGCTCCTGTCGCGTGTGCTCTGGCCGCCTGTCCCCTCCCCGCCCCGACAGGCGGCCCTCCTTCCCCGTCGAGGTCCGCCGATGACGCTTTCCCTGATCAACCGCCGACGCGCTCTGACGGCTTCGGCTGCCCTACTCGCTACCTCCGCCTTCGCTAAGGACGATGCCATGACACCCGATCTGATCCTCTACAACGGCAAACTGATGACACTGGATCGCGTCAACCCTACCGCAACCGCTGTGGCCATCACCAACGGCGTCTTCAGTGCGGTGTCTTCTGACAGCGAGATCATGAAGCTGAAAGGGGCCAGAACGCAGTTGATCGACCTCAAAGGCAAGCGCGTCCTGCCCGGCCTGAACGACAGCCATACCCACCTGATCCGCGGCGGCCTCAACTATCTGATGGAATTGCGCTGGGACGGCGTAAAGTCGGTGGCCGATGCGCTCGATATGCTGAAGGCTCAAGTCGCCGTGACCCCGGCACCGCAATGGGTGCGCGTGGTCGGCGGCTTCAGCGAGTATCAGTTCGCGGAAAAGCGTTTGCCGACGCTGGAAGAGATCAACGCCATTGCGCCCAATACCCCCGTCTTCATCCTGCACCTCTATGACCGGGCGCTCCTCAATCAGGCGGCCCTGCGTGCCGTGGGCTACGACAAAAACACCCCCAATCCGCCGGGCGGCGAGATCCAGCGCGACAGCGCCGGCAACCCGACAGGCCTTCTGATCGCGCGGCCCAATGCCCTGATCCTCTATGCAACGCTGGCCAAGGGGCCGAAGCTGTCCCCCGCCGATCAGGTCATATCCACGCGCCATTACATGAAAGAACTTAACCGGTTGGGTATCACTTCGGTAATCGACGCGGGCGGCGGCTTTCAGAACTATCCCGAAGATTACGACACCATCGGCACCCTGGCCGCCAATGATCAGTTGACGGTGCGTATCGCCTATAACCTGTTCACCCAGAACAAGGGCAAGGAGCTTGAGGACTTCCAGACCTGGACGAAACTGGTGAAGCCCGGTCAGGGCGACGCCATGTATCGCCACAATGGCGCGGGCGAGCTGCTGGTCTTTTCCGCCGCCGATCTTGAAGATTTCAAGGAGCCGCGGCCGGACCTGTCGGCGACGCTGGAAGACGAGCTTTATGCCGTAACGAAGCATCTGGTCGAAAACCGCTGGCCGTTCCGCATCCACGGCACTTACGATGAGTCGATCTCCCGCTTCCTCGATGTGTTTGAGCGCGTCAACGCCGAGATACCTTTCGGGGACCTGCACTGGATCATCGACCACGCCGAAACGATTTCGCCGCGCAACATCGATCGCATTAAGGCCCTTGGCGGCGGCATAGCCGTGCAGCATCGCATGGCCTATCAGGGCGAAGCCTTTGTCGCCCGCTATGGCGCAAAAGCCGCCGAACAGACGCCGCCGGTCAAGCGTATGATCGACGCTGGCCTGCCCGTCGGCATGGGCACGGACGCCACACGCGTGGCCAGCTATAATCCGTGGGTCGGTCTTTACTGGCTGATTTCGGGAAAGACCCTGGGCGGCCTTTCCCTTCACACTGCGCAGAACCGTCTGGACCGGGAGGAGGCGGTGCGCCTTTACACCGAAGGCTCGGCGTGGTTTTCGACGGAAAACGGTCGCAAAGGCGCACTCAGGGTCGGGCAATATGCCGACCTCATCGTCCTGCCGCAGGATCTGATGTCCATGCCGGAAAGCGATATCAAAGACCTCTATTCCAGCCTGACCGTCGTGGGCGGCAAGGTCGTCCATGCTCAGGATGAGTTCAAACCGCTGGCCCCGCCACCCTTGCCGATCAGTCCAGACTGGTCGCCGGTACGCACCTTCGGGGGTTATCAGCACAAAAAGACCGATGTGACCTCGCTGGATCGCATTTCACGCGTCGCCTGCGCTTGCGGCAGCGACTGCACCGTGCATGGCCATGCCCACGGTCAGGCCTATGCGTCAAACGTCCCGGCCCACAATCTCCGCGACTTCTGGGGCGTGCTCGGCTGCGCCTGCTTTGCCTGAGGGATAAGAAGATGAAAACCCAAACGCTCAAAATCGCCGTCGGTCTACTGCTTGGCTTCGCCATTGGTCTCGGCTGCAATCTGGCGGGCATCCCCAGCCCCGCCCCGCCGGTGCTCACCGGTGCGCTTCTGGTCCTGTCCATGACCATCGGCTGGATACTAACTGATCGCTGGTTCGCGCAACGCCCCAAGGTCAATGAAGCCAACTGCGCCGGTCCCACCGGTGAGCCCAATAAGGATCAGATGTGATGACACCGCTCATACTCGGCATAGCTCTGGGGCTCGGCATCGGTTTTATCTGCCGCTATTTCGATCTGCCCCTGCCCGCGCCGCCTCGACTAGTCGGGGCCCTGCTCGTCGTCGCCATGACGCTCGGTTTTATCGCCGGCGGATCGTTCTGATGTTCGCCACCCTTCTCGCTGCCGTGTCGCTGGTCGGTGAGACGGCCAGCCCCCCGCCGCCCCTGAAGCTTACGCTCGAAACGAGGTTGAGATATGAAAACCTGTCTGAGGAGGCGACTGTGGGGATGTCTCAACCGGCTCAGGACGACTATGTCCTGCGGCGCGCTCTGGTGGGCCTCGACTGGGCTATCGACGGAAACCTTCGCGTTTTGGGCCAGCTTGGATTCCACGACGTTGTGGGCCAGAAAGGCCCCCTGACCGCCACAGAAGAAAGCGGCACGGATATCCAGCAAGCCTTTGTGGAATATCGCCATAAGACTCTGAGCCTGCGTGCCGGGCGACAGGAAATGCCGCTCGGTGCGCAACGCCTGATCTCCCGTCGTGATGGTCCCAATATCCGTCAAAGCTTTGATGCGCTGCGTGTCAATATCGGGGGGCTGAGCGGCTTTGTCGGTCATCCGGTGCGGATTGGCCATAAATCTTTCGATGATGCGGCAAACCGGGATCAAACCTTTTACGGTCTGTACGGAGCCTTCAAGGTGCCCCCCCTCACAGGGATGCAGGCGGATCTCTACGCGCTACAGCTGGAGCGCAAGGCGGTCCGCTTTGGCGCGGTGACGGCCGACGAAAACCGGACCAGCCTCGGTGTGCGCCTGTCGGGGGGACGAGAGGCTTTCGATTATGACATCGAAGCGGTTATTCAGAGCGGCACCTTCGGCTCCCAAACCATCCAGGCCCATTATGTCTCGGCAAATCTCGGTTACACCCTGACGGGTGACAGGGCCGCGCGGATTGCGCTGAAATTCGATCAGGCCAGTGGAGATGACGGGAAAGGGCGCTTAAAGACCTTCAATCCGCTTTTCCCGCGCGGGTCCTATTTCGATGAGGCGGGCCGGGTCGGTCCGGCCAATCTGGTGCGGCTGGGCAGTACCCTGACCCTGAAGCCACATCGAACCGTGACTCTCACGATAGGTGCAGACCGTCTCTGGCGGGACCGGGTCTCGGACGCCCTTTACCGCCAGCCCAACCTGCCTGTGCCCGCAACGGCGGGAAAGAGCGGACGGTATACCGGTGCACAGGCCTTCATCGCGGGCACCTGGCAAGTCACGCCGGAACTCAGCCTGACCACCCATGTTTCGCACCTCAATATCAGCTCGCGCCTGAACGGCATCGGTATTGCCGACAGCCGTTACATCGGTGTCTGGCTGGGCTGGGCCCCTTAGAGCGCAATCCGATAAAGTGCCATAAAAGTGTCTTGGCACTTTTCGGAAAAATTGCGCGACCAAACAGAAACTTAGAGCCATTCGGTGGCTCAACTGAGCCGACGAATGCTCTGGAGCCGCCATCTCCGAACATAAGGAACCTGATCCCATGACGCTTGATACCAAGGCGGCCGTCTGGCTGGCGCAAAAACCGGCCCTACTGTGGCTGCCCCGCCTGATGCTGGCCGCAATATTCGTCGAAAGCGGCGTCGATAAACTTTGGCACTGGCCGGCCTATGTACAGGACGCGGCTGCCCACGGCATTCCGTTGGCGCCCTTGTCGCTTGCGCTGGCAGTCAGTGTGGAAATTCTGGGCAGCGCGGCACTACTCGCCGGTGTGTGCCTGACCCCGGCCCTGCTCGCCCTTGCCGTTTATACGCTTATCGTCAACTTTTTCTATTTCGACTTCTGGGCCATGGTGGAACCCGCCTCACTGATGGCGCGCAAAGAATTTCTGAAAAACATCGCTGTCGCCGGAGGCTTGCTGGGCTGGTGGACCCTGACGCTTCGCACGCGCATCGGGGAGGCAAAGGCATGAACCTGTCACCAGCCACCGTCCGCCCGTCCGGGGCCTTTGCGCCTTTGGTGCAGCCCGTTTTTGCCGTGCTCTGGGTCGCAACGGTGCTTGGCAATACCGGCTCCTTTATGCGCGATGTCGCTTCGGCATGGCTGATGACCGATCTTTCGGGATCGCCCGCCGCCGTTGCCATGGTCCAGGCCGCCGCCACCCTGCCCATATTTCTGCTGGCCATCCCGGCGGGGGTGCTGACCGATACAGTGGATCGCCGCAAGCTGCTGATTTTTATTCAGCTCCTCCTGGCCAGCGTCAGCCTGACCCTGATGATCCTGACCTCGACCGGGCAGATGTCCGTCGCCACGCTGATTGCCGCCACCTTTGTCGGCGGGATTGGTGCGGCCCTGATGGGACCAACCTGGCAGGCCATTGTGCCGGAACTGGTGGGCAAAGCAGATGTAAAAAGTGCCATTGCGCTCAACTCACTTGGCATCAATATTTCCCGCGCGATTGGGCCGGCACTGGGTGGCATTCTTCTGGCGGCCTTCGGTGCGGGCCTCACCTATGGTGTGGACGTAGCGACCTATGTTTTTGTGATCGCGGCCTTGTGGTGGTGGAAGCGCCCGGCGGTGCCCCGCACCCATCTGTCTGAGTCGTTTGGCGG
Source organism: Asticcacaulis sp. (assembly GCF_027484505.1). Lineage (GTDB taxonomy): Bacteria > Pseudomonadota > Alphaproteobacteria > Caulobacterales > Caulobacteraceae > Asticcacaulis. The sequence continues at coordinate 5,960 of NZ_JAIXSV010000119.1, forward strand.
GGCGTTCCGCGCCGGCCTGCGATACGTGAAATCGAGCCGCCCCCTGCACCGGGTTCTCATCCGGGCCTTCGTCTTTTACCTGTTCGCCAGTGCGCTATGGGCGCTCCTGCCTTTGGTGGCCCGGACGCAGCTTTCGGGTGACGCTGGTTTCTATGGCCTTCTGCTGGGCGCGGTCGGGGCGGGTGCCATCGGCGGTGCTATTGTCCTGCCGCGCCTGCGGCTCTTTCTGAGCACCGACGGTCTGGTGCTAGCCGCCGCCCTGATCTCAGCCGCCGCCATGGCCGTCCTCAGCGTAACCTCGCTCAAGGCGCTGGCGCTTGGGCTTGGGCTGTTGACGGGTGGGGCATGGATCACCGCCCTGACCACTCTCAACAGCGTGGCACAGGGCGTGCTTCCCAACTGGGTTCGCGGACGCGCCCTCGCAGTTTATCTGACGGTTTTCAATGGCGCCATGACCCTAGGGAGCCTCGGTTGGGGCGTACTGGCGGCGCATGTCGGCATCGGTTCTGCGCTACTGGTGGCCGCCACGGGGCTGATCCTGACTACGCTTGTCTTTCATCGCTTCAAGCTGCCATCGGCTGAGGCCGATCTCACCCCGTCGGTTCATTGGCCCGAACCGGCTGGTCCGGGTCATGCCGACACTCACCGGGGTCCCGTAATGATCCTGATCGAGTATCAGATACGCGAAGCCGACCGGTCATCGTTTCTGGCCGCCATCCATCGTCTTAGCGATGAACGCCGCCGCGACGGGGCTGTGGCCTGGGGCATTACCGAAGACAGCCACGACCCACAGGCTATGATAGAATGGTTTTTGGTGGAGTCGTGGGCCGAGCATCTGAGACAGCATCAACGGGTATCCAGGGCCGATGCCGACCTTCAGACCGAAGTCCATCGCTTTCATCAGGGCACAGACGCTCCCAAAGTGAGACACCTGATAAACCTGCCTTAGGGCACGACTGTCGCTTAGCCGTGCGGAGGAGGCATTGGACTGTACTGCGTATCGCTGGCCACAAAATTGCCCTTAGCGTCGTTTTCGAAAAGTACGACGCACTCGCGAGATCTTAGAGCGCAATCCGATAAAGTGCCGTAAAAGTGTCTTGGCACTTTTCGGAAAAATTGCGCGACCAAACAAAAACTTAGAGCATTCGGCGGCTCAAGTTAGCCGACGAATGCTCTGGGAGGTTAAGCGCAAATGGCCTACCTCAACGCTTCACCCGCAAAGATGCCGGTCTGTGGGGTTGGTGCATCCGAAGACACAGCCCCACGATACATGCCCAGATCATTGATAGCAAAGACCGCCTTGCCGTCCTTATCCATAGCAATCAGGCCGCCATCGCCGCCCAGAGCCCCCACCGACATAATTGTATTATAGGCCGCCTGATCAATCGTTTCCTTGTTCCAGCGCACACGGTCGCAGACCTGCCGCGCGGCGCTGTCGCGAATGAAAAATTCACCGGTTCCGGTCGCCGAAACGGCGCAGTCTCCGTCGCGGGCATAGGTGCCCGCCCCGATCACCGGGGCATCACCGATACGGCCCCACTGTTTTCCCATTAGTCCGCCCGTTGAGGTCGCCGCCGCCAGATGGCCGTCAGCATCCAGCGCAACGACGCCAATGGTGCCGTAAAGGTGCGACCGGTCGATGCCCGCCAGATTCTTCGCCTTCCAGGCCTCAAACGCCTTCTGACGCTCTGGCGTCAGGAAGTAGGACGGATCGACCTGCTCAAGCCCCTGTACCAGCGAGAAGGCGTCCGCGCCTTCCCCGGCCAGAAACACATGGCGCGTCTTGTCCATTACCCTGCGCGCCAGACGGATCGGGTTCTTTGTCCGCGTGACACCTGCAACCGCCCCGGCCTTCATCGTGCCGCCGTCCATAATGGCGGCATCGAGATAGGCCTTGCCATCGGTCGCGATGACCGCTCCCCGGCCCGCGTTGAACAAGGGATCGTCTTCCAGCACACGCGCTGTGGCTTCGACGGCCTCAAGCGCGCTTCCGCCACTGGCCAGCACCTTTTGCCCGACCTCAAGTGCCTGCGTCAAAGAGGCCCGATAGCGCGCCTCCTTCTCCGGCGGCATATTGGCGCGTTCAATAACCCCGGCCCCGCCGTGGAGAGCCAGAGACCAGCGCAGACGCTGCGTCACCACACCGTCTTTGACGTCATAGGTGCGGGTGAAGGCCGGGTTGCCGACCGCCAGGGTCCTGAGGTTAAAGGTCGAGGATTTGCCAATCCCGACGACAGAAACCCCTTGCAGGTTCAGCGGCTTGCCGGGTTCAAGGTCTGTGGCCTCCCCCCCCGTGACCAGCCACGCCTTGCCATCCTTGTTGGTATGGACGCGCGCCGTGCCGTCGGCTTCGACGGTCAGCGCGGCTTCTTCGTCAATGCCAAGCCCCACCAGCGGATGGGCGTAGCGCGCGGTGGGTGAGGCCCTGAGTTGATTGGCCTTGACCACGAAGGCAAACAGACGGCCCAGACGGTCGCGTTCGGCAAAATGGCTGTCGGTGACAATCCGTGTCAAAAGCTCAAAATGCAAAAAGTCACCGACCATGGTGACCGCTGGCCCCAGCGGGTCTTTCAGCGCTTCCGACGAGGTGACGCTGCCGCCATCCATGGCCCCGTAGGCCCAACTCCCCTGCACCGCCAGCCCCGCACTGGTGCCGCCCAAAGGCTTTCCGGCCGCGACATGGGCATCAATCAGCTCATTCAGCGGCGTCCCTTTCCAGAAGCGGACGTAGCGCGCCTGATCCCCACCGGCCAGAAAGATACCGTCCGCCTTTCGGACCGCTTCCAGCAGCTTCGGGTCAGAGGCCGCCTTCCGATCGGTGAACAAAAAGGTGCGAACGCTCGTGACACCCTTAACGCCGTTATAGAATTCGTCCTGCGACTCCGTCGTCCCTGAAGCGCGCAGCACGACGATGTGGCCATTGCCGGCGCGATTGACGAACCAGCAAAACGCCTCATAGGCCCAGTCCCCGCCGCCGGACATCAAAAGCCCGCCCTTCACCTCACCGGGGGTCGGGCGGCTTTCATCGCCAATGACAAAGGTCTTGTAGCCCGGTCCGCCCGTCCAGCTTTTCGGCTTTGCCTGTACGGGAAGCGCAATGGCCAGAACACACAGGGCGAGGCTCACGATCAGACGGCGCATTTCAGTCTCCTGTGCGGTATGCAGGTGCAACAAATTTACGTCACTGTGGCGGAGAATTTATGACGCGACAACAAAATGATTGCGCAAAAAAGCAAAATACGGCCCGCTTAAGACACGAAATCTCCACGAAATATCCGGTTTGAAACAAAAACTGCCGGACGTCTGGAGATGTCACCGTCGCACCAATGGACTGGAGATTGCCTGATGCCGCAGAACCGCCTCGCCACCTATTGCAAGCTGAGCCTGATGATGGGGTGTAGCCTGTATGGACTTGCGGCCACGGCAGCGCTGGCGCAAACGACCCCCACCGCGACTGAACCGGCCTCGGCCGAAGAGCCGCAGGTGGTGACGGTTGTGGGCTCACGCATCCCACGGGTGCGCAAGGAAGGCCCAGCACCCGTAACCGTCATTACCTCCGACCAAATTCGCGCCGGCGGATTCGCGAATGTGCCGGACGTGCTGAAGACCCTCACCCAGAACAGTGGTGAAACGCAGAGCATGCAGTCGGGTAACGCGGCCGACTATTCACCGGGGGCCCAGCAGGTGAACCTGCGCGGCCTCGGCCCAAACCATACTCTGGTTATGGTCAATGGCCGCCGCGTCGCCGACTATCCGATGCCCTATAACGGCGATTCGAACTTTACCGACATCTCGAACATCCCGCTGGGCATGGTCGATGCTATCGAAGTGCTGAGCGGATCGGCCTCGGCCATCTATGGTTCGGACGCCCTGGCCGGTGTCGTCAACTTCAAGCTCAAGCAGCACGCTGACGGCACGACCTTCGACTACCGCTACGGCTGGACCGAACAGGGTGGGGGTGCCTCGCATCGTTTCAATGCATCATCCGGCTTTGACTTTGGCAAGTTCCACGGGGTCTTCGGCGGCGAAGTGATGATCCAGGACCCGGTCTATGGCTATCAGCGCAAGCGTCAGGACTCAACCGCCGACGCCCCTGATCCCGCCTATCAGATGGGGGTGACCAACTGGCTGCGCGTAGATTACGATGTCTACGCCATCAACCCCTCGGCCGCCGACTGCGCGCGCACGGCGTCCACCAATGGTGGCACCACAACGGTGCAGAGCGATCCCTATTATGACGGCACCTATTGCGGTTCGCAGACGGCTCAGAGCTATCGCACTGTCGTCTCTGACCGCAAAAGCGCTAACTTCGTCGGGTCCTTCACCTATGACCTGAACGACAACACGCACCTCTTCCTCGACGCACAGCTGGGGTTCAGCAAGCTTAAGCTGCTCAAGCGTCCGCTGTCGTGGGGGTATCAGGACGCCGATGGCAATGATGTGGGCGACTTCTACAATGCCCACGCTTCTCGTGAAGACACCGATAACTGGTACCGTATCTTCACGCCGGAAGAGATGGGCGGGCTGGAGCGCGCCATGCGCACGGTAGATTCCAAAACGATCACCCTCACGCCGGGCATCCGGGGCACCTTTGCTGAAAAATGGACGTATGAGGCCGCCATCAGCGCCAGCGCCTATAACGCCAAGGTGACCTTCCCCATGATCAATGTGGCGAAGGCCAATGCACTGTTCCTTGGGCCACAACTGGGCATGGATACAGACGACGCCTATCTGGGCGAAGATGACGGCTATGGCCTGCCGGTGTTCAACGCCAATCCGACGCGCTTCTACACGCCCCTGACCCCGGCTGAGTTCGAGTCGATCCGCGAAGAAAGCGTCTATAAGCCCCGCTCATCGGTTGTTCAGGCCTCGCTGCAACTGGGCACGCAGGAACTGTTCCAGATGCCGGCGGGCCCCGTCGGTTTCAGTGCCATTGTCGAAACGGGCCGTCAGAACTTCAATCAGGGCACCGACCCGAAGGCGACGCAGCCCTACTATTTCAGCTGGGTGGACTTTACCTCCAAAGGGCATCGCACGCACGCGGCTGCGGCCGTCGAATTCTCCGTGCCCCTGCTCTCCACCTTGCAATCCAGCCTTGCGGCGCGTTACGACACGTTTGACTATGCCGGCAATAGTGTCGCCGAGACGACCTATAATATCGGCCTGGAATACCGCCCGATGGACACCCTGCTATTCCGGGCCGCCTGGGGCACGGGCTTCCGCGCCCCTGACCTCAACTACGTCTATCGCGGCACTGGCTTCGAAGAGGGGCGCGCCACCGACTACTATCAGTGTATTCAGGATGGCGATTATCCGTCGGACTGCGGACGCGGGCCGCGTATTCGCGTCCGTACCGGCGGTAATCTGAAGCTTGAGCCGGAAACCTCCGAATCTTTCAACACCGGTTTCGTCTGGGCCCCCAGCCGCGCTTTTGACATCAGCGTGGATTACTTCAAGATCGACATGAAGGGTCAGGTTGAGGATCTGCTGGTCAACAATCTGACGCGGACCGAAGGCGAATGCCGCGCCGGCCTGCAAAACATAAATACACCGACCTGTCAGGACGCGATTGCCCGCGTCACGCGCGACAGCGACGGCGATATCACGCAGGTCTTCGTCAGCCCGATTAACGTGTCGGTGGAAAGCACCTCCGGTGTGGACCTGTCGGCCCATGCCCGCCTGCAAACCCCCATCGGCAAGCTGAGCCTCACCGGCAACTACACGCACACCATCGACCACGACTATACGCGCTATGTGGGCGACCCGGCGATCAACAAGCTGGCCAACGATTCCAGCTACTACATTCCGCGCGACAAGGCCTCGATCACCGCCAATCTGGAGAAGGGCGCGTGGAGCTTCAACCTGTCCGGCAACCATCTAAGCCGTCTGCCGAACTACGATGAAAATGCTTGGGTCGGTTCATACACCACCTATAACGGCTCGGCGCAGTACAAGGTCAATGACAAGGTGCGCGTATCGCTGGCCATCACCAACCTGTTTGATAAAAAGCCGCCCTCCGACAAGACGTGGGTCAGCTATCCCTACTACAACACCAGCTGGTACGACGGCATAGGCCGGTCGGGCTTCTTACAGGTGACCTATAAGCTGGATTAAAAACGAAAGGCCGGGAACGATCCCGGCCTTTCTGTTTTACAGACCGTCTGCCTGATAAACCACCTGACCACCGACAAGGGTCATAAGGACCTTTGTGCCGCTGATCTCTTCGGGTGAAATGGCGAACAGATCTCGGTCAATAACGATCAGGTCGGCCATCTTGCCGACCTCGATTGAGCCCACCTCGCGTTCCTGATGAAGGCTATAGGCGGCGTTGATCGTCATGGCGCGAATGGCCTGCGTCAGTGACAGGCCGGGGTCAACACCCAGACGCCCGGGATATTTCTGCACCTCCGCCCCAACCGCGCGCCGCGTCACCGCGATTTGCAGCGCCAGCCATTCGTTGAGCGTATCCACCGGCCAATCGCTGCCGAACACGAGGCGCGCACCGTAAATCTCTAGCAACCCCGACGGCTCAAAAAGGGCATGGCGCGCAGGACCCAGATAGTCGCGCACACTGTCCACTGTATCCGGTCCCGGCTTGCCCCACTGAAACGACAGCACAGGCAGGGCATTCAGTTCGCCAAAGCGGCTGTAATCAGCTGGATCAACCAGTTCAGCATGAGCAATCGCCGGGCGGACAGGACTTTGGGGACGGGCGGCGCGCAAGGCGGCCACGGCATCCAGTGCCTGACGCACCGCCCCGTCACCATCGGCGTGCATATGCGCATCAAGTCCGGCATCAGCGAGGAGGATCAGCGTATCCCGCAACTGTGCGTCGCTGAAATAGGGCTGAGGGCCCCGGCTTTTGCCGGGCCGCCAGTGCGGTGTGGCCGCCGTACCGGCGTTCTCAAAATACGGCGCCAGCATAACGCCCGTCAGTGACGGTGCGGCCACCACACCATCCAGAAACAGCTTAGCGGTATGAAGGCGCAAGCCCGGCTCAGCGCCTTGGCCGACCTGCTCATAGACCTGCTTCTGGCGAACGACCTCCGCCACGGCTTTACCGGCGTTGTAATCCGTGCCTGAATCTATCAGCACCCCGAAATGCCCGCGCGCCGTGAGTTCACCCGCGCGCATCACCTCGCCATAGGCCGTGAGGGTCTCGACATCAGTATAAGCGTCAAGGAAGCTCGTAATCCCCTGCTCACCCATCATTTTGAGAGCGATCCGGGTAGCCTTGAGATGGGTGGCCGCATCCGGTGGTGGGACGTGCTGGCTGATCAGGGCCTGCGCTGCGTCTTCGAAGCGACCGGTGGGCGCGCCGTTCGCATCCCGCCGTATAAGGCCATCCTTGGGGTCAGGCGTGTCGCGTGTGATGCCCGCGATGTCAAGGCCACGCCGGTTGGTCAGGTTGGAGTGACCGAACGACGAGCGGACCATGATCGGTCGCGTAGTCTTAAGCCTGTCGAGATCGGTGTGGCTCAAGACCGTGCCTTCGGGTTGCATGGCCTGTTCATACCAGTTGATGACCGTTAGCCAGTCATCAGGACCAGCCCCCGGCTCGGCGTCGAGACAGGCCTGAATCTTTGCCTGAAACTGAGGAACCGTCAGCGGCTCATAACGCAGATTGCAACTCAGTTCGCGCAAGCCTCCCGACTGCGGGTGCATGTGGCCATCGATCAGGCCGGGCAGGACCATGCGGCCTTTCAGATCAAAAGTGCGCGTCTTGCGTCCGATCAGAGCCCTGGCCCCCACATCATCGCCGACATAGACGATCCGCCCATCACGCAAGGCGACGGCTTGCACAACCGTGTCGGAGGCATCGACCGTATGGATGCGCCCGTTCACAAAGGCCATATCCGCCGGTCTGGGCTTCGCGAACGACGCTGATGCACAGAAAACCAGCGCAAGCCCGACAGCATAAAGCGTTTTCATGAGGGTATCTCCTTACCAGCCATGCCCGTCAGTCTAGGCGAATTTGGCGTTGGCGTTAAGGCGCATTGATGCCGTATGCGGCCAATGGACACCGCAGCGGCGCAGGGCTAAGGTAGGCGTCGGATCAGTCTGGATTGCCCGTATGCGCACACGTCTTTTTAGCCTCGCCGCACTTGCCCTGCTCACACTGGCCACGCCGCTTTCCGCGGCCACGACCTATACCGGCGACCGCATCGACGGCGTGAAGGTCGTTGACAGACTGGAGGTCGCGGACCTGCCCACAGGCAAAACCCGGTTGTGGTTTCGCGTGCTGGACACCTCGATCGGTCAGGGCTGGTACATTCCGATCGTGGTGATCAAGGGCGCGAAGCCGGGGCCGAAACTACTGATCACGGCCGGCATCCATGGCGACGAACTGAACGGCATTGCGGTGATCCATACGCTGGCCGAAACCCTAAACCCGGACAGCCTCAGCGGCACCATCGTCGCCATTCCGGGGCTGAATACGCCCGGTCTCCTCCATTCGACGCGCGGCTTTACGTCTGATGTGATTGGCACGGGCGGAGACAATCTTAACCGCCTTATGCCCCATGTACCCCATCCCGACGAAGCGACAGGCAGCCCGGCAACGCGCTACGATCAGCGCATCTGGACCCAGTTGTTTGTCGGGAATGCCGACTTCGCCGTTGACCTCCATACCCAGTCGCGCGGGACCACCTACCCGGCCTATATCTTCGCCCAGACGGGCGAGGCACGAAAAATCGCCGATGCCCTTAAGCCCGATGTCATCAACATGGACCCAGGCGTCGATGGGGCTATTGAAAACATGCTTAACGCCATTGGCGTACCTGCGGTGACCTACGAACTGGGCGCGCCCGAAACCTTCGACGAACCGATGATCGCGCGCACTGTGTCGGGTCTGCGCAATCTGATGATCACGCGCGGCATGCTGGCGGGCAAGGCCGAGGCACCGGGCAAACCCTTTGTCGGCAACGCAATTGGCAATGTGAAATCCCCCAAAGGCGGCTGGGCCCGCCTCAAGGTGAAACTGGGCGATTGGGTCACGGCCGGACAGGCCCTGTTCACCGTCCACAACCCCTTCGGAGACACAGTGGCGACAGTCAACGCGCCCCGTGCGGGACAAGTCCTTTCCCTGGCGACCGACCCTCGCATTGAACCCGGCGACTGGGTGGTCCGGCTGATGTGGTGGGACGACACGCTACCCTGCAAGGCTGATGGCTGTCCTCCCGGCTCCTTTCCCGAGGAATAGAGCACACGACTCCCCAATCATTTCTCATCGTCCCACATACGCGTTCGCATGCCCACGCCTGGAGGCATGGCGCCCCCCATATCTTGCTTTTTGGCTAAAAGGCCCGAAATCTAATGGGGTTTTGAGATAAGCGCGTTTGTATCCAGGGTTATTGAAAAAAGACTCTTGGGTACTCCATTCGAGAATGGCTCATGTCACTGATAGAGTAAGGAATGCTCTTTTCTTCAGCCTCTGGGATGCGGTCGGCATCTTCGGCTAGGGTATTAGACGGGTAGATTTCGCCCCTCATACTGACCACATATCGTGGGGCCTTGCCGAACGGATCACGGAGTCTGTGTGCGCCATTTGGGGGTATCGCAAAATAGGCGCTGGCCGAATTACCAGCCGCCCTTGCTGAAGTCGCGGCGATGCCCGCCGGTCCAGGGGCATGCTCAATGTCTTTGCGGCAGAAATCACTAACCGGGCACGGACCGTCGGTAACAATTCCCGAATAGACGGCGAGGCTGTGCCTGATGAAGCGCCCGCGCCTGAGTTCGGTGCGTCAAAGTACGATCAGGGCCAAAAAGGCGGATGACGGAGCGCCCACTTCTCGAAGACGCCGAGACACGTACCGATGCCTATGCGGATACTCTCAGTATATCGAGCATCATTGACAGGTGATGTCGAACCGCCTGCGTGCGCTCAGCAGAGGTCATGCCACGCAAATCACGCCCGAGCCCCTGCAACCAGGTTGAGACCAGGGCAGCCGTCTGCCTGTCTGCTGCCGCACCCTCACGCGGAAGACGTCTGAGTGTCAGATAGGTGGTTTGACCGCGCGTATAGCGGATCATCGCCCCTAC
>NZ_JAIXSV010000171.1 GCF_027484505.1 Asticcacaulis sp.
ACATCCCCCTTGATCGCTACGATATCCACCCCGCCGTCCCCGGATTTCGGGGTTGAATAAACGCTGTAACCCTGACTTTTCCAGATCTCAAGGCAGAGCCGTTCGAACATGGCCGGCCCGATTGACCGCAGAAACCTACCATCAATCGGTCCATCCTCCATCACACCGGTTCCGTCAGGGCCAGTCAGATTGGAGAACTCAGCGACTGAAATATCCTCATATCCATTCAGGATATCGTCGGCCAATTGCCGCTTAGCGTCCAGCAGTCTGGCCAGCTTTGCCTCGAAGGTCACGAAGTCGGGCGAGGTGATGGTGGGGTATTTGACGTGGACTTCCCGTTCCTGCCCGATGCGATAGGCGCGGTCGGTTGCCTGATCCTCTTTCGCGGGGTTCCAGGGGCGGGTGAAATGGATGACATGGTTGGCGGCTTGGATGTTCACGCCAAATCCGATTGCCGTGGTCGACAGGATGATCACGTTGAAGCCTGGCCGGGCTTGGAAATTATCAATCAACCGCTGCCGTGACAGGCTGTCGCCCACGGTTTGCGCCTTGTTGTCACCATTGATCACCTGCACCGACAGGCCGAATTGCAAGGAGAGGGTTCTTTGCAGCTGGCGCTGAATGTCGCGGAACTCGGTAAAGACAATGGCCTTCTCTCCCTTGGCCCGAACCTTGTCCAGATAGCCGTGCAACCAGTCCAGCTTTGGTGAATCTAATCGTTCGGCTCCCGGAGGCGTGCTGCCCGGGTTGGTGAACTTAGAATGATGCGGATGGGCGCAGATCATTCGGATGTCATGAATCAGCGAGAGAATTATGTTGCCAACATTGCCACCCTTTCCCGTTTCCTGTGCTGCCCGCCGATTGGCCAGGCTATTCACGGCCTCCGTATAGAGCTGCCGCTGTCGGGACGATATGGGCAGTTCGCAGGTTTCCTGATGCTTGGGGGGCAACTGGGTGACATCGGCCTTAGTCCGCCGCAATATCTGTGGCGTGACCAGGGTGCGCAACGCCTCCACCCGGTTGCGCTGTTCGTCCGTCTTGGCCTCAATCGGTCGCACAAAGGTGCTGGCAAAGGCATTCAGGGGAAGCAGCAATCCCGGTTGAATGAAATCAAACAGACACCACAGATCGGTCAGCGAGTTTTCAACCGGCGTGCCGGTACAGGCGATACGGAAGCGGACATTTTGTTTCTTTGCGGCACGGGTGACCAGCGCGTTGGGCGTTTTGATCTTCTGCGCCTCGTCACAGACCATGATGCCCCAGCGTTCGCGGGCCAGGGACAATTCTTGGTCGCGCATGGTTTCATAGGTGGTCAGTACGATCTGCGCCGTACCGCGCCACCCGTCGCTTAGCAGCTTGCCGACACCGGCGGCGCGGTATTCCTCTGTCAACGTGCTGACCGGAACCCGCACCCTGTCCAGGTCCTTGCCATAGAGTGTCAGCGTCCGCGCCGCGCCAGCCTTGAAAAACTTGCGGATTTCGTTCTGCCAATTCTCCAGAAGACTGACGGGAGCTACCACCAGGACCGGTGCTGCATCCGGGTCGCTTTCAAGATACCAATGGATGAAGGTCAGCAATTGAAGCGTCTTGCCCAGGCCCATATCGTCGGCGAACACGCATCCGCGGGCATGGGCCGGGTGACGCCACAGGTTCTGCAGCCAGGCGATACCGCTGACCTGATGCGGTAACAGGCGGACTTGCGGGGCCAAGGCCGTGGGCAAGGACGGTGCAGTCCCCTCATCAAAGGCCAGAAGCTCGCCGCGCTTTTCCGCGTAATCGTCCCGTTCAATATTCTCGGCTATGGTCAGCTGGATCGGCGACCCTGGCTCCTCTCCAATGACCCCCGCCGCCGGTCCATGGTCAAACTCGGCCATCTCCTCCGCCATGCCACCCCCGGAACTCTGGGGTTCCGTCGGCGCTTGAGACGAGGCCAGCAAAGGCTGATAGGCCTGTAGAATGCCTAACGCTTCTGACACCGAAACAGGTCCCGGCCAGCCCTCCATCTGGATCATGTCCTGTCCGTTGGCCGGCGCGTTCTGCACTTTGCTAGACAGTTCGTTGAGCTGCTCGGTCTCTACGGTGAAATGCACCGGCGCATCGGCACCGGGCGGGTGGCAGGCGATCACCGGCTGGATGCTATCCGGCAACCAGCCCTCTCCCTTCTCCGTTTTCTGAATGTAGGGGGAATAGACGGGGTGATAGATGTCAAAGCCGGTGACGCGTGCCGAATAGCGGGAAAGATCCATGATATCAGCCAGACTGGGCACCGGCTGCCGGGATGACCAGCGGTCGGCGATGAGGGCGGACAGCGTCGCCAGCTGCTGCCCAACATCCCCGCGAAGGTCAAGCTCCTGACCGTCGAAGGCCAGGCAGGGATCACCCCGGCTGTGAGCCTGCGCCAACTGGTTGGCGAAGCGCGCGACGTCTGGCTTGCCCGTCAGGACAAGCGGAGGGAGCGGCGTCACCGCTTCATCATCGGGCGAAATCCGGATATCGACCTGCCGGACCCGGCCATCCGGCTCGCGACGCGGGTGAATGCTGAAGCTGTTGAAATGAATGCCCGCTGCGCGGCGCAGTTCCTCAAACCGGGCGGGATGCACGACCCCTTCCATCGCTGGCCCCAGAACGGCGTAGGGGTTGCGCAGAAAGGTCTTGGCCCGTTGGCCGGCCACCCGACGTCTCGGCATGTCGCGGATTTCGCGTAGTACCTGCTTCACCGGTTCATCCGGGATGATCCGCATGACCGTGCTATCATCCAAAATCAGATCATATTGGTCCTGCACCTGTCTGTACTGATCAAATACCTTCAGCCAGGGGGCCATTGGAATGTCGGCCGCACCAGGGCGCAGCTCCACAACGGGCGTGCCGTCCACCGACACCAGATTCATGTTCAGGTCCAGCTTGTCGAGGCTGATGACCACCGACCGTCGCAGGAAATCATCCATTCTGGCTCCGGCCTTCACGGCCAGCGCGCGCATCTTGGCCCAGGCCTGCCGGTTGGCGGCCCCGGACCTGTCCTGCCGCCGGGCAAACTGTTTGACCTCCTCGGCCAGTTGCCAAGCGGGCCGGGACAAAAGCCGGCTGCCATCGGTTTGGCGAATGATGCCGCCGGTCCGGGTCACCCCCGTCATCACCCGCGCCTGCTGGTCCACCCAGCAGAGATGGATGGCGAAGCCGACATCGGTGAAGCTGCCCGTTGCCTCCAGGCTGGCGGTATAAGGAGAGGGGGCCGGCAAGCGCAAAAGGCCGA
>NZ_JAIXSV010000140.1 GCF_027484505.1 Asticcacaulis sp.
GTGGCACGGCGCGCTGTTCGACATTCAAAACGGTGTGTGCGTCGGCGGTCCCTGCCCCGGTGCGTCCCTCACCCCCTGGCCGGTCGCCGTGCGCGACGGGCAGATTTTTACCGCCTGAACTGGACTCTGACGTGACCGCGACCCTGACCGCCTCCCTCCTCTTCGCCGCCCTGAAGGATCAGCCGTCCGACAGCCTGCTGGAGCTGATCCAGTTGCACCGGGCCGATCCGCGCCCCGACAAGATCGACCTCGGCGTCGGCGTCTATAAGGACGAACAGGGCCACACCCCGGTCATGGCCGCCGTCAAACAGGCCGAATCCGCCCTGCTGAACAGCCAGACTTCCAAGAGCTATCTGGGGACGGCCGGCGATATGGGCTTTGTCGAGGCGCTGATCCCGGTGGTTTTCGGTGAGGCGCGGCACGGCGACCCGGCGCTTAGCGGCGTGCAGACGCCCGGCGGCACGGGGGCGTTGCGGCTGGCGGCGGAACTGCTCAATCGCGCCCGGCCCGGTGCGACGGTGTGGGTGGGAACCCCCACCTGGATCAACCACTTCCCCCTGCTGGAAGACGCGGGGCTGACCCTCCGCGAATACCGCTATTTCGACCGCGACACGCAGTCGGTAATCTTCCCCGCTTTACGCAAGGCGTTGGAAAGCGCCGCCCCCGGCGATGTCGTCCTGCTGCACGCCTGTTGCCACAACCCGACCGGGGCCGATCTCAGCCCTGAGCAGTGGCGCGAAGTGGCCAGCCTGTGCGTCGAACGCGGCCTGCTGCCGCTGATCGACCTCGCCTATCAGGGATTGGGGCAGGGTCTGGAGGCCGATGCCGCGCCGATGCGCGACCTGCTTAAACACGTGCCCGAAGCCCTGATCGCCTATTCATGCAATAAGAACTTCGCCCTTTACCGGGATCGCGTCGGCGCCCTCTTCTATCAGTGCCGCGACGCGGCGCGGCGTGAGCGACTGCGCGGCAATCTGATCAATCTCGCGCGCACCCTGTGGTCCATGCCGCCTGATCACGGCGCGGCTGTGGTGCGGCTGATCCTCAGCGACGCGGCGCTTACGAAAATGTGGTCCGATGAACTCGACGCCATGCGTCTGCGCGTCCACAGCCTGCGAGCGGCGCTGGCGGCAGCGCATCCGGGTCTGGGCTTTCTAACGCGGCAGAACGGCCTGTTTTCGACCCTGCCGCTCAGCCCGGAGCAGGTGCTAAGCCTGCGCACGCAGCACGGCATCTACATGGCGGCGTCGGGACGGGTCAATCTGGCCGGGCTGGCCACCGCGCAGGTGCCGGTTCTGGCGGCGGCTCTGAAACCGTATTTTTAAGGTTGCTCATCAAGGGTGAAGATGCGGGTCATGGCCACCCACTTTTCACCCGGCTGTGCCTTGGGCAGGGGCTTCTGGAATTCCCACATCAGGCGCTCCCACGCCTGCACGTCTTCCGAAGCCGCATCGGCGGCGGCCTTGGCGTCCGGTGCGAAGGCGTCACCGACTTCCATGATCATGAACATGCGGTCGTGCGCCTGCCAGATTTCCATGGACTGGATATCGGCCTCGCGGATGCTGCGGATGATGGGGCCCGGCACCTGACCGGGGGCGTGCCACGCCTTGTAACGCGCGATCAGGTCGGCATCATCGTGCAGGTCGAGGGCAAAGCAGAAACGGCGGGGCATGGCGGAATCCTCTGTTTTGGTGTGTTTAGCGCGTTGTGATGGATTCGTCACTGGCGGCAGGCCCCCGGCCCGCCTAAAGTCTCTTTTTCAGCCGTGAACGAATCTGATGTCCTGGTACGCCCGCCGCGAAAACTGGTCCGCCAAAGCCGATGACGCCCGCGATGCCGGGGATATCGACTATGCCCGCATCATCCATTCGGCTTCTTTCCGCCGCCTTCAGGGCAAGACGCAGATCCTCAATCTGGGGGACAGCGACTTTTACCGCACGCGCCTCACCCATTCGCTGGAGGTGGCGCAGATTTGCGGCAGCCTCAACAAGCAGCTCAAGACCCACCACGCCGGGCACCCCGCCGCCGCCCACCTGCCCGACCGCGCGCTGATTCAGGCCATCGGCTGCACGCACGACCTCGGCCATCCACCCTTCGGCCACGGCGGCGAAGTGGCCTTACACTACTGTATGCGCGACAACGGCGGCTTTGAGGGTAATGGCCAGACCCTGCGCATCCTGTCGCGGCTTGAGACATTCTCCAAAAGCGCCGGGGCCAATCTGACACGAAGGACGCTCCTGGGCGTACTGAAATACCCGGTCGCCCTGTCAAAGGCGGCCCACCCGGCGCGCAGGCCGGCCCTGATGCAGGGGCCGACCACCATCGACATTATTGATTGCCGCGCCTCAAAGCCGCCCAAGGGTTACCTCGACAGCGAGTCGGATGTGGTGGACTGGGTGCTGGACCTCCTGTCCGACGAGGACCGGGCGCGGTTTCAGGCGCTGGAAACCAAAGCCGACAGCCACCACGCCACGCGGCACAAATCGCTCGATTGCAGCCTGATGGACGTGGCCGACGACATTGCCTATGGCGTGCACGACCTCGAAGACGCCATTGCGCTCAATCTGGTGAGCGAAAGCGCCTTTCGCCGCGCTGTGCCCGAAAGTGCCTGCACCTCGTTTCTGGATGCTGTACGCGAAAGAGACAAGGATAAGCCGGGTAACGACATCTACGAGCGGACGGTAAATGCGTTATTTGGTGGTTCAGATAGTCGCAAGCGCTACATCAGCCGAATGGTCGGGCATTTCATCACCCATGCGCGTTTTGCCGAAGACGATGCCTTCGCAGAGCCGCTGTTGCGCTATCGCGTCGAACTGCCCGACGGCCCGGCGCGTTTCCTCAAGGCGCTCAAAGGGTTTGTGTTTGACGAAGTGATCCGTTCCCCCAGCGTGCAGCATCTGGAGTTCAAGGGGCAGGCCATGGTGGTGGCGGTGTTTGAGGCCCTGCAATCGGACCCCAAACGCCTCTTGCCACGCGATCAGTACGCCCGCTACGCCGCCGCCTCGGACGATCCGCGCGTCATCTGCGACTACGTGTCGGGCATGACCGACAACTATCTGCTGCGCACCTATGAGCGTTTATTCGCCCCGCGCATGGGCTCAGTGTTCGATAAGTTGTAAGCCCACGCCGCGATCAGGGCTTAAGGTCGTAAGGCGAGGTGACGGTCAGGGTGCCCCTGACGCCCGCCGGCGCGGCCAGACCCTTGCGCGTTACGGGTTGCCCACCGCCGAGCCACAGCTCGACCTTGCCCGCCTTGACCGAGCGCGAGCCGTCGGCATTGACGGTGCTGAGCGCCTGCGGGTCGAGGGTAAAGCTGACCGTTTTCGTCTCTCCGGCTTTCAGATGGATGCGCTCGAAGCGCGCCAGCGCCCGGATCGGCGCCAGCTTCTGGCCGGGATAGCTGAGATAGAGCTGCACCACCTCATCGCTGTCGCGCGAGCCGCTATTGGTGACCTCGGCCGATACAGTGACCTGACCGTTGCCGGCCACCTGACGCGCCGACAGGGTCAGGGGGGCGTAGCGGAAGGTGGTGTAGGACAGGCCGTAGCCGAACGGATAGAGGGCCTCTCCCTTGAAGTAGCGATAGGTGCGCCCCTTCATGCTGTAGTCAGTAAAGGCCGGGAGCTGATCGGCCGAGAGGTAGAAGGTGACGGGCAGGCGGCCGGCGGGGCTATAGTCCCCGGCGATCAGACGCGCCACGGCCGCCCCGCCCTGCCCGCCCGGATACCAGGCTTCGACAATGGCCGGGACGTTCTGATCGGCCCAGTTGATACTGAGCGCGCTGCCGTTGATCAGGACCAGAACCACCGGCTTACCGGCGGCGCTGACCTGCTCCAGCACCTTTTGCTGAACCGGCGGCAGGTTGAGGCTGGTGCGGTCACCGCCCGAAAAGCCTTCGGTTTCGACGCGCATCTCTTCGCCTTCGACGCGCTGCGACAGGCCCGCCACAAAGACGACCAGATCGGCTTGCTTGGCCGCCGCCACAGCCGCCTGCGCGCCCTTATCGGATGGCAGGCTCCACACCAGCGTCTCCTCGCCCTTCGGCTGGCGCTGGAAGGATTCGACGCGGATGCGGTTGCGCGACCCGGCCTCAAGGCGCACGCTTCCGGTGGCGATGGAGGGCCGCCAGTCCACACGCCAGGCATCGACGATCATCTTGTCATTGACCCAGATGCGATAGCCGCCATGCGCGTCATAACGGAAGCGGTATTCTCCCGTTTCCGGTGCCGTCAGATAGCCGTCATAGCGCACGGCCCCGCTGCGGTTTTCACCGGCCCAGACCTGACGCATCCCGCCTTCGCTGCCCGTCGTCAGCGGCGCGCCGCTCAGGTCGGCATTGGCAAAGTGGCTGACCGTCACGCCAGTTTGGGTGCAGGCTTCGTCGCGGCAGAAGGCGCTATCGGGTACCGCCGTCATCACCAGGTCGATCAGGCCCGACCCCTGCGCATAGGTGACGGTCGCCTTCGGGAAGCGGGCGCGGATACCGGACAGCACCGTCACCGGGTGCGACGGATCGCCATTGTAATTGCCCACCAGCGAATCGAGCGTGTCGGCATTGGGGCCTATGACGGCGATATGGCGCGGCTCGCCCTTCAGCGGCAGCAGATTGTTCTCGTTCTTGAGCAGGACCATGGCCGACTCGGCGACCTTTTGCGAGAAATCGCGATTGGCCTGTGTGTCGTAATCCTCCGCCGTGATCTTCGGGAAGACCTTGGCGGGCGGATCGAACTGCCCCAGTTTGAAGCGCGCGGTAAACAGGCGGATCAGCGCCGTATCGAGCGTCTTTTCCGGCAGCAGACCCTGACGCACAGCGCGGGTCAGGTGGTCGGCCTCATTGGCATTGCCGCAGATGAGGTCCGTACCCATCAGATAGGCCGCCGTCACCCCTTCTTCGGGGGTGGGGCGATAGGCATGCGAGGTCTTGTAATAGATATCGCCTACCGCGTCACAGTCAGACACGACGAAGCCCTTGAAGCCCCAGTCCTTGCGCAGATATTTGACCAGCAGGTCTTCGTTGGCGCAGGCGGGCTGACCGTTGATGGCGTTATAGGCGCACATGATCGACCCGGCCTGACCTTCGGTGATGGTGGCCCTGAAAGCGGGCAGGTAGGTGTCAAAAAGGTCATAGGGCGACGGATTAAAATTGTCGCGGTGGCGGCCGGCTTCCGGTCCCGAATGGACGGCATAGTGTTTGGGCGTCGCCACGGTGCGGTAATAGACCGGATCATCACCCTGAAGCCCCTTGACGAAGGCCACGCCCATGCGCGCCGTCAGGTACGGGTCTTCGCCATAGGTCTCCTGACCCCGGCCCCAGCGCGGATCGCGGAAGATATTGATATTGGGCGACCACACGGTCAGGCCGCCGAACCAGTCCGAACCGCCGAAACGGTGGCGCTCCTTCAGATATTTGGCGCGAAACTCGACGCTGATCGTGTCGGCGACGCGATGGATCAGCGGCTCATCCCAGGTGGCAGCCAGACCCACAGCCTGGGGGAAGACGGTGGCGTAACCGGCGGCGGCCACCCCGTGCAGCCCTTCGTTCCACCAGTTGTATTCGCGCACATTGAGGCGCGGAATGGCCGGGGCGTCGTTGATCAGCTGCGCCGTCTTTTCTTCCAGCGTCATGCGCGACACAAGGTCCGCCGCCCGCGCCTCAGCCGGTTTGGTCGTATCCTGATAGCCGGGGGCATCGAGCGGGTTCTGCGCTGCCGCCGGTTGCAACGCACCCACAGAGATCAGGGCCACCAGTACGGCTGCGGTGAGGTAGCGGTTGGGTTGGCGGCTCGCCGTCATGGTCGTCTCCTTACGCCGATCGTCTTCGAGGTGGCCGGAAGGGTCAGGGGTGCAGGGTCAGTACGGTGACCGAGGCCGGTGACAGGCGGACCATCACCTTGCCATCCGTCATCTTCGCCGTGACCGCTTTGGGCGCGATCGTCGCCGGGGCCGCGAAGGTGTTGTAGGTATCGAACGTCGCCGCCGAGAGGGTTTCGCCGGTCACGGTCTTCGCCTTAAAGTTCAGGCTGGCCACGTCGATATCCACCGGCGTTTTGGGGTCAAGATTGGTCAGGGAGAGATAGATCTTCCCGTCCGCCCCACGCGCTGCCAGCGCATCGACGCGCGGCAGGCGGATGTCGCCAAAGCTGTAGGTCCCGGCATTCAGCGTCACCGGGATGAAGGTGGCATCCTGAAACGGCACGTACATGCGGAAGACGTGATAGGTCGGCGTCAGCAGCATCTTGTCCTTGTCCGTCAGGATCATCGCCTGAAGCACATTGACCATCTGGGCGATATTGGCCATGCGCACACGGTCGGCGTGGCGGGCAAAGATGTTGAGGTTCAGCGCCGACAGCACCGCGTCACGCTGCGTGTTCTGCTGCATCAGGAAGCCGGGATCGGTGCCGGGCGTCGCCACGTACCACGCGCCCCATTCATCGACGACCAGCGACACCTTCTTTTCCGGGTCGTACTTGTCCATGATGGCGGAGTGGGTCTTGATGAGTTCATCCATCTTCAGCGTGTCCTGAAGGATGACCGCATATTCCTTTTCGCCGAAGCCAGTAGATTTCTGCGTCAGGGGGAAGCCGCCGCCCGTCGTATAATAGTGCAGCGACAGGCCTTCGATATCCCAGGCCCAGCTACGGCCCTTATAGGATTTCATCACCGCTTCGGTATAGGCCGTGTCGCCGCCATTGGGGCCGACGGCGATGCGTTGCATCGGCTGGGCCTTGTTATAGTTGCGCACAAAGCGCGCATACATCTTCATCTGGCTGACGTAGAAGTCCGGCGTCATAGCCCCGCCGCAGTCCCAGCTTTCGTTGCCCAACCCGACAAACGGCACCTTATAGGGTTCCGGGTGGCCATTTTTGGCGCGTTCGGCCCCGATGCCATTTTCAGGGCTTGAGGTCATATATTCCAGCCACTCGGCCGCTTCGCCCACCGTGCCGGAGCCGACATTGACCGAAATATAGGCCTCGGCCCCCACCTGCGAGGCGAAGTCCATAAATTCGTCGGTGCCGAAGGTGTTGGGCTCGATCACGCCACCCCAGTTGGCGTTCATCATGGCCTTGCGTTCCGGGCCAATGCCACGCCGCCAGTGGTATTCGTCAGCAAAGCAGCCACCGGGCCAGCGCACGACCGGCACCTTGATGGCTTTCAGAGCCGCGACCACATCGTTACGGATACCGCGCGTATTGGGGATGGATGAGTCCTTGCCGACCCACACGCCTTCATAGATGCCGCTGCCGAGGTGTTCGGCAAACTGACCAAAGATGCGGCGGTCAATCTTCGCGCCGGGCTTGGTGGCGTCCACCATCACGGAGACACGCTCCTGCGCCGCAGCTGGCAGGGTCAGGGCGAGAAGGGACAATACGCCTGTGAGGACGAGCGGTTTCATTATAACTCCCTGTATTTATTGAGATATGGCGAATTGCACCGCCCCTGATCCCTTGGCTTTTACGCAGCCATTATGATATCGCTAACACAAAATGACGCAAAGGCCAAGCCATATGTCCGACTTATTGCGCCAACTGTCTGTCTTTGCCGCCGCACTCACCCATTTTTACCGAGGGCTAAGTCTGAACGATTGACGCAATTTGTCTGATATATTAGCGTGCACACAACGGGCGGCGAAACGGCAATAGCGGTTTTCGTAAAAAAAGCCTGCAAAGATCAGGGACTGACGCACACACGAAGGCTCGCGCCAACCTCGCGACCTTGCGGCTTTTCCTGCGTCTCCCGTTAGCGAGTTCCGGCGACCCTGCCATTTCATTCTGACGACTGCCGCCGCCCGATCGGCGGGCCGGTCACCCTGACTTTGCGTTCGAAAGGTTTTCCATGACGCCTGCATTTCATCGCCTGGCCAGACACGCCGCCCCCATGGCGCTGGCTCTGAGCCTCGCCCTGACCGCCGCCGCGCGCGCCGAGACTGCGGCCGACCCTCTGGCCGCAACGGGTAAGTGGAGCGCCTATAGCGAAGGCCGCGCCGCAACCCCGCCGATGGGCTGGAGTTCGTGGAACGCCTTTGGCACCGATCTGACCGAGGCGCGGGTGCTCGATTCCGCCCGCATCATCGTCGAGAGTGGTCTGGCGGCCAAGGGCTACCGCTACATCAATATCGACGACGGCTGGTGGCTCAAGCGGCGCCAGTCGGACGGCCGTATGCAGATACGCACCAAACTCTTCCCGTCGGCGGCCGTCGGTGGCCCGGAGGAGACGAGCTTTCGCCCCTTCACCGACCGTATCCATCAGATGGGGCTGAAGGCCGGCATCTATTCCGATCTGGGGCGCAATGCCTGCTCGCAGGCCTATGGCGGCCCCAACACCCCCAACCTGCCTGAAGGCACGGTACAGGAGCGCGAAGTCGGGCTCTATGGCCATATCGAACAGGACATACCCCTCTATTTCAAGGAATGGGGTTTCGACTTCATCAAGGTCGATGGCTGCGGCGTGCGCGCCTTTGGCGCCGACTCCGAGCGCGTCAAGGCCGGCACCTATCGCGAACTGCCGCCGCTGATTGATTTCCAATCCATCAGCCGCACCAATATTCCCGCCGTCAAAGCGCTGTATAAGCAAATCGGCAGCAGCCTGAAGGCCAGTAATCCGGACGGTGATTACGTCTTTTCGCTCTGCGCCTGGGGCTCCGCCGATGTGCGTGCCTGGGGTAAGGATGTCGGCAATCTGTCGCGCACCAGCGACGACCTGACCCCCTCATGGTCGCGGATGCTGAGCAATTTCGACTCGGCGGCCACCCGCGCCCTCTATGCCCATCCGGGAAGCTGGAACGATCCGGACATGCTGTTTATCGGACATGGGGAGTTCGACGCGCAGCACCTTGTGCAGGCCCGCTCACACTTCGCCCTGTGGGCCATGATCAATGCGCCGCTGCTCATCGGCTATGACCTGAAACAGGCCACCCCAGAGCTGATGCAGATTTTCGGCAATGAGGCGCTTATTGCACTCAATCAGGATGCCGGCGGCCATCAGGCGGTCCTCACCTACGATAGCGACGATATACAGATCCTGATCAAGACGGTCGGCGCGGACCCGACGCGCAAGGCCGTGGCCCTGTTCAACCGCACGGCGGAGGGCAAGGAGGTCATCCTGACCGCCGAGCACCTGAAATATCTGGCCAATCAACCGGTCACGCTGCGCGATCTGTGGACGCAGGCCGATCAGACGCCGTTCACCGGCGAGGCCAAGTTCCAACTCGAACCGCACCAGACCCTGATCTTTATGGCCAGCGGCACGCCCGTGCTGAGCAATGGCCAATATCTGTCCGACCTGCCGGGCCGCGTCAACCCGGCCGTCGATGGCGTGGTGGTGCCGCAGGCCGATCCTTTCATCTATCGCATGAAAAGCCCGTGGAACGGCACGCGCGGGCGCGGCGACATCCCGGCCTACACCGGCTGGGGCGGCGCTCAGGCCGACGCCTCCCCCTATGGCCGCCCGCTTCAGATCGCCGGCAAGGCCTTCCGCAGCGGTATCGGCATCCTCGCCAATTCGCGGCTGGAGGTACGGGTGCAGTCCGAGCGCCGATTTGAAGCGAAGGTCGGCGTGGACGATTCCACGCTCAACACCACCGAGGCCGTGACCTTCGCCGTCTACGGCGACGGCAAGCTGCTCGCCAAGTCCCAACCCCTGCGCTTCGGACAGGCCCCGCAGGCGCTGTCGGCTGACCTTAAAGGCGTCCGTCTGATCGAACTGGTGGCCACCAGCGGCAGCAAAAGCGCCAACGCCGTGGCGGTGACCTGGGGCGACGCGGCCCTGCTGAAATAGAGCATCTATCCGCCCAAAAGGCACAGGCCGGGGGCAACCGCCTCCGGCCTCTTTTTGTGATACCGCTATCAAAATTTCTGTGTCATTCTCACTATGTGGAGGCTGGCGCGTACGGCCTTCAACAAAAACAAAAAGATACCGGGAGTGAACATGAAAATCTCTGACACGCTCAGCAGGCGCGGCCTGCTGATGGGGGTGGCTGGCGCGTCGGTACTGGCCAGTTGTGGAGGCGGCGGCGGCGGGGGCGGCAGTGCCTCACCCGGATCCTCCTCCGCTTCTAGCAGTTCATCCACCTCCGTCTCAGGCCCCACCCTGCCCGACCCGGCCACGGCCCCAGCGCTCAAGACCCATTTCAACGGCAAGTTTCTGGTGGGCATGACGGCAGAACCGAACGAGATCAATAACGCGATTTCGCAGCCCGTGCTCAAAACGCACGCCAACTCGATAACCGCCGAAAACTGTATGAAACCGCACGCCATCGGCACCAGTGCGGGGGTCTATAATTACACGCTCGCCGATCAGGTCATCGCCTTTGCCAGCGCCAACAACATTGCCGTGCGTGGCCACACCCTGCTGTGGCATAGCTCAGCTCCAGACTGGTTCTTTGCGGGTGACAGCACCAGCGCCACCTATAAGGCGACGGTGCAGGCGCGGCTTGAACGCTATATCACCGACGTAGCGACCTATTTCAAAGGCAAGGTCTATGCGTGGGACGTGGTCAACGAACCGACCAGCGACTCGGCCGGCAGCCCCTATCGCAACAGCCGCTGGTATCAGGTGCTGGGGGCCGACTATATCGAAATTGCCCTGCGCGCCGCCCGCGCCGCCGATCCGACGGTCAAGCTGTTCATCAATGACTACAGCACCGAAAACACAGACAAGCTGGCGCGCCTGATGAGCATTGTGGACACGCTGCTGACGCGCGGCGTACCGCTCGATGGCATCGGCCACCAGTTGCACATCACCACAAGCTGGCCCCCCGTGGCCAATGTCCGCGCCGCGTTTCAGGCCGCGGAGACCCGCGGCCTGATCAACCACGTAACGGAACTCGATGTGTCCCTGTATGGCTCAGACCCCGGCAGTTGCTTCGGCACGCCGGCCACGGGCTGCGCCCCGTCCCTGACCGAAGGCACGGCGGCCTATTGGGACAGCATCCGGGCGCAGGCGCTGCAATACCGGGCCATGTACGACCTGTTTGCCAGCCAGCCAAGCGTGAAGTCCGTTACCACCTGGGGCGTGGCTGACAACCATACCTGGCTGAGTTCGTTCCCTGTGAACCGGCTAAACCACCCCCTCCTGTTCGACACGACGGGGAAACCCAAATCGGCCTTCTGGGCGGTGGTTAACCCGACCTTTGTTCCATAACCTCTCAAACGGTCGGTTTTTTGTTTGTTGGAGCGTCAGACGCACAAA
>NZ_JAIXSV010000160.1 GCF_027484505.1 Asticcacaulis sp.
ATGGCCGCCACCTTCGGTTCGCGCAAGCTCCTGTCCGACAGCGGCAACGAAGCGTCCGATGAGCGCGTCGTCGAAGTCGTGGTGACGGCCGACGCCGCGCCCCTGCTGATCGGTCAGCGCGTGCTGGTCAAGTTCATGAAGCCGGGCGAAAAGGCGGGCATCAAGCGCACGCCGCCCGCGCCGGCGACGCCTGAGAAGAAGTAAGGGTTTTAGGCCGTGGTGGTGATTTAAGATTAACACGGCTTTCTCCTCCCCATTCTATGGGGAGGAGGGAGATCGCGGCATTTAACTCGTCGCTTCGGTTTCAACCTGAATAAAGACCACAACCCCGGTACATACGTGCCGGGGTTGCGTTTTTTAACGAGTCCGACATCAGTGCGCCCGCGCATTTGGCTAAGACTGTCTTTACCCAATATATTAACCTGCCTGCGTTATCTGGCTGGATAAAGAATGAGCCCCGCCGGATGAGCGTAAGCGTTAGCCCTCTTGCCCCCCACCCCAGAGCAGGGGGCGCCAGTCTCGATGTCCTGCGCTTTCTGGCGGCGGGTTTTATTTTGCTGTTCCATTTCGGTGAATCGGCCCCGCGCCCACTGGGCGATCTGATCCCCGTCCTGTGGCAGGGCTGGCTGGCGACCGATTTCTTTCTGATGCTGTCCGGTTTTATCCTGATGCGCGCCTATGGCTCGCGTTTGGCCGAACACCGGGTTGGTCCGGTCAGCTTCGTCAGCCGGCGCCTCCTACGCCTGTGGCCCTCGCACATCGTGGCGTTGCTGCTGCTGCTGGTGGTGGTGACGCTGGCGACTCTGCAAGGTCATCCCCCCGGCCACGCCGAAAAATACACCCTGTCCGGCTTTGTCGCGCAACTGATGCTGGTGCACGGGCTGGGGGTCAGTCAGATAGCCGGTTGGAACGTACCGACCTGGACCCTGTCGGCGCTGGTGGTGTGCTACAGCCTGTTCAGCCTGAGCGCCGGTCCTCTCTACCGCCTGAACCGCCCGGCATTGGCGGCGGCTGTGGTCGGCGTGCTAGGGCTGGGGCTTGGGCTGGCCGCCCTGATTGGCCATGCCTTCGTCGATCTGCCCTTCCAGTACGGCCTGATCCGGGCTCTGCCGCTGTTCTTTATCGGGACGCTGCTGGAGCGCCTGACCGCCGGGGTCACGGTGTCGCAGCGGACCTACGTCATCGCCATGGCGATCAGCTTGTGTACGGTCATGGTTCTGGGCAGCCTGTTGCGCCACACCCTGTCGGATGCGGTCATACTCGCTGCGCTGGCCACCGTTCTGGTCCTGTCGGCGGGGGTGCGTTTCCACGAAAGCCACCTGACCAGGCGGCTGGGCCGGGTCTCTTACGCCCTGTTTCTGATCCACACGGTCGTGGGGGCGGTCGCCCTCGGCATAGACGGCATGCTGGTGCACCGCTTCGCCCTGTCCGAGCCGGTGCACTGGATCGTCTGGGGCCTTTGCGTGGCCGCCGCGATCGCCGCGGCCTTCGTGTTTGAGGCGGTCGTCGATCGCCCGCTCAGCCAGTGGGTCACCGCGCGCCTGAATGTCTCAGAAAAAATCAGAGCGGAATGAATCATTCCGCTCAAGCCGCCATTCAGGCTGCGGCCAAGGTGGCAGAGCCCGCACCCGGCGAGGGACCCAAAAATTCCGGATTAAACGGCGTCCAGCCCTATATCGAACACCGGAGCCGAGTGGGTGAGGGCGCCGACGCTGATCACATCCACGCCGGTTTCGGCAATGGCGCGCACCGTATCAAGATTGACGCCGCCTGAGGCTTCGAGAAGGGTCGCCCCCTTGACCAGCGCCACGGCCTCGCGCAGTTGCTCCAGATTGAAGTTGTCGAGCATCACCACGTCCGGCCGGAACGGCAGGGCCTGTTTAAGCTGGGCCAGCGAATCGACCTCGACCTCGATCTTCAGGGTGTGACCGGCCGAGGCCTTGGCCAATTCCAGCGCTTTCTCAACACCGCCGCAGATGGCGATATGGTTGTCCTTGATCAGGATAGCGTCATCGAGGCCGTAGCGGTGGTTGTGGCCGCCCCCGCACTTGACGGCATGCTTCTGAAGGCCGCGCAGCAGCGGCAGGGTCTTGCGCGTACAGGCGATGCGCGTCGGTAGGTCTTCGACCAGCCGCACATAGGTGTGCGTCAGGGTCGCCACCCCCGACAGGTGTGACAACAGGTTCAGCGCCACGCGCTCGGCCGCCAGAATGGCGCGCGCATTGCCTTCGACGCGCGCAATCACGTCGCCAGCCACAACCTCGGCGGCGTCGGGCTTGACGATCTCAAAGCGGATATGCGGGTCCATCAGGCTCATGGCCAGACGCGCGCAGTCGATGCCGGAAAGGATACCGGCTTCGCGGGCCTTGAATTCCGCCTTGAAGCGGGCGCGCGGCAGGATGACGGCGTCGGCGGTGACGTCACCGGCCAGCCCCAGATCCTCGCGCAGGGCGTCGCGGACCACGGGTTCGATGAGCAGGTCAGGCAGTCCGGTAATATACATCTTAAGCCACTTCCTTTTGCGTTTGCCTCTGTATCAGGCCACCCTCTGTCAAACGGACGAAGGTGCGTTGCCCCTCAGTCGCCGTTTCGGGATAGTCCTGACGATAATGAGAACCGCGACTCTCACGCCTTTGCAAGGCGCATTGCGCGATCAGGCGCGCCGCGACCAAAGGTAACGCACCTTTGAACGCGGCCTCCAGCCCCGTGATCGTTTCGAGCAGGGTTTTGAGGCCCGTTTCGTCGCGGATGACGGCGGCGTGCGCCTGCATGGCGGTGCGCAGCGTCTTGAGCGCCTCAGGCGTCAGGCGCGGCGCGGGCAGGGGGCGCAGTGCCCCATCCGTATCCGGCGCAAACGCACCGTGCGCCGCGACTTCGGCGGCCTTGCGACCGACGCGCTCCCCGAAGGCGGCGGCCTCCAGCAGGCTGTTGGACGCCAGCCGATTGGCGCCGTGCACGCCAGTCGAGGCACATTCGCCGACGGCAAACAGGTTCGTCAGGCTGGTCTGACCGTCAATATCGGTGCGAATGCCGCCCATATGATAGTGCGCTGCCGGGGCGACCGGGATGGGCGTCGTGCGCGGGTCGATGCCCGCCGCCATGGACGAGGCGAAGACGGTCGGAAACTCATGCGGGAAGTGCTCGCCGATGGCTTCGCGGCAGTCCAGATACGCGCCGCCCAGGGTCGTATTGGCGCGGTGTACGGCGCGCGCCACAATGTCACGCGGGGCCAGTTCACCGTCCGGGTGATCGTCAAAGGCAAAGCGATAGCCGTCTTTGGTGATCAGGGTCGCCCCTTCGCCGCGCAGGGCTTCGGTGGCCAGAGGGGCAGGGTCGGCCCCGATGTTGATGGCCGTGGGGTGGAACTGCACGAATTCCGGGTCGGCGATCTCGGCTCCGGCAAGGGCGGCCATGGCCATGCCTTCGCCGCGCAGATTGGCGGGGTTGGTGGTGACGGCAAACAACCCGCCCGACCCGCCGGACGCCAGCACCACGACGGGGGCAAAGACCTCAATCGTGCGACCACCGCGTTCCACCACGGCTCCGATGACCGTCTGAGCGTCGGATGTGATCAGGCCGGTGGCGAAGGCCCCTTCCCAGATGTCGATATGCGGCGCGGCTTTGGCGGCGGCGACCACGGCTTCGAGAATCTTCTTGCCGGCCAGATCACCACCGACGCGCGCCACGCGGGCAAGGCCGTGCGCCGCTTCGCGGTTGAGCACGAAAGACCCGTCGGCATGGTGGTCGAAGGGCGCGCCGATGGCGTTGAGGCGGCGCACCACGTCCGGTCCCATGCCGGTCAGGGCGTGGGTGGCGGCGGGGTCATTGATGCCGGCCCCGGCGATCAGCGTATCCTGCGCGTGCGCTTCGGGGGAATCCTGCGGGGACAGGGCCGCCGCGATGCCGCCCTGCGCCCAGGCCGAGGAACAGGCGGCGCCCAGCTCGACCGGGGCCAGCACCAGCGTCGGCTGTGGCGCGGCATTGAGGGCGACCGAGAGCCCGGCCAGCCCTGCACCGATGATCAGCGGGCCATTGTGGATATAGACGTCAGGCATTTTCAGCGCCTTTTCAAACTCCCTCTCCCCGTCTGCGGGGCGAGGGTGACCCAAAGGGTCGGGTGAGGGGAAGGTCGTTCCCCCAGATACCCCCTCATCTGGCTTCCCTTTTGCGTCAGCCACCTTCTCCCCTCAGGAGAGAAGGGAGAGGGTTAGCGTTCAGCAGTTCGATAGCTGTAATGCTCTCGGTTTGTGTGCACCCGCGATGACACTGATTGAACACAACTGCGTACTCGTTCCGTTGTGAAGTCCGCTTTCCAAACTTCGAGGTTATCCAGAAACGAAATGTAGACAGCGTGCCAAAGGATGCCCTTGGTCCCGAACCGAGGCTTTAAGATGATGGCCTTGCTAGAACGACTTATCTGAATTTGTTCATTCAGCGTTGCCGAATAGTCCCGTAGCGCGTTTATCCAAGTGACTTCGCCTTGAGCAAGGTCCAGCGCAACCTTGTCGCCCGAAGTAATGCGTATCTGCTTCGGGCGGACATCTACTTGCAGTATTTGCGGCGTGCTCATGAGATCAACTCAACATCGACATGGTGGCGGGCCTTGATCATGTCGTAGCGGGCCGGGGTGGCGGTGGGCGGCATGTCGATCATGCGCTGCACCGACAGGCGCGCCTTGTCGATAATGGCGGCGTCCACCGTCACTTCGTGCGTCATCGTCAGCAGCGAGGCATAGATGCCTTCCAGCGTGATGCGCTTCATGTGCGGGCACAGATTGCACGGCCGCAGGAACTCAACACCGTCGCCCGCATCGGCCGTGACATTGTCGGCCATCGAACATTCGGTGATCAGCACCACCTGCTTCGGCTTGTTCTGCGTCACATAGTCGGCCATGGCCGTCGTCGAGCCGGTGAAGTCACAGGCGGCGATCACGTCCGGCGGACATTCCGGGTGGCCCAGCACCACCGCATCAGGGTGAGCGGCACGCACGTCGGCAATGTCCTGCGCATTGAAGCGTTCGTGCACTTCGCACGCGCCCTTATAGGCGATGATACCAATGTTTGTCTGACGCGCCACATTGCGGGCCAGAAACTCATCGGGGACCAGAATGACGCGATCCACGCCCCATTCCTTCGCCGCCCATTCGACCACCTGCACCGCATTGGCCGAGGTGCAGCAGATGTCGGTTTCCGCCTTCACATCGGCGGTGGTGTTGACGTAAGAGACGACCGGCAGGCCGGGGTAGCGCTGCTTGATCAGGCGCAACTGTTCACCCGTCAGGCTGGAGGCCAGCGAACAGCCGGCGCGCAGGTCGGGGATCAGCACGGTCTTTTCCGGGGCCAGAATCTTCGAGGTTTCGGCCATGAAGTGCACGCCGCCCTGCACGATGATCTTCGCGTCGGACTTCGCGGCTTCGCGCGCCAGACCTAAGCTATCGCCCACATAGTCGCCGACGCCGTGGAAGATGTCGGGTGTCATGTAGTTGTGCGCCAGAACGACGGCGTTTCTTTCGCGCTTGAGGCGGTTGATGGCCGCAATCAGCGGGGCCTGAAGCTGCCATTCGATGGGCGACACCTTGCCCTTCAGGCGCGCGTAAATCTCCGCCGTTTCCGCCTCGATGTCGGGCGTAAACGCCAGGGCCCCAAGGGCTTCGTCCACGATCGGATTTTTGCTGTGCAGCATTTTATTCGTCTCCTCGCGCCGCCGGACCGCTCCGGTGACCCTTGTGCTCAATTTCAGCATAAGTCGGATCAAAAATACGCTTTTGCCCCGCCATTGCAAGGCCACCCCGTAAAAAAACCATCACATATTGTATCGCAGATACGAAGCTGAGCGCGGTGAGGTCACAAAATCCGTGAAAACCGGAATTGTCGGTTAAGGGTCATTGAAACTTTACAGGGAGCTGCGCATATCGCTGAGACCGTATTTTTATAAGGGTAATCATTATGCCGAAAGCCGCCGAAACGCCTGACACCCCCGTCTGCCTTGAACTGTCGAAGGTGCTGGCCGACAGCTATAATCTCTATCTGAAGACGCACGGCTATCACTGGAATGTGCGCGGGCCGCAGTTCAACAGCCTGCACGCCATGTTCATGGCCCAGTACACCGAGATGTGGACGGCACTGGACGAAATCGCCGAGCGCATCCGCGCCCTGGGTGAGTTGGCCCCCATGTCGGGCGCGGCCTTTGGCAACCTGTCTTCGATCAAGGAAGGCGACGCCACCAAGTCGGCCAATGAGATGCTGAAAGAGCTGGCCGACGGGCACAAGACCCTGATCGCCACGCTGAAAAACGCGCTCAAGGTGGCGGATGAGGCCGGTGATGACCCTACGGTGGACCTGCTGACTGTGCGCCTCGGCAGCCACGAAAAGCACCTGTGGATGATCTCGGCATCGCTGGAAGATTGACGCGGGTGTTTTCGGATGCCTCGGGTCTAAATAGTGTTGACTGGCCTCTTCTTCAGAACGGGGCCGTCAACCTGTTCAAGAACCTGACCTATTTTGTCGAGGCACAAACCGATCTGAAGGCTGCTGGCTATGAGGTTGGTTATGTCGATTGCCGCAGTGGGATAAAGTCTTTCTGCGCGCAACTCTCTGATGTTCTGAACTGGTCTGAACAATTCGGCTACGATGAGTGGACGGGTAATTTAGACGCGTTGAATGACGCTTTTGACACCTATCCGTTTGGTGTGTCGGATAAGTCCGCTTTAGCGTTTGAGGCTTTCGATCAGATCGTGAATGAAGATGCTGATTTCGCCTTCGGCATACTGGATATAATTGAACGCTCGTCACGCAATCATTTGCTTTTCAGCCGACGTTTCATCGCGTTGGTGCAAACAAGCAACCCCGGATATTCCTGTGAGAATATCGGCGGTCGGTCGGCGAACTGGAACCCCAAAGAATGGCTTCAAGCTGACAGGTTTTGATCTTCCAGCCCAACTGCTGTAAGCGGCGTATATGATCTTCATTACGCCCAAAATCTCCGTCGATGAGGCTGAACTGAGCGAGAGCTTTGTGCGCGCGTCCGGTGCGGGCGGCCAGAATGTTAACAAGGTCTCGACCGCCGTCGAACTGCGCTTTTCGATCTGGGA
>NZ_JAIXSV010000060.1 GCF_027484505.1 Asticcacaulis sp.
AATGAACGAAAGCCATGTTTCGCATTTATCTGCCAGTGTAATAGATGTGCCGACGCGGCAAGTTGATGTTCTGATTATTGATGGTGAAGGTATGCAGGTCGCGGGGGCAATCTCCCTTGACGGCATGATGCGTCCCCGTGCGAAGACAGGGCCATTGCTGCGTTCGCCGGCGCAGAATGGACAGCGTCCCCAGGTGACGTCGGCGCCACCTCTGGATTTAGAACCCGGAATCGCGGCCGAGAAGGTACGCTACGCGATCTCGCGAGGACAAGCCTACGAGCATAATGGACAATGGTTAACCACTGGTGGTTGGGGTAATGTCCAGGAATGGGCCTCGGTTGATGCCGATATCATCGAGCGGGCGGAAACGCCGGCCCCGACGGGATCATATGTGCCGCCTGCCGGTCCGGCAGCGCCCCGACGGGGGATGGGCAAGGGGGTGGTCGTTGCTGTGCTGATGGGTGTCTTGTTGGTTGTAGCCGGTCTTGCGCTTATTGGCGGCGCCCCCGAACCGATTCCCCCCCCGGCACCGCCGAAGCCGGTACCCGGGCGGCTTTCACAGGTCAAACCCGAATTCCAGCAATGCATCAACGAAGGCATGGCCAAATTCGGGCCGTTGGCCGGCCAGACAGGCGACTTCAAGTCCGTGGCGAATATGGAAGTCAAATGCTTCATTCATTACCAGTGCGTTACGAAAACTGATGGCGGGAGTACGAATGACTTTTCCTACCTGTCACAACAACTAAATGAGAATCTTTCCTGCCCATCCCCTGAAATCGCCGAAGAGGTGACGAGTCTCAAGTATCCAGGATTCCGTGCGTTTTTCAAAGGCCTCTCCTTCAGGTAGATTTGAAATCAACAGGAGAACAAAATGGTCGTTTGCCAGAAGAAGTATCAGAGCCGGTCGATGTTCAAATCTGTGATTATCCATTCTGCATTGGGGGCCTTGTGCCTGATGGCACCTCCCGCCATTGCAGACGATGTGCAGGTCGCGCAATGGGCGTCAGGGGCGGAAACGCCGTCGGCATCGACGCAACCCGCCTCGCGCGAGATACAGGCTGTGCAGCGGTTGCTGCAGCGCGGTGGATATTATTCCGGACCGATCAATGGCGTGCGTGATCGCGCAACCGAACAGGCGGTTGAGCGTTTCGGCATGGCGGAGCAGCTTCCCACCGTTTCCCTGCAGGGGCCGGAACTGTTGCGGGCGCTTTTCCGCACGCTGTGGCGGTCCGAAGGTTGGGCACAGGGACGCGTGGATGGGCAGGACACGATCATTTCGTCCGAGCAGGTAAAGGAGGCGCAGTCGATCCTGGCCTCACTCGGCTATGCGCCCGGCCCGGCGGACGGTGTATTTGGCCCTGCGACATTGATCGCCATGGAAAGCTTTCAAAGCGATCTCGGCCTTCATTCCAATGGCCTTCTGACCAGGAATGCTTATTACACGCTCCTTCGCGAAAGCAAGTTGCGAACCAATAAGGCGAACGGCGTCGTTCGCATGTATAATTGGCCGGATTACATCGATTATTCCATTCTTGAACAATTCGAGAGCGAAACGAAGATCAAGGTATTGTACGAAGTATATGAAACGACGGAGCAGCTCGAAGGTTGGCTGAATGAAAAAGAAACTCGGGCTGATATTGTTGTGTATTCAGGTTCGCAGATGAATGCAGAGATAGTGCGTGGTGGATTCCAAAAAATAGATAAATCAAAGGTTCCAAACTACAAAAACCTGTCTCCGGAAATTCTTGTATTCACAACCGCCTGGGATAAAAATAACGACTATAACATCCCGTATTCCTGGGGAACCGTCGGTGTTGCCTATAATCGCGCTGCTGTTCGCAAAGTCTCGCCTATCAGCAACATCGACTATCTGGCGGCGGTGTTCGATCCCCGGCAGGCGCAAACATATGCAAAATGTGGAATCGCGCTGATCGATGAGGCACCGGACATCATCCACGCGGCTCTCGCCTATTTGAAACTGGACCCCGCATCGACGGATCCTGCGGTGATCAATCAGGCATTGCCTGTTCTCACCGCCATTCGCGGATACGTCAATACGGTTGATAATGTGAAGTTCATCAATAACTTGGCGGATGGGAAATATTGCCTCGCCGTTGGATACTCGGGTGACGTTCTCCAGGCTCAGCAAGCTGCGCAGGAGAGAAAGTCCGGTGTCGACATCGTCTACAATGTACCCACCGACGGCGCCGAGCTTTGGTTCGACGTCTTGACCATTCCAGCCGGGGCCCGCAACACGGGTAACGCCTATAAGCTGATCGACTTCATCTTGGAACCGAAGAACAGCGCCGCCATCACCAACGAGACGAATTATCCAAGTGCGAATGCCAAGTCAGTTCCTTTTATCAGAAAGGAACTTCTTGATAATAAGACCTTGTATCCCCCTCCTTCTGTTCTCTCAAAACTCTATGTGCCGACCAATCTGACTCCCGCGGGTCGGGCGGCGGTCGAAGATGTTTGGCAGAAATTCAAGAATGCGAAATAGATGGTGTCTTAACGTGGTTTTCGTCTGACGGGACCGCGCACCCTTCCGGATTGAAGCCTGGCCGGATGCGCGGCGGCAAGATGTTGGTGGCACGGGATGACCTGCCAGTCTGCGGTCGTTTCCTGCCGAACGGAACACCGCATGTACCGGTCAGACTTGCTATGGAATGTGCTCCCTTGAGGCAGTCCGTTTCAAGGGGGCACAGTTCAAGGCCTTGGGGTGCGTCGAAAACAATCCATCGATGAAAGTAATTATATTATGGAAGTTAAATGCATACATGAGGAGAAACTATCTAATATTCAGCCATATTTTTGGTATGGAAATCCTGTATTCCAAAAGTATGAGCAAATATTGGCGATTGTGAGCGAGCGAATATCCGATGAGGTCGGCGGTCTTTTCTCGACGCCGGCCATTTCGGATGATGCGTTGGCGACGCGCAGCGACGCCCGCTGGATAGCATCGGCTGATCGGCCTGTCGTTTTGACAAGGCTCACGTCTTCACAACGTGCGGCGGCCCTGGAAAAGCTGGCGGCGATGATCAAATCGGTTCTGGATCTGGCTGCCGCGTTGCGAGCGGATGACAACCCGGAGGTGCGGCAGCTCGGTGAATTACTGCCGATGGCCATCGAGATTCCCGGACCGGAATGTGTGTATGTCGATGACAGGCGGTTGATCCTTGCCTGTTGGGGCTTCTATGCTAGAAGTAGTGAGGGCGAGCATTTCCGCCTCATCCGCTACCTGGCCGTTCCACAGGGCGAGTCCGGTCGGGAAGTTCCGGCCGGTCCGTCCTTGGAGTCTGCATCGCCCCCATCCCCGGCGCCGGTCAGTATCGTGCGGCAATCCCCGGACGGAAGGAGCCGACGCTGGTTGCTGATCGGAGGCCTCCTGGCGGCTCTCCTGGTGCTGGCCGGCTTGTCAGCTGCCTTTTATTTCCTCCGGGAGCAGCCGGGTATTCTTCCCGCGCAATTCGGGTTGAAACCACCAGACCCCACGAAACTTTCGCGCGACGAGACTGATCCATTGAAACGGGAGATCGTGAGCAACCGCGTGTTGGTAACCTTGAAGGAGGGAGTGGCGGCCGAGCTGTTCGTGCGGCAATTGCTGGAGGACATGAAGCCGCGCGGCCTTTCGATTGTCGGTTACAAGCCGGAAATCGGCCTGCTGCAACTGGAGTTCCAGGACGGCACTTTCGGGGATATCAGACGGGCTCTTGAGGAACGGAGCGGGGTCGACGGTGTCGCGCCCGAAACGGTGGCGCGCCAGGAGCGCG
>NZ_JAIXSV010000290.1 GCF_027484505.1 Asticcacaulis sp.
AATAACGCAGCAAACACAGAACACGGGCAGGGGATGACATGCGCAAACAGACACACACAGGCAGCCTTTTCAGGGGGTTGCTGGCAGCGCTACTGCTGATATGCGGGCTGGTCCTGCCCGCTATGGCCCAGACCCCGCGTGAGCGTCTCAATATCGATAAGGGCTGGCGTTTTGCCTACGGCCATGCCGATGAGGCGCAGCGCGACTTTGGCTATGGTCTGCGGCCTTTTTTCTTCGCCAAGGCGGGTTATGGCGACGGTCCGGCCAATCCGGACTTCAGTGATGTCAGTTGGCGCAAGGTCGATCTGCCGCACGACTGGGCGGTCGAACTGCCCTTTGACCAACGCGGCAATGCCAACCACGGCTCCAAGGCCATCGGACACCCGTTCCCGGAAAACAGCGTCGGCTGGTATCGCAAAACCCTTACGATTCCGGCTTCGGACAAGGGGCGCCGCATTTCGCTGGAATTCGATGGCGTCTATCGCAACAGCGTGGTGTGGATCAACGGGCACTACCTCGGCAGCGAACCCAGCGGCTATTCAGGGTTTCGTTACGACATTACCGATTACGTCAATTTTGGTGGCGAAAACCTGATCGCGGTACGCGCTGACGCGACGGTCGAAGAGGGCTGGTACTACGAAGGGGCGGGCATTTACCGCCATGTCTGGCTGACCAAGACCGATCCGCTGCACGTGGCGCAGTGGGGCACCTTCGTCCGATCGACCGTGGAGGGATCGAATGCCCGGCTCGACATCGACCTGACTGTGCAGAATGCCTTCAAAACCGCAAAGGGGTTTGTGATCCGTCATGAGGTGGTGGACGCCCGCGGGCAGGTCGTGGCCGAAACAACGCAGGCCGAGCGGTCCGTGAACGCCGTATCGGACGGCGTGTTTGCCTCCACCCTGACGCTGGCTGCGGCCCATCTGTGGTCGCTGGAAGACCCGTATCTCTATACCCTGCGCACAAGCCTGTTGCGCGACGGTCAGATCGTGGACCGCTACGACACCCGATTTGGGGTGCGCACCGTCACTTTTGATCCGGACAAGGGCTTTTTCCTCAATGGCAAGGCCGTCAAACTTCAGGGCACCAATAACCATCAGGACCATGCCGGCATCGGTGTTGCCCTGCCGGACGGATTGCAGACCTGGCGGCTGAAGCAGCTCAAATCCTTTGGCGTCAATGCCTACCGCGCCTCGCACCACCCGCCGACACCGGAGCTTCTCGATGAAGCCGACCGTCTGGGGATGCTGGTCATCGACGAACACCGCATGATGGGGACCAGCCCGGAAATCACCCACCAGCTCGAACGCCTGATCCGTCGCGACCGCAACCACCCCAGCGTCATCCTGTGGTCGGTAGGCAATGAGGAGTGGGCGCTGGAATGGAAGGACATCGGCACGCATCTGGCGCTCGAAATGCAGGATTTCGTCAGGCGGCTCGATCCGACGCGGCGCACGACGGTCGCCACCAGCGGTTCGGGCAAGGGCACTTCGGTCGGCGCGGATGTCATCGGCTTCAACTATGGCGCTCAGCACGACGTAGATGGCTTCCACGCGCAACATCCGGAAAAGCCGGCCCTCATGACCGAGGAAGGCTCGACCCTGACCACGCGCGGCATTTATTTCGATGACCCGGCAAGGGTGCACCTCAATGCCTATGACCGTCAGGGCCGGCCGGGCAGCAG
Organism: Asticcacaulis sp.; assembly: GCF_027484505.1. Taxonomy (GTDB): domain Bacteria; phylum Pseudomonadota; class Alphaproteobacteria; order Caulobacterales; family Caulobacteraceae; genus Asticcacaulis. The sequence goes on from NZ_JAIXSV010000290.1 coordinate 1,685, forward strand.
CCTCAGCATCGAAGAAGGCTGGAACCGGGTCATGGCGCGTCCGTGGATGTCGGGCATGTTTGTGTGGACGGGCTTCGATTATCGCGGGGAAACTACACCGTTTGGCTGGCCCGCCATTTCGTCGCAATTCGGCATGGTGGATACGACGGGTGTGCTTAAGGATACGGCCTATTATCTGAAATCGGTGTGGACGGATCAGCCGATGGTGCACATCCTGCCGCACTGGAACTGGGCCGGGCGCGAAGGTCAGCCGATCGATGTCCGCGTCTATAGCAATGGCGATGCGGTCGAGCTGTTCCTCAATGGCAAGTCGCTGGGGCGTCAGTCGATGCCGCGCTATTCGCACCTCAAATGGCGCGTGCCCTACGCGCCCGGCACCCTGACGGCCAAAGCCTATCAGAAGGGGCGGCAGGTGGCCGTACAAAACGTCAGCACCACGGCCGTACCGGCGGCGGTGGTCGCGCGGCCGGACAAGACGGCGCTGAAAGCCGACGGCAGCGATATTTCGGTGGTCTGGGTTCAGGTGACCGACAAAAAGGGGCGTCCTGTGCCCACGGCGGATAACCGCATAGATTTTGAGGTGTCGGGGCCGTTTCGGCTGATCGGCATGGGCAATGGCGATCCGGGGTCTCACGAAGTGGACTGTCCGGCCGAGCGCCATCGCTATGTAAGCCTGTCGAACTGGCGCAGTCTGGCCATAGACGACCTGACCGACACATCGCGGCCTGTCGCCGAGACGGCCGACACCGCCAACTGGCGTGATCCGTCGCAGTGGTTGCCCCCGGAGGCTCAGCCGCCTCTGACCAAGGGCCTTGTGCTGAGGGGTGAATTTGCCCGCCCCATAATAAGCGCGGGCGAACAGGCCGTGCTCTTTGTCGGCCAACTGACTCCGGATCAGCACCTTTATGTCAACGGGCAGGCGGTAACGGCGCAGACGGTTGATGGCGCACAGGTCATCCGGCTTGACACCTCACAACTCAAGGATCGCAACAGCCTGAGCTACGTCATGACGACGCCAACCGGTGGCGTGCAGGCCCTGTATGATCAGTCGGTGGGCGGCTCGCGCTGGGGCAGTCTGCGGGTCACGACCCCGGCAGCCCCGTGGCAGCGCCGCCTGTTCAACGGCTGGGCGCAGGTGATCGTGCAATCCACAGGGGAGCCGGGGCGCGGGCATCTGAGGCTGGTGTCATCGGGCCTGACAGCGGCCACAGTCGATTTTCAGGCGGAGTAGAGCGCACACGATTTTGCATGACCCGTGCGGGGAAAGAGCGTAAGCCTTGCGGCAAATCAGCCATCGGGGGCCTTTATGACCGACGCCATCGCACTTCTTATTCCGCCGCGCGAAAAGGACCTGGGCGGCTTCACCGTCAAGCGCATCCTGCCGTTCGCCAAACACCGCATGGTCGGGCCGTGGATCTTCTTTGATCATATGGGGCCGGCGGTGTTTGAGCCGGGCAAGGGCACCAATGTTCGCCCGCACCCGCACATCAATCTGGCCACCGTCACCTACCTGTTTGAAGGCCATATCCACCACCGCGACTCGCTGGGCTCCGATCAGGTTATTACGCCGGGGGCCATCAATCTGATGGTGGCGGGCAGGGGCATCGTCCATTCCGAACGCGAGCCGCTGGAAGGCATCGACACCACGCGGCAACTGCACGGGCTGCAACTGTGGCACGCCCTGCCGGAAGCCGACGAAGAGATCGAGGCGGCCTTTTTCCACTATGACGCCGAAGAGATTCCGGCACTGACGGTCGAAGATGTGCCGGTGCGGGTGATGATGGGCACGGCCTATGGTGTGACGTCGCCGGTCAAGACCTATGCAGAGACGCTGTATCTGGAGGCACGCCTGAGCGCCGGGCAGACGCTGGTCCTGCCCGATCATGTCGCTGAGCGGGGCCTTTACGTCGTGTCGGGCCGCGCGACGGTCAATGGCACGCCGGTTGAGGCTTCGCACATGGTCATCCTCAACAGCGGCGTGACGGTCAGCGTCACGACCGACACGGAGGCGCAACTGGCCCTGATCGGCGGGGAGTCCTTTACCGAGCGCCACATCTACTGGAATTTTGTCTCATCGCGCAAAGAGCGCATCGAGCAGGCCAAGGCCGACTGGCGCGAAGGACGTTTCCCCAAGGTGCCGGGCGACGAGATCGAATTCATCCCGCTGCCGGTCGAATGATGTCTGATCTGATTTCCGCACGGGTTGAAGAGACCCATATCTCCGATTTCAGCGTCGCTATCGAGGTCAGCGGCCATCGCCTCAGCGGCGACGAACCTGAGGCGCAAGGCGGGCTGAACCTCGCCCCGTCGCCCTATGACTATCTCACGGCGGCGCTGGGCGAATGCACGGCCATGACGGTACGCTGGTACGCCAGACAGAAGAACTGGCCCTTACAGGACGTGCGCGTAGAGCTGACCCACGAAAAGGTCGCCGGTCACGCGTCGGGCAAGGCTGATATCTTCCGTAAGTCGGTGACGATTATCGGCGAGCAACTGAGCGAGGAGCAGCGGCAAAGACTGCACGACATTGCCGCCAAATGCCCGGTGCACAAAACCCTGACGGGTGGCGCGTTTATTGAGACGCTTACGGCCTGAGTTGGCGTTTCCGTCGCTTTCGTTTGAAACAATTATGACTTTACAGGGCGCGTCGAGCCTCTTTAATGTCGCCACGACATGAAAAAGGTGGCGTCAATGAAAAAAGGCATGATGGTCAGCGCGGCGGTTTTGGCGGCGGCTCTGTTTTCGGTTCCGGTTTCGGCTCAGGTCACGGCGCCGCTGCCGCCACCCCTGCCGGTGTCGGCGCAGGTCGATTATCCCGGCACGCTGAAGGTCTATGTCGATGCCACCGATACGCAGCAGCGGGTCATGCGCGTGCGTCAGGTCATCCCTGTGTCCAAGGCCGGGGAGCTGATCCTGGTCATGCCGCGCTGGCTGCCCGGCAAGCACGCCCCGCGCCCGCAAGCGGACAAGATCGCCAATGTGCGGTTTTCGGCGGGTGGTCAGAACCTGAGCTGGTTGCGCGATCCGGTCGAAGTGACGGCGTTTCACCTGACCGTGCCTGCCGGCGCGACGGAGGTCGTGGCCGAGTTCGACTTCCTGACGCCCATGACCACGGCCGCAGGTCGTGTGGTGGTCACCGACGTCATGGCCAATCTGCAATGGGAAAACCTGTCCATGTATCCGGCGGGCTATGCCGTGAGCCGCATCCCCGTTGAACTGACGCTGAAACTGCCCGAAGGCTGGGACTATGCCGTGGCGTTGGATACCGCTTCGAAAAATGCCGACGGCACCGTCACCTTCAAGCCTCTGCCCTATGAGCATTTCATCGACTCACCGATGTTTGCCGGGAAATACAAGAAGACCATCGACCTCAGCATCGATCCCAAGGTGCCGGTACGCCTGAATGTCTTTGCCGATAAGCCGGGGGATCTGGCCGCTACGGATGAGCAGATCGCCATCCATAAGAAGATGGTGGCGCAGGCGGTCAAGGTCTTTAAATCGCAGCATTACGACCATTATGACTTCCTGGTCCATCTGTCGGACGAACTGGGCGATATTGGCCTTGAACATCACCGGTCGTCGGAAAACGGCCATGACTCAGACTATTTCACCGGCTGGGCCGGGAACTATGTCGGGCGTGATTTGCTGCCGCACGAATTTACCCATTCGTGGGACGGCAAGTTCCGCCGCGGTGCCGACCTTTATAATCCGGATTTCCATACCCCCATGCGCAACAGCCTGCTGTGGGTGTATGAAGGTCAGACGCAGTTCTGGGGCTATATTCTGTCGGCGCGGTCGGGCCTCTACACGCCGGAGCAGACGAAGCAGGCCATCGCCCTGATCGCCGCGCAGTACGACAACTTCTCCGGTTCGCAGTGGCGTCCGGTGCTCGATACCACCAATGACCCGATCCTGTCGGCGCGTCAGCCCAAGAACTGGCTGAGCCAGCAGCGCAATGAAGACTATTACAGCGTGGGGCTGCTGATCTGGCTCGACGCCGATACGCTGATCCGTGAAAAGACCAATAACAAGAAGTCACTGGATGATTTTGCCGGCCTGTTCTTCGGTATCAAGGATGGTTCGTGGACGCCGGAAACCTATGAATTCAAGGACGTGGTGGCCGCGCTGAACAGCGTCTATGCCTATGACTGGGACACCTTCCTCAAAACGCGCGTCAACGAAACCTCAAAGGGCACCTTCCTCGACGGGCTGGAGCGTGGGGGGTACAAGCTGACCTATAGCGCCACGCCGACCGACTGGTTCAAGGCGCGCGAAAAGAAGCTGAAGACCACGGACCTCAGCTATTCGCTGGGGCTGTCACTGACCGCCACGGGTGACATCAGCAGCGTCTTCTGGGACAGCCCGGCCTTCAAGGCGGGACTGGGGCAGGGTATGAGCGTGGTCGCCGTCAATGGCACCGCCTATGAGGCGGATGGTCTTAAAACCGCCATTGCCGATGCCGCCAAAGCCAATGGTAAGCCGGTCGAGCTGCTGATCAAACGCGGCAAGACCTATAAGACCGTGACGATCGACTATAAGGGCGGCCTGCGTTATCCGCGCCTTGAGCGTATCGAAGGCAAGAAGGCCTATCTGGACGATATTCTCGCGGAGAAGAAGTAGCAGGGTCAGGTGGTTTATACCTCCCCGGCGTGCCGGGGAGGGGGACCGCACGAAGCGGCGGAAGCCGCTGAGATGCGGTGGTGGGGGTTTACCTCTTTACCCGCGCTTTCCACGCCGGATACTCTATCTCGATCAACCTTTGCGGCCACTGGCCATACCAGCCATAGCCTGAGCGCCGTTCCGGGTGGATGTCGGCATAGGTGGCGACCCGCACACCGTCGCGGTTGGCCAGGATCACCGAATTGTCGCTGACATCATAGAATCGCGCCCACAGAAGCGGCGCCGAGGGATCATCCACCAGCCGGTTATCGGTGGTTGCCGTGTGATAGTCGTACTTGACCGGGGCGGGCAAGGCAAAGGTCTCCAGCCGCTTGCCGGTAATGGCCGAGCGCTTCATCCACGCTACGGCCCCTTCGATGGCGGCGATGACCTCAGGCGAGGGGTTCGGAATGGACATCAGATAGCGGGTATTTTCCACGCTTTCCTGAGAGACAATCGAGACCAGTTCAAAGCTGCGGCCCTTGACGGGCTGCAAGGTCACGGGATCGTACTGACCCGCCCAGCCCGTTAGCTGCCCGTTCTGACGGATTTGCAGCCTGAGCAGGCAGGCGTCTCCGGCGGTCACCGCCGATGCCGCCTGCTTACGCAGGTCTTTGCTCACGGAAACAAAAGGATATTCGCCTGTGCTGATGCGACGCAGCAGGCGCAGATTGCCCGATGTCACCTCATCGGCCATGGTGATCTTGTCATGAAAGCTGCTTTTGGCCGGCACGGTGTGGGGCCAGCCGCCGCAGTTTTTGATCTGCTGCGACAGGATCAGATCGAGGCCGCGTAAGGCGGCGGAACGGTAGTCTGACCGCTGTGTCCGCTCAAAGGCCGCCATCAGATATTCGACCTGCGTATAGATGTTGCGATTGTCGAAGCTGAAGGCCGGGTCGCTCTTTTCCTTCAGCGCCACCGCCTTTTCCGCCTTGGACAGGATGCGCGCCGGGTCGCGATTCTCGATCCAGCCGCCATTATCCCTTTGCAGCAGAAGCAGATTATCGGCGATGGCCGTCACGTCGTTGTCAGCATAGCGCGCATAGGTCTTGCCGTTCTTGTTCTGCCAGTGATGGACGGCGTCGTAAAAGCCGTCCAGCGACGGTGCAGACGCTGGGGGCGGCGTGGCGCAGGCTGACAGGGTGAGGGCGGCAATAAGGGCGGGCATTGTCTTCATGGTGTTTCCTTTTTTGCCAGCCTAACACGAAGCGGAAATTTCGCTACGGCCGCAGGGTCCGGCGCGCACTGGGCGTATCAGCCGTGACATAACGGAGATTTGCCATGCGCCTCACCCCTGTCCTGCTAAGCCTTCTGATGTTGGCGTCTGCACCAGCATATGCGCAGGGGCCGCTGCGTGAGCGGTTAAAGGAACGCTACACGGAGCGGCTTCAGGACGGCGAGAGTCGAGAAGAAGGCGCGCGTGTATATAAGGCCGTCCTGCCCGGCACCCAAAAGCAGACCGTCAGTTACGGGGCGGACCCTTTGCAGGCGATGGACGTCTACAGGCCGGTCAATGCCCGAAACGCGCCGATGATCGTCATGGTGCATGGCGGCGGCTGGCGGACGGGTGACAAGGCCAATAGCGGCGTGGTCGAAAACAAGGTCGGGCATTGGCTGCCCCAGGGCTATATCGTCGTCAGCGTCAATTATCGCCTTTTGCCGCAGGCAGATGCCTATGCGCAGGCCGAGGATGTGGCGGCGGCGCTGGCCTATGTTCAGAAAAACGCCGCCAACTGGGGCGGCGATGCGTCGCGCCTGATCCTGATGGGGCACAGCGCCGGGGCGCAACTGGTGGCCCTGACTTCGGCTGACCCGTCGGTGGTGACAGCGAAGGGCGGGCGACTGTGGGCCGGTACGGTGGTGCTCGACTCGGCGACGCTCGATCTTAGGGCCACGATGACGCAAAAGCGCGTCCTGTCCCTCTATACCAACGCCTTTGGCACCGATCCGAAGCGTTGGACTCAGGCCTCGCCGCTGGAGCGTCTGACGCCGCAGGCCATACCCATGATGATGGTGTGTTCGACCCAGCGCAAGGACCGGCCCTGCGATCAGGCCGACACCTTCAGCCGGGCCTTGCGGAATCTTGGCAAGCCGGCACCGGTGCAGAAAGAAGACAAGAGCCACGGTGACATCAACAAGATGGTGGGCGTCCCCGGTCCTTATACCGACGCCATAGACGCCTTTATCGCGGCGCATATTGGCAAATAGCCGGGCGGGGTTTATCACCCCGGTATGATCCGACTGTTTATCGCCGAAACCACGCCGCCCTTTGCCGAAGGGCTGATCTTCCCGCTCAACCCCGATCAGGCACGCTATGTCGCTGCCGTGATGAGGCTGGGTGAGGGCGATGAGATTAGCGTCTTTAATGGCCGTGACGGCGAATGGCGCGGCCGTTTGCAGGCCGTGAGCAAGAAGCACGTCCATGTCGAGCTGATCGCGCAAACGCGCCCGCAACCGGCCGCAGGGCATGCGCCGAAGCTATTGATTGCGCTTGTGAAACGTGCGCGGCTGGAAACCATCATCGAAAAAGCAACCGAGCTGGGGGCGGGTGAAATTCAACTATTGATCACGCGCCGCACCAATGCCGACCACACCAATGTCGCACGGCTGCAACT
>NZ_JAIXSV010000194.1 GCF_027484505.1 Asticcacaulis sp.
ATTGAGCGTAGCGTCTATCTCTATGCGGAGCCCAAAACGCGCCTGCGCGATTTCACCGTGCGGGCCACGCTCGACAAGACCTATACCGACGGCGTCTTCGCGCTGGAGGCCGAACTGGCCGGACAGAAAGGTGCCGCCACGGTGACCGCCACCCTCTATGACGGCGAGACGCAGGTGCTGAAAACCACAGGCAAGGCCAGTGTCGGCAAGCCTGCGCAACTGAGCGGCACGCTCAAGGGCGTCAAGGCGTGGACGGCAGAAACACCCAACCTCTACCGGCTGGTGATTGAGGTCACGGACACGAAGGGCAATCTGATTTCGGCCACGTCAAAGAAGATCGGTTTCCGCACGGTGGAAATCCGCAATGGCGAGGTGCAGGTCAATGGCAAACGCATCCTGATCAAAGGGGTCAATCGCCACGAGCATGACCCGAAGACCTACCGCGTCATGACGCCGGAACTGATGCGCAAGGATGTCGAGCTGATGAAGCAGGCGAACGTCAACGCCCTGCGCACCTCGCACTATCCAAATGATCCGTACCTGTATGACCTCGCCGACGAATACGGCCTCTACATCATGGATGAGGCCAATATCGAGAGCCATGAATATATGACGCTGGGCCGCGATACGGGTAATGTCAGCGTGCAACTGGGCTACAAGCCGCACTGGGCGGCCGCGCATCTGGATCGCGTCAGCCGCATGGTCGAACGCGACAAGAACCACCCCTCGATCATCTTCTGGTCGCTGGGCAATGAGACGGGGGTTGGCCCCAATTTCGAGGCCGCGGCGAAATGGGTGCGTCAGACTGATCCGACGCGGCTGATCTCCTTCCTCGGCTACAGCGCCCTGACAGAAGAACACAGGCCCAATGCGTATGTCGATATCTATGCGCCGATGTATGATGATATCGACCGGATGCGCGACTATGCCGAAGACCCGCAATTCACCCAGCCGATGATCCAGACCGAATATGCTCACGCCATGGGCAACAGCCTCGGTAACTTCGCCGACTATTGGGAGACGATCCGCGCGCACAAAAAGCTTCAGGGGGGCTTTGTCTGGGACTGGGTCGATCAGTACGTCTATGCCAAAGACGCCAAGGGTCGCACCTATTGGGCTTCCGGTTTCGACCTTAACCCCAAACACGGCGACAACAGCGTCATTGGCGACGGTGTGATCAAGGCTGACCGCGACCCGGACCCCGAATATTATGAGTTGCGCCATGTTCAGGCCCCGCTGGCCTTTAGTCGTGATGCGAGCGGCACGGTTTCTGTTCAGAACCGGCACGATTTCATAGATTTATCAGGCTATGAGCTGCGTTGGGCCTTGGCCGTGGACGGTCGTGTTCAGGCCGGCGGCACGCTGCCGACACCAGTGGTCAAGGCCGGTGAAACGAAGCCACTGGCGCTCAACCTGTCTGGCCTGTCGGCCGACGGTGAAGCCATCCTGACCCTGCGCGCTTTTTCGCGGGAGGGCGCGATCAAAGGCGTGCCGGGTGGCACCGAACTGGCTTTCGGCCAGTTTATCCTGCGCCCGGCCACGCCCCTGCCGTCGCTGGTGGCGGGCGGCGTTCAGTTGTCGCGCACGTCTGAAGCCCTGTCGCTTAAGGCGGCGACGCGGCAATTGACGGTGGACCTGCGCACCGGTCTGATGCGTTACGAAGAGGGCGGGCGTCGGCTCCTCAGCGGCGGCACGCCCAACTTCTGGCGCGGCCTGACCGACAATGATGTCGGCATTGGCCTTGCCAAAAGCCATGCCGACTGGAAGCACTATTCCACCACACGGCGTGTGCTGGGTATCGACAGCGGCCCTGACCGTATCAAGGTGCGCTACGCGCTGGGTGAAGGCGGTGGGCGCTTTGACATCACCTATCAGATGGCCGCCGACGGGCAGGTCGATGTCACCGCCGACTTTGTGCCGCTGAAGGATGATCTGCCGGACCCGCTGCGCGTGGGTCTGCGTTTCGATTTCGACGCGTCGCTTGACGGGCTGAACTGGTACGGGCGCGGTCCGTGGGAAAGCTATGCCGATCGCAAGACAGGTGCGGCGCTGGGTCTTTATAGCGGCTCTGTACGGGCGCAGTACCACGACTATGCCCGCCCGCAAGAGTCGGGCAACAAGACCGATGTGCGCTGGCTGAGCCTGTCTGATGCCGCCGGCTTTGGCGTTCGCGTCAGTAGCGCGCAGCCTTTGTCGGTTAATGCCCTGCCGTTCCCTTATGAGGACCTTTATATGCGCCCGCAAGGGACCTGGAAGTCCTCCGACATCACGCCACGCGGTGACGGCTCGCTGCTGGTCGATATCGCTCAGGCGGGCGTTGGCGGCGATACTGGCTGGAACAGTATCGGACGCCCGCTGGTCAAATATCGCATCCCGTTACAGCCGCTCAGCTATCGCTTCCGCCTGACGGCCACTGAAAAGACCGTCAATTAGAGCCTTCGTCGGCTCAGTTGAGCCGCGAATGGCTCTAAAGTTTTCTTTTTAACGCGCTTTTTTATCCGAAAAGTGCGTCACACTTTTCGGCAAGCGCTCTAAAAAAAGAGGAAACCCCATGTCACGAGTCTGGCTTTTTTCGACCCTTCTGCTGGCCTGTTCGGGGGCGGCCGCGGCGGCAGAGACCACCCTTTATGACGGTACTAAGCCCCTCAGCATCGTCCACGATAAGAACGAAACCGTGTCTCTGGCGGCGCAGATGCTGTCGGACGACCTCAAGGCCCTGACGGGGCAGACGGCGAAGGTGTCGCAACGTTTGTCTGATTGTGCGCAGGTCTGCGTGGTAATCGGGCAATTTGATGCCCCGGTCGTCACGCAACTGGCCAAGGCGGCGGGTATTGATCCGCTCGCGCTGAAAGGCCAGTGGGAGCGCTATGGCCGCGTCGTCTTTGCCCATCAGGGCAAGACCTATGTGCTGATCTATGGGTCTGACCGGCGCGGCACCGTCTATGGCGTGACCGACCTGTCGCGCGAACTGGGCGTTTCCCCTTGGGAATGGTGGGCCGATGTCAAACCGCGCCGCGTTAGCCGCCTCGCCATCGACGGCGCGGCGCGCCTGTCGAAAGCGCCGTCGGTGCAGTATCGCGGTATCTTTCTCAATGACGAAGACTGGGGCCTTGAACCGTGGGCGGGCAAGACGCTGGAGCCCGAAGTCGGCAATATCGGGCCCAAGACCTATAAGCGTGTTTTTGAGCTGATGTGGCGCCTGAAGGCCAATACGCTGTGGCCGGCCATGCACATCAACACGGTACAGTTCTACGGCAATAAGGCCAATCCCAAGCTGGCCGACGACTACGCGATTGTCATGGGGACCTCGCACGCCGAGCCGATGGCGCGCAACAATCTCAGGGAATGGGATGAGGCGCGCAGCGGCCCGTTCAATTTCAAGGTCAACCGCGACAAGATCCTCGACTACTGGCGCACGCGTCTGAAGGAGACGGCCCGCGACGAAAACATCTATACGGTCGGCCTGCGCGGCCTGCATGACGGCCCTATGCAGGGCGCGGATACCCTTGAGGCGCGCAAGGACGTGCTTCAGTCGGTGATCGGCCTGCAACGCGACCTGATCCGTTCGACCTTCCGAAAGGCTCCGGAGACGGTGCCGCAGGCCTATGTCCTCTACCATGAGCTTCAGGAGGCCTATGATGCCGGGCTGAAACTGCCCGACGACGTGACCCTGATGTGGGCGGACGATAATTACGGCTATGTGCGTCGCCTGAGCAATGCGGAGGAGCGCAAGCGTTCCGGCGGGTCCGGCGTCTATTACCACCTGTCCTACTGGGGCCGTCCGCACGATTATCTGTGGCTGGGGACGACGCATCCGGCGCTCATCCATGCCGAAATGCAGAAGTCCTATGCGCTGGATGCCCGTCGTATCTGGATCGTCAATGTCGGCGACATCAAGCCGATTGAGTATCTGACGGAGTATTTCCTCGATCTGGCCTTCGATGCCGACCGCTTTGCCGAGGCCCCGCGCGACCACCTGACGAAATGGGCGGCGGAGCAGTTCGGCCCCGACAAGGCAACGGAAGTCGCCGACCTGATGATGGGTTATTATGACCTCGCCTTTGAACGGAAGCCCGAATATATGGGCTTTTCCGAAACCGAGCCGGTCACGCCCGTGTCGGAGAGCGATTTCGTCAAGCCCGATGGCGAAAAGGCGCAGGCCCGCCTGAAGGCCTATGCCGATCTGGTGGCCCGCGCCGAGGCGGTGGCAAAGACCCTGCCCGCCGACCGTCAGTCGGCCTTTTTCGAGATGATCCTCTATCCGGTGCGCGGCGCGGCCAATCTCAATAATCGTAAACTGAACCTCGATCTGGCAAATCTCTTTGCCCGTCAGGGCCGCGCCAGCGCCAATACCTATGTGGCGAAAGCCAAAGCGGCGCATCAGACGCTGGTGGCGGATACGGCCACCTATAATGCGCTCGAAAATGGCAAGTGGAACCATATGATGGACATGGCCCCGCGCAAGCTGCCGGTGTTTCTGGAACCCACCTGGCCGCAATGGTCGGTATCGCCGGAACAAGGCTGTGCGGCGGCGGTGTCCGGCGGCTGGTGGAACGACGAAAACGCGCTCACCTTTGTCACGGGGCAGCCGCGCAGCCGCGTCATCGAGCTGTTCAGCCGCGACACAGAAGCGCGCGACTGGTCGCTGAAAGTCACGGGGGACAGCCTGAAGGTCTCAGACGCCAGCGGGCGTCTGGCGACCGGCAACGGTTTTGAGCAACGCCTGACCGTCAGCTATGACGGCGGGGCGGCCACCGGCCCCATCGACATTGCCTGTGGGGGTAAGACAATCCGCGTCTATACCAAGCTGCTGCCCGCGCCGGCCCAGACGCCGTTTATCGAAAACGACCGCCGCGTGATCATCCCGCTGGCGTCACAGACGGGGGAAGAGTGGGAACGGCTGGACGGCCTTGGCCATTCTGGCAACAGCCTGCGCTCACGCCTGACCCTGCCGACGCGTGCGGCTCCCTCCGGCAAGCCCCTTACCTATAGCTTTACCACGTACAGCGCCGTGGGCGGCACCTTAAGCGTTGTGGCCCTGCCGGTCCATGCACTGAGCCCGGCCACGGGGCTGAAGGTCGCCATGCAACTGGATGATGGTCCGGTTCAGGTGATGGACTTTGCCACGGTGGGCCGCAGCGATGTCTGGCGCGGCAATGTCCTGATCAACAAGGCCATTGAAACCCGGAGCTTCAAAAAGCTGAACGCGGGTGTTCACACGCTGAAACTCTGGCCGCTCGATCCCGGCGTGGTGCTTGATTATGCCGAGGTGAAGCTGGATGGGGCCGACAAATATTATGGCGTGATCGAATCCCACTGACAGGCCTTGCCAAAAAAAGTCCGACAAAATAAGGTTTGGATATAATCAGCGGTTTTCCAAATAAAACAAAAGGACGATGCCATGAAGATGACGAAACGTGAGTGGTTCCGTGGCAGCGCCGGTCTGGCGCTGGCCTCGGCCATGCCCGCCGGGTCGGCGGAGCTGGTTGAGCCGGGCTTTGACACCCTTGCCGACGGGCCGTTCAAACCGCAATGGGCGTCGCTGGAAAGCCAGTATCAGGTGCCCGACTGGTTCCGCGACGCCAAGTTCGGCATCTGGGCGCACTGGGGGCCGCAGTGTGTGCCGGAAGCGGGCGACTGGTACGCGCGCGAAATGTATCTGCAGGGCAGCGGGTCCTATAAGCACTTCCTGAAAACCTATGGTCACCCGGCGGATACGGGCTTTATGGACCTTTTGCCGCGCTGGAAGGCGGAAAACTGGAACCCGGATGAGCTGCTTGATCTCTATGTCAGCGCCGGGGCCAAATACTTCATGTCGATGGCCAACCACCACGACAATTTCGACATGTATGCCTCGCGTTTCCATGACTGGAACTCAACGCGTATTGGCCCGCGCAAGGATATTGTCGGCATCTGGGAAAAGGCGGCGCGTAAGCGGGGCTTGCGCTTTGGTGTCTCCAACCACTCGGCCCACGCCTGGCACTGGTTCCAGACGGCCTATGGCTACGACCCCGAAGGTCCGCGTCGCGGCGAACGCTACGACGCCTATAAGCTCAATAAGCTGGATGGTAAGGGCAAGTGGTGGGAAGGCCTTGATCCGCAGGCGCTTTATGGTGGAGCTGTCATGCCGCTTCCCGATGGCTTCGACAGCCTCACAACCGCCAATGCCTGGCACGAACTGAACGACCGGGTGTGGGATGAGAAGCCGCCGCTGCGCAATCCGGCCTTTACGCGCCAATGGTATCTGCGCTGTAAGGACCTGATCGACAGCTATCGCCCGGACATGGTCTATTTCGACAATTTCGACCTGCCTCTGGGGCAGGCGGGGCTTGATATTACCGCGCACTTCTACAATGCCTCCGCCAAATGGAATGGCGGCAAGGTCGAGGCCGTCGTCAACATGAAGCCGCACGGTCCCTTTAACGGCGGTATCGTCGCCGATGTCGAGCGGGGGTCCAAGTCCGGTATCGACGCGCGGCCGTGGCAGACCTGCACCTGCATCGGGCAGTGGCACTATAACCGCCGCCTGTATGACGAAAAGAAGTACCGCCCGGCGGCGGATGTCATCCATCGCCTGTGTGACATCGTCTCGAAGAACGGCAACTTGCTGCTTAGCGTGCCGGTGCGCCCCGACGGTACGATTGATTCCGAGGAACGCAAGATCGTCGAAGGTATCGGAACGTGGATGTCGCGCTTCTCTGAGGCCATTTACGGCACGCGCCCGTGGCAGGTCTTTGGCGAAGGTCCCACACAGGTCGGCGCCGGCATGTTCGGCGAAAGCTCACAGAAGCCGTTTACCGCCGAAGACCTGCGCTTTACGACCAAGGACAAGGCTCTCTATGCGATCACGCTGGGCCGTCCGGCGCAGACGGTCACTGTTCGCTCTTTGCAAGGGCGCGACCAGAAGCGCGTCAAACGGGTGGAGGTGGTGGGCAGCAACACCCCGTTGACCTTCCGTCAAAGCGCTGACGGTCTGGTCATCGACATTCCGGCGGCGGCCAGCCACGAGTTTGGGGTGGCGCTGAAAATCTACGGCGTGATCTGAGAAAGGGGGGGTATGGGCCCCCTTTCGTTTAACCCTTGAAGCTGACAACGGCCTTTTGCCCGTCATAGAGGTGGCTGCGGGTGCGCGGCGGGTTTTGGCCGTCGATCAGCACAAGGCGCAGCTCGCGTTTTTGCACCATGCCGGGGAAGCGGCCTTTCCGCGCCCCGATGGTCAGGGACTGCGTCGCCTGCGACCAGTTCAGCGCATAGGTGCAGTAGGCACCCTTTTCATAGTCATAGGTTTCGTTGTCGTCCTCGTACAGCGTGAAGGCGGCATCGGCCCCGGCATAGATGCGGACCTCATAGGGTGCATCAGGTTGCTCGGTGGCGTACTGCATGACCGGCCCCAGCGGCAGGATCGAGCCTTCGCGGATGTAGAACGGAAACACATTGAGCGGGGTTTCACGCGTCACGGTCTGACCGCCCGCCACCTTTTCACCGCTCCAGAAGTCGTACCAACCGGTCGAAGCGGGCAGGTAGGTACGCGTATTAAGGTCGGTGACCTTGCGATTTTCAGCGATAGCGCGCAGATCGGCGGGCGTGCGCCACGCCAGACGCAGGGAACGGCCGCCGGTCGCCTGGTAATATTCGATCCTAATCGCGACGGGCTGTCCCTGTTTCAGGGTAAGTTTGGCCCCCTTATAGCGCGCCGCGCCATTCGCCCAGTCTTCGACCGCCAGCTTGCCGTCGATAAACAGGCGATACCCGTCATCACCTTCCAGCCCTAGTTCGAACTCGCCGTCTTCCGGGGCAATGACCTGCCCTTCCCAGCGGGCGGAGAAGCTGTTGAGGCCACTCAAACCGCCCGGCGCTTCGGCCAGAGGCGGCCCCGGCCAGGTGTGATCCAGTTTGGCGTCGATGACCTTGCCCTTTGGTGTCTCGAAATTCTCGCCTTCGAAATATTGCCCGGCCAGCCCCGGCCGCCCGTCCGGCGTGCGCTGCGCCGATGCGGGTATGGTGGTCGCGGGCGGGTCCTGAAGATTATACATGGCGCGCGTCACCGGCTGCACCAGACAGGCGGGGCCGAACATGAAGGTGTCGTTGATGTCGTACACCTTCGGGTCGTGCGGGAAGTCCATCGGCAGGGCGCGCATCAGCGTATAGTGCGATGAGGTTACCTGCCAGCTCAGGCTATAGATATAGGGCAGCAGCCGGTAGCGCAGATGCACGGCCTCAAGCAGCGCCGCATAAACCGTGGGGTCAAGCGTCTTGAAGATATAGGGTTCGCGCTCGATACTGGTGCCGTGCACGCGCATTAGGGGGTTGAACACCGCAAACTGGAACCAGCGGGCGAACAGCTCTCGATAGGCCGGGTTCTTTTCGCCGCCGGGGAAGGTGGTGACGAAGAAGCCGCCCGTATCCTGCGTCCAGTAGGGATTGCCGGTGATAGTGACGTTGAGGCCGCCAGAAATCTGTTCGGCAAAGGTCTTCCAGCTGGCGAAGATATCACCTGACCAGGAGGTGGCCGCCGTGCGCTGAGCCCCGGCCCAGGCCGAGCGCGTCAGGGTCAGGACGCGTTTATTGCCCGTGGCGCGCTGGCCGTCATAGGTGCCCTGCGTCGTCATCAGGGTGTAGGGGTTGAGGTAGCGCGTAAAGTCGCCCATGGCATTGACGCCAAGGCTTTTGATATCGGCCTCCACCTCCGAGGCGTCCCAGCAGGCCGTGCCCACCTCGACCTCGGTGCCATCCATCCAAAGGGCATCGACGCCCTTGTCCAGCAGGCCATGCTTGATGTGTTTGAAATAGATCTGCCGGCCTTTGGGGCTGAAGGCATCATAGATGCGCGCCTTTTTGGAGATCCAGTGCAGCGGCTTGAAGCGCAGACCGTAGCTGTCGAGTTCTTTCGCCAGCGCGGTATCATTCCCGACGGACGGCCAGATGGAGATCATCAGTTTCAGGTGCAGGTCGTGGATTTTGCGGATCATGCCGTCGGGATCGGGGAAGCGTTCCTTGTCCCAGATCATGCCGCTCCAGCTGCCGTCCTTGTCTGAGCCCCAGTATTGCCAGTCCTGCACGATGTAATCGAGCGGGAAGCCCTCCTTGCGGAAGGTCTCGGCCACCTCGACCAGACGCTGCTGCGTCTTGTAGCGCTCCTTGCTCATAAACAGGCCAAAGGCCTGTTTCGGGTACATCGGCGCGGCCCCGGTCAGGGTGCGGTAGGCGGCGATGACCTTATCGGCGCTGCCGCCGCCCATGAAGTAGTAATCGACGCCGCCCGGCGCGCTTTCGGCCCACAGCGTCGCGCCCTCAGCGCTGTCGGAAAAGCGCATCTTGGAATAGGTGTCCCACAGGATACCGTAGCCTTCGGAGGACATCATGACCGGGATGATGATGCCGGTATTGGTCTGCACCAGAAGCAGGTTCTGACCACGGCGGTTCAGCGTGGCTTCGTTGACATAGCCGAAGCCATAAATGCCTTCGCCGGGTTTCAACGTGAAGCTGTTTTCGACCTCATAGCTGGGGGCGTCCTGCAGGGTGACCGGGCGAATGGCCTGCGGTGCCGTGGCGCGTTCACGCGTATAGAGGCGGCCATCGGCAGACAGGAAGCTCAGCGCGCCCGACGCCTTGTCGATCTCAATGGTCAGGGCCGCGCTTTTGAGGCGCAGCGCGGTCTTGCCGTCCTCGATCTGGAAGGCGACGGATTTGGGGTGGCCGAGGACGACGATACTTTTGTTCGTCCAGTGGTTCTTGCCGAGATGCGCGTTCACCCGCACCGTAGCGGGACCGTAGAAGAGGACCGTCTTGGTGACACCGTTCAGGTAAAACTGCACCCCGGCGCTCAGGCGCTGATACTGAAAGCCCGGCATATCGGGTGCCGGGAGGCGGATCACATGCCCGTTGGCGTCGAGCGCGCTCAGGTCTTTGGCGTGGGCGGCACTGGCCGCGGCCGCAAGCGAAGAGCCGGTGAGGGCCGCAAAGGCCCGACGTGAGATGTGCATGTTTGCCTCCGGATGTTTTGTTATTAGTCTGAGTATATTAGGACGAGTTTTGGCGCACGCTCAAGGTTTGATTTGGTCCCAATAGCGTTTTGTGAGTCGCAAGGGCGTCCGCAAATTGAATTGACAGACCACTTTCGTCAGGGCTACCAAATTGGTTGGCCAAATTGAAAGGCAAACGCCGTTTTGGGGGCAGGGGCATGGGACACCATCTGAGCGTAAGTATAAGGTCCTTGCGCTGTCTCGCGGGCATGGTCTTAGGCGGGTGCCTTATGGCCGGGGCCGTGTTAGCTGCGCCGCTGCGCGCCTCCGGCGTGCTGATGACCGACCCGCCCGGACCGGTCATCAGCCGCTACATCTTCGGTCAGTTTTCCGAGCATTTGGGGCGCGGTATCTACGACGGTATCTGGGTTGGCCCCGACAGCCGCATCCCCAATGTGCGCGGCATCCGCAGCGATGTGGTGGGCGCGCTGAAAGCCATCCGCGTGCCGGTCGTGCGCTGGCCCGGCGGGTGCTTTGCCGATGAATATAACTGGCGCGATGGCATAGGCCCAAGGGGCAAACGCCCGGCACGCAAAAACAACTGGTGGGCGGGGTCGCCGGAAACCAATGCCTTCGGCACGCATGAATATTTCGATTTCGTGGAGCAGATCGGGGCTGATGCCTATGTGTCGATGAATGTCGGGGCCTCCACTCCGACCGAGATGCGCCAGTGGGTCGAATATATGACCTCGGACGGCAACGACACGCTGGCGCAGGAGCGCCGCCGCAATGGCCGCGACAAGCCGTGGCCGGTCAAGTTCATCGGTGTCGGCAACGAATACTGGGGCTGTGGTGGCAAGATGACGCCGCAGCAGTACGGGCGCGAATTCATGCGCTTTACGGCCTTCTACCATCCGCAGCCCGGACAGACGGCAACCCGCGTCGCCGTGGGGGCCAAGAACGGGCTGACCGAATGGACCGATGCGGTGATGGATGAGGCGCTGGAGACTATGGACGCCTTGTCTGTCCATTACTACACCTCGCCTACCGGTAATGTCGATGTGACAAAGCCTGCGACCGGCTTCGACGCTCAGGACTGGGCCGATACCTTTGTCCAGACGCTGAAGATGGATGACTATATCACCGCCCATTCCCGCGTGATGGACGCCCATGATCCGCAAAAGCGGGTCGCGCTGTTTATCGATGAATGGGGCACCTGGTACACGGTCGAGCCGGGCAGCGATCCCGGTCACCTCTATCAGCAGAACAGCTTGCGCGACGGGCTGGTTGCGGCAGTGAATTTTGACATCTTCATCCGTCACGCCGACCGGGTGCGCATGGCCAATATCGCTCAGACGGTCAATGTCCTGCAATCCCTCATCCTGACGCGCGGACCGCAGATGGTGCTGACACCCACCTATTATGCCTATCAGATGTACGTGCCGTTTCAGGAAGCGACCGCCCTGCCGCTGCGACTGGCGGCCCCGGACATCAAGGTCGGCACGACGTGGATGCCGTCGCTCAGCGGCGCGGCGGCGCGCGCGACAAACGGCGACTATCTGGTGGCGCTGAGCAATCTGTCACCACAGGACGCTGTTGAGACGCGTCTTGATCTGCGCGACCTGCGGGTTCACACGCTCAGTGCGCAGATACTGACGGCAGGTGAGATGGACGCCCACAATGATTTCGGGCACGCAGAGACCGTGAAGCCGCAGCCCTTTGACGGGGCGCGGCTTGAAAACGGGTATCTGGTGCTGACGCAGCCTGCCAAATCGCTGATTGTGCTCACCTTGAGGTAAACCCTCAGGGCTTCACCTTGACTTCGCGGATCGTGCCGTCGCGGTTGTAGCGCAGCGGTTCGATGGCGATGGAACGCTTGTGATCGCCGCCGCCGGGCAACAGGTTGTCGTGATAGAAGAACCACGGCTTGCCCTTGAAGGTGATGATCGCCTGATGGTTGGTCGAGATTTTCAGGTAGTCGAAGATCACGCCGCGATAGGTATAGGGCCCCATTGGCGTCTTTGACGTGGCATAGACGATCTGCCCCGGCCAGCCGGTTGAAAAGCTGAAATAGTAGAGGCCCTTATGCTTGTGCAGGAAGGGGGCTTCACCGTACTTCTTCTTGGGGTCATTTGCCGGAAAGCCTTCGATGACCAGATTTTCTATCGGTCCGGCCAGCGAGGTCATATCGGTATTGAGCTTCACGATCTTGGGGACACGCGTGCCAAAGGTCAGATAGGCCTGCCCGTCATCGTCGATCAGCACCTGCGGATCGATGGGCTCGTCCCCGGCATTGGCATCGCGCGCCTTGTCGATCAGGGCATCGCTGCGCGCGTCTTTGAACGGCCCGGCGGGGCTGTCGGCCACGGCTACGCCAATCTTATCACCGCCCACGGGGGCGTAGAAATAGTATTTGCCGTTGCGATAGGCGGCTTCCGGGGCCCACGCCTTGGCATCCGGGCGCGCCCATTTGAAGACGGTGACGCTGAGGAATGACCCGTCGTCGCGCCAGGTTTTCAGGTCGTCCGAGGTGTAGAGCCGCCAGCTGGTTGAATCCCAGTATTTGCCGGAATTGGAAGCGTCGTCCGTGGCATAGAGATAGACCTTGCCATTGAACACGTGCGGTGACGGATCGGCATTGAAGCGGGTGCTGATCGGTTCTCCGGCAAGGGCCTGCGTCGCCATAAGCAGCAGGAGGGCGGTACTGAGTTTAAAGGTCATGGCATCATCTATCGCGAAGTGAAGGTGAGAGTTGCGGGGGTCAGGCTTTCGGCACGGGCCTCAAACGTGAAGCGTCCGCCGGTCTTGGTCGTCTGCACAATGGCTTGCGCGTAGCCGTTGAACAAGTGGCGATAAGAGGCCTTGTCCGGTTCGTGGCTGTTGGGGTTGCCGTTGCCGACGCCGATCAGGCGGCCCTGACCATTGAGGGCGAACTGGATCAGACTGTCGCCCAGCGGCACGGTGACACCGGCCTTATCCACGGCGCTGACGCTGACCATAGCCACGTCCTGACCGTCGGCGCTCAGTTGCGTCCGGTCGGCGCTGAGGACCAGACGATGGGGGGCACCGGCGGTGCGGCGTTCGGTCTTCCTCACCACCTTGCCGCTCTTATAACCATAGGCGGTGAGGGTGCCCGGTGCAAAAGGCACGCTCCATTCCAGATGCGAGTCGTGGGGCATGGTCTTGCGGCCCAGCGACTGGCGATTGAGGAAGAGTTCGACCTCATCGCAGTTGGAATAGGCCCAAATCGAAACCGTCTCGCCTTCGCGCCAGTTCCAGTGCGGCAAAAGGTGCAGCACGGGTTCGTCCTGCCACCACGAACGGTAATAGTGGTAGATGTCCTTGGGGAAGCCGCAGCTGTCGAACACGCCGAAGTTGGAGGCCACCGACGGCCACCAGTTAAAGGGCGTCGGCTCACCGCGATAATCGAACCCGGTCCAGATAAACCCGCCCAGCAAATAGGGTTTAGAGTTATAGAGGCTCCACCAGGTTTCCGCCGTCGCGCCCCAATAGGGGTGCTCTGTGTCGTAAGAGGCCACGACCTGTTTTTTGGCGTCGGTCTTGTATTCGCCACGGGTGGACACCGCACTGGCCGTTTCCGTGCCGATGATCGGCATGTCGGGGAAGCGCGTGCGGAAGGGCTCGATCTGGGCCTCGTGATAGTTAAAGCCGATGACGTCCAGCGCCGTCGTGATGCCGTCGCCAAAGCCCTTGTTCATGGCCGCATTGACCTTGCGCGTCGGGTCAAGCTCACGGATGCGCCGCGCCATGCTTTTGGCCACCTTAAGTCCGCGCGCCGTCATCTGCTGCGGTTCTTCGTTGCCGATCGACCACAGGATGACGCTGGGGTGGTTGCGGTCGCGGCGGATCAGGGCCTCAAGCTCGCTCAGGCCCTGACGGCTGGAGGTCATCTGGCGCACCTCATCAATGACCAGCAGCCCCAGCTCATCACAGGCGTCGAGCAGTTCCGGCGTCGGCGGATTGTGCGAAGTGCGATAGGCGTTGGAGCCCATGCTTTTGAGCTGTTTCAGACGCCACACCTGAAGCGCATCCGGGATGGCCGCGCCGACCCCGGCATGGTCCTGATGGTTATTGGTGCCCTTGATCTTGACGGGTTTGCCATTGAGGAAGAAGCCCTCCTTGGCATCAAAACGCAGGTCGCGCAGGCCGAAACGCAGCGTGTAAAGGTCACGGGTCGTCTCGGTCTTCACCTCTACCCGCAGCGTGTAGAGATAGGGGCTGTCGATGGACCACAGGCGGGGTTGCGGCAGGGTCAGGCGCACCTCGCGGGTCGTCGCGGACTGAGCCGTCAGCTCAACTGTCTGGCGCGTCGTGGCGACCGCGGCACCGTCCTTATCCAGTGCCGTGACATCGAGCGTAGCGACCTGCGCCGCCTCACTACGGTTGACCAGATCGACCGAGGCTTCGACCGTGCCGTTCGTCTGCGGCCGCACAAAGACGCCCCATTGCGGGACGTGTACCGTGTCGGCCTTGACCAGCCAGACATGGCGATAAATACCTGCCCCTTCATAGAACCAGCCTTCGCCGTAAGAGGCATCGACGCGCACCAGCAGCACATTCGGCGTGTCGTCCGTATTGATAAAATCCGTAATATCAACGCGGAAGGAGGTATAGCCGCTGTCGTGACGCTCAAGCACATAGCCGTTGAAGATGATGGTGGCGTCACGGAACACACCGTCGAACTCCAGCCACAGACACCGGCCCGCATCGGCCTTATCGAGCGCAATCAGGCGGCGATACCACCCCACCGAGTTTTCCGGAAACCTGCGCCCGATGGGCTTATAGCCGTGCGCGGCGGCGTAGTCTTCGTCGTCCTTGTCCGCCGGATTGCGGCGATAGTCTTCATTATTGACGAAGGGCAATTCGACCGCCCAGTCGTGCGGCAGGATGACGGAACGCCAGGTGGAATCCTCGTAATCGGCCGCGTCGGGCTTGGCGCCGCTGCGGCCCTGTTTGGCGAGGGTACGCTGATTGGCCCCGAAGCCGAAATCGCGCGACAGGTCTTCGGCGTGGCCGAAATGAAAACGCCAGCCGTCATCAAGCCGCAGGCGCTGACGCGGGCTGTTTGACGCCGGGGCAGCGGCGGCGGCGGCTGCGACGGGGGCGGTCAGGGCGGTGGCCATGCCGAGGACCGGGAGGCTGGCCACTACGGTGCGTCGGTTAGGTGTCATCGGTCACGCAATCAGAAAAGAGGCGCATCCTCTCAAAAGTCCGGAATTTGGAGAGGATGCGCCCAGTTGCCGAAGCCGGCACACGCTTTGTCCGGCGTTTCGGGGAGGACGGTAAATCAGGTCAGACGAGGATCTTGCCAGGCGAGGCCAGTCCATTGCTGGCCCCTCTGGCCAGCAGGATGGCCCCTTCGACGGCATCCTGTTCCGGTTCGCTGAGGAGTGCGGCGTCACGTGTCGAAAGCCAGGGGCGGATCGGCTCGCCCAGACCGCCGACGAGCGCGATACGTTTGGCCCCCAGATGGTGCAGGCGGCGCAGATAGAGGCCGATATCTTCGGCCACCGCCCGCACCAGACCCGTTGCGACCAGATCGCCCTGTTCGGCATAGGCCATGATGGTGGGAGCCATCGCGCCATAATCGCTGGGCGTGGCCGTGGTGACAAAGGCGATCACATCGGCGGGCTGCCCGCCAAAGGAGGCGATCATTTCGCGCGTGAAGTCAGTTGCCGGGGCGATCTTGTCAAAGCCACGCAGCGCGGCCCGCAGCGCCGCCCGGCCAAGCCCTGCCGCCGAGCCGTCATCGCCGACTTCGAAGCCCCAGCCGCCGATCCCGTGTCCCACGCCGTCGCTGAGGATATAGCCTGCGCTGCCTGTGCCGCAGATCTGAATGGCTCCGTCCTTGCCCGAAAAGGCCCCCAGACAGGCGGCGTGCGCGTCGCTGGCCACCGAAATGGCCCCGAAATCCGGTCCCGCATCGACGGTGACCTGCGCACTGGTGGCCGAGGTGACACCGGCCAGCCCCAGCCCGATATGGATGTCGGGCAAGTCGGCATGGGTCAGTTGCGCCTGCGACAGGGCCTCATCGACCGCTGCCATGATGTTGCGCCACACAAGCCCCAGCCCCAGCCGGATATTACCCGCCCCGCCAAAGCCTTCGCCCAGCACCTGACCGGCCCGGTTGCGCAGACGTGCCCGGCAGCGCGTACCGCCGCCATCAACGCCGATATAGTAGAGGGGAGGGATGATGTCGCTCATGATAGTCACGCTTATAACAGAAACAGGACGGTCCGGTTATCCGGATCAGAGTTTGATGATGAGGTGTTTGCGGTCCATCCACCAGCCCAGAGCCCAACAGACCAGCATGTAGCATATAGCGCAGGCCAGCGCGCCCCACGAACCGGTCAGTGGCGTCTGGAACACGTGCAGGCCGATCAGGTCGTAAAGGCCGTGACCGTCGGCATTCTTGAAGGTTTGCAGGACGGTGACCAAAAGTTCTGAGAACAGATAAATGACCAGTGGATTGCGCCCGAAGGTCTCAAAGAAGCCCAGACCCTCGCGCCGTTTGGCCAGATCGACATAGGCGATGATGCCTGACAGGATCAGGCAGTCGAGCCCGATGGTCAGCACCGCAAAGGACGAGGTCCACAGGCGCTTGGAGAAGGGGAAGCCAAAATTCCACACCAGAGCCGCCGCGACCAGCGCCAGCCCGGCCCCGCTGAGGATCAGGACCGTACGCCGACGGTCTTCGTTATCGAGGATCAAACGGCCGCACAGATAGCCGGCCAGCACATTGACAATGGCCGGCAGGGTCGAGAGCAGGCCTTCGGGCTCATAGCCCTTGGCGCCGCCGCGGTACATGTGATCGAGGCCCAGCACGAACTGGTCGATCTTTGCCCCCAGATTGCCCGTCATGGTGAGCGCGTCGGCGGCGGGTGTGAAGGCGTAGAGCAGCCCCCAGTAGCCGAACAGCAGCACCGCACTCAGGATCACCAGACCGCGCAACGACAGATAGCGTGCCGCCAGCGAGGCAAACAGGTAACAGAGCGCGATGCGCTGAAGCACGCCCATGATGCGCGTGTGGCCGATGTCGTTAAAGGCCCACGCCCCGTCCGGCGTCTGATGCACAAAGGGGAACCAGTACATCAGATAGCCGAGCAGGAAGATCAGGGCTGAGCGTTTCAGCACCTTCAGCAGAAACTCTTTGTGCGGCAGAGGCTTGCGGAAGGCGAAGACCATCGAATTGCCGATGGCGAACAGAAACGACGGGAAGACCAGATCGGTCAGGGTAAAGCCGAACCACTGCGCGTGCTGAAGCTGCGCAAACGGCTCGGCCCCGGCGGGCGAGGTGTTGACCACGATCATGACGCAGACCGTCAGGCCGCGAAACACATCAAGGGCGGTGTAGCGGGCAGCGCTCATGCCTTGGTCCCCAGTTGCGCCACCAGAGCACGCGCGGCGTTGAGCGGCTGTTTCGGGGCGTGGCGCTTGAAGGCGATATTGGCCTTCACCCACGCCTGCTCCCAGCCGATCAGGTCGCGGGTAAAGGCCTTCTGATCAAAGGGCGCGCCCCCGCTTGCCGAGGCCCGCAACGCCGCCAGTAGTTTCATCCAGCGCGGCAGGTAGAAGTCCTTATAGAGCCCCTGCCACGCCTTTGAGGCATAGTCGTTGAGATTGCCCTTGCCACCCCAGACCGTCACCTGCGCCTTGGCATTCAGCACATAATAGGCTTTTTCTTCAGGCGTATCGCCATAGGCGCGCGCCTCATCGATCCAGCTTGCCAGCGTATCGGGTTGGGCCCCCATCAGCGTGTCAACCTGCGTCACCAGCGCGCTGATCTCTTCGCGCAAGGCGTCGCCGCTTTTCACATCGCCTGCCTTATAGGCCTTCATAGCGGCGATCAGACGGTCGTCGATCTCTTCGGAGACCAGATGGCGCACGGCATCAATCACATCGTGGCGATAAAGCGCAGACCCTTCAAATCCTTTCAGCGACAGGAAGGCCGTGACGGCTGAGCGCAGCTTTTTACGGTCGCCCGGATGGCCCTCGAACTCGACCATGTCCGCCGTCGGGCGTTTGCACAGCAGATAGGCCCCGGCCTTGCTGCGCCACCAGCGCGGCGTCCAGTAGCGCGTCGAGAACGCCGCCTCAACATAGGTGCTCCACGCCGAAATGAGCGCGGGCGTCACCTGCCCGTAGCGGCTTTTCAGATAGGTGGTGAGCCATTCGGCCACCGTCTGATCGGTCTGACCCCAGGCCAGATCATAGGCATATTCATAGACGATGGAATTGTTGTGCAGGCCTTCGGGGAAGAGGCCGAACCCTTTGAGATCGCCCGTATCTTTACGCGCCAGAACACTTTTGATGTCGTCGCGGTAGAAGCCAAGATCGCCATAGACCGGGTTCGATGCGCCGTAATTGTGCACATAGCCGTAGATCCACGGCTTGCCCTGAAAGGCGTTGCTCGATTGCCAGACACCGGGATAGCGGTCATTGCCGATATCGAGGATCATCAGCCTGTCCTGCGGCACGTCGCGCAGAAAGGCCCCGATGGCGTCCGGCGTCCAGAAGTGCTTGTCCGCCCCGAACAGCCAGCCCTGCATGGTCCATACGGCGTCGGGCCGCGCCTGACGGATGGAATCATAGATGGCCTTGCCATAGGCGGCGAGGCGCTCGGCCTTCACCGCCGGATCGACAACGGTTTCGGTCTCCTTGGTATTGGCGGTCGAGTCGCCATATTTGGCGGCCTTGACGTCGGAACCATCGTGCGAGATGGGCGGCAGCATCTCATTGAAGGAATCGGCCAGATAGTAGCGGCCTTCGCCATAGGTTTCAGTATAGAGCGCAATAAAGCGCGCAGCGATCTTCGCAAACAGCGGATCAGCCGGATCGAGCCAGTAGGTCTCATGGAAGCCTTCCCACGGGCGCATAGGATAGATGCGCGCCTCCGGGTGCTTCTGCGCAAAGGCCTTGGGCACATAGCCGCCAAAGGCCGGCAGGATGGGCGTCATGCCCAGCTCTTTCATGCGGCCTAAAATCTGGACCTGTAGCTTGTGCTTCTTCTCGATCCATGCCTGCGGCACGGGGGCCAGATAGCCTTCGATGTTGCCCATGCGGTGCCAGGGCGTGAAGGCGGGGCCTGAGAAATAGTCAGACAGTTCGGCGTCGTTCAGGCCCAGTTCGCGCCACAGCGCCTGCCAGACATATTCCTGCCCTTCCATGGCCAGCGGCATGTCGATGCCGTGCAGGGCCATCCAGTCCAGTTCGCGCTCCCAGCGCGCCCAGTCCCAGAAGGGCGTCGTATAGCCAAAGGTGCAGGTATTCATATAGACGCGGTGCGCGAAGGGGCTTTCGACTTTTGCGCCTGTGGCGGCGGGCAGGCGTGCGGGGAGGGCAACGCGGTCGCCTTCCCAGCTCTGGTTGGC
>NZ_JAIXSV010000334.1 GCF_027484505.1 Asticcacaulis sp.
CCCTCAGCCACAAGGGCCGCACGCGCGTCGTCGGGGTCGATGATCAGCACATTCACGGGGAATTATCCGGCAGGGAAAGGGTATCGGGTACGCCCCACCGCGCTGCGGGGCGTCGAGTCTGCTCTTACGGCTAATGCCAACCTGCCGCCGGGCGCAAGCGAAAAATTTGGCCATTCCCGCAACGCAAAATCGCGCCTTGACAGGGTCTGCCTGTGTGACTTAGCCTTTGGGTAGCGATTGGGGAACTGGCCAACGGCGGTCAGCCTCCGGAACGAACCGGACCGTCGTCTTCACCGAAAAAAGTCTCCCCATTGCCGCGGCGGTCGTTGAGCTGCCCGGATCGACGCCGCAGGTTTATCCATGATTTCCAAGGACTTCCTCAAAGCCGGACACGCGCCTACGCTGGTCTCGGCCTTTCTCTATTTCGACATGAGCTTCATGGTCTGGGTGCTGCTGGGCGCGCTGGGCGTGCAGATCGCCAGCGATCTGGGCCTCACCCCGGCGCAAAAGGGCTTCATGGTCGCCGTGCCCATCCTGACCGGGGCCTTGCTGCGGCTGGTGGCGGGGGTGATGGTCGATCGTATCGGCCCCAAGACGACGGGGGCGATCGCTCAGGCCATCGTTATTGGCGGGCTGCTGGCGGCCTTTGTGCTGAAAATCGACTCCTATGCCGGTGTGCTGATGCTGGCCGGCGTGCTGGGCGTCGCCGGTGCGTCTTTTGCGGTCGCCCTGCCTCTGGCGTCGCGCTGGTATCCGCCGCAGTATCAGGGCGTGGCACTGGGCATTGCCGGTGCGGGCAATTCCGGCACGGTGTTCGCCTCGCTGTTTGCGCCGTCGCTGGCTAAGGCGTTTGGCTGGAGCACCGTCTTCGGTCTGGCGACCCTGCCCCTGATCGCCGCTTTTATTTTCTACCTGCTGTTTGCCAAGGACGCGCCCAATCCGCCCGCGCCCAAGCGTCTGGATCAGTATTTCGGCGTCCTCAAACAACAGGACGCCTGGTGGTTCCTGCTGTTCTACGGCGTGTCCTTTGGTGGCTTTGTGGGCCTCAGTTCCTCGCTCAACATCTATTTCAACACGGAATACGGCCTCGATCCGGTGAAGGCCGGCTTTTTCACCGCGGCTTGCGTCTTTGCCGGTTCGCTGTTCCGGCCGGTGGGGGGCAGCGTTGCCGACCGCATCGGCGGCATCCGCACCCTGTCGATCATGTACGTGGTCGCGGCGATTGCCCTCATCATCATCAGCTTCCGCCTGCCGACCGAATTCACCGCGCTGTTGTTCCTGATCGTCGGTATGGGCGCGCTGGGCATGGCCAATGGGGCGGTCTTCCAACTGGTGCCGCAGCGTTTTCGCACCGAAATCGGCGTGATGACCGGCCTTGTCGGCATGTTTGGCGGCATCGGCGGCTTCTATCTGGCCACCAGTCTGGGCCTGTCGAAACAGGCGCTGGGCTCCTATCAACCGGGCCTGATTGGCTTTGCGGCGCTGGCCCTGATCGCCTTTGGCGGCCTGACCCTGATCAAGCGCCGCTGGCGCACCACCTGGGGCGGTGCGCTTGAGAATGTACGGATATAGTTGATGACACTGAAAGGCACCGAGGGCCCCAACACGTACGGCGGCGGGCCGACCACCGCACAAATCGCGGAAACCTTTCAGTAAAAGCGAGAGGCCGGGTCCGACGCCCGGCCTCTTTTCTTTTACCAGCCGCGGCAAACCAGATTGCCATTGCTGTTTTCGACCTGTCGGCCATTGCAATCGCTTAACGACAGCGCCGTCAGGCGGTAATCGCCCCATTTGTCGCGGCAACGCGCCGTCAGACGGTCCCCCTGGAGCGAGATGTCGCGGCAGGTATCGCGGTAATTGCCTGAAGGCAGACGCCCGCCGCTATAGCCGGCGCCTTCGCATTGCAGAGTGCCATTGAGGTTTTCAACGCGCCCGCCGCGGCATTCACGCAGGCGGATATCCGTGTAGCTATAGCCACCTTCGCGCATGCGGCAGCGCGCCGTCAGCCGGTCACCTTCCACCCGGATATCGCGGCAGGTTTGCAGATAGTTGCCTTCGGGCAGACGGCTGTCGTTCCAGCCGCCTCCGCCACCCCAGTCACCGCCGTACCGGCCGCCTTCGCAGCGCAGGTTGCCCCGGTCGTTTTCGACAGAACCGCCGCGGCAATCGCGCAAGGACAGGGTCGTATAGTTATAATAGCCGCTCTTGGCGCGGCAGCGCGCCGACAGCACATCCCCCCGCAGTTCAATATCCCGGCAGCTTTCGCGGTAAGAGCCAGACGGCAAACCACCCCAACGACGGTCATCGTCACCATCCTGCCAGCGACCGCCACCATAGCTGTCCTGAGCCGAGGCGGCCCCGGCGGACAGGCCACAGATCAGAGTAAGGGCAAAAAGGGAAATCAGGCGGCGCATGGGGTTTTCTCCGTGTTGTGAGCTTATCAAGCGCCTCTGTTTCTGAACCGTAGCTGAACGGGCAGGTCTTCTACCTGCCCGCGTCCGACTAGAGCGGATTTCGTTCAGGTCAAATCGAAATCCTGCTCTAACGTTTTGTTTGGTCGCGCATTTGATTCCGAAAACCGTTACACACTTTTCGGAATGCGCTTTAGGCCGCGACCGATACGGACGTCTGGGTCTTTGCCTGTTCCGCCAGCACGGCCGCCATGGATTGCATCCACTGAGCCGTCAGCGCCGCCAGCTTGGCCGCCGTGCCGTCATCAACGGTGGTATCTGTCGCCGATGATGCCGTGTCTTCGCTTTCAGAGGTCTGAGCAAACGCCTCCATGGGCGGAGGCGGCGGGCCTTCGGCGCGCATCTGTTCATCAAAGGTCGA
>NZ_JAIXSV010000051.1 GCF_027484505.1 Asticcacaulis sp.
CCCTGACAGATATGGATTGAAAGCCTTTGCTGTCAGGGCTCGCCTGCGGCCCGACCTGACCGACGGGTGATGGTCAGAGCCACCCCCGTCGCTTGAAATACAGGAATGGCACGATCACCGAGAAGATCATCAGGGCGATGGCCAGGGGATAGCCATATTCCCAGTCCAGTTCCGGCATGAAGTGGAAATTCATGCCATAGATGCTGGCCACCAATGTGGGCGGCAGGAACACCACCGCCGCGACCGAGAAAATTTTCACAATATTGTTCTGCTCGATCCCCACCACGCCCAGCAACGCATCCAACTGGAACGCGATATTGGCGGACAGGAAGGCGGTATAGTCGGCAAGCGACTGCGCATCCTGGCTCAGCGTCTTGAGCCGCGCCCGCAGGCCCTTGTCATTGGCCAGTTCACGCACCGTGCCGGTGAAGGCAATGATACGGGTCAGGGTCACCAGGCTTTCCCGGGCCTTGGCGGTCAGGTCATGGGCCCGTGCAATGCGTTTCAGCAGCAGGTGCTGCTGGTCGGAATTCAGGTGGCCCTGATGCTCCTCAATGAGCAACTCACGCGCCACCGCCGTGACATCGCGCCCCGCCCCTTCCAGCACATCGGCGATTCGATCCAGCACAGCGTCCAGCAGCGAGATGAAAGCCGAAACACCGCTTTCCAGCTTCACGCTCTGCTTTGTCACCTGATTATGGAAGCCATAGAAGGGCTTGGGATCGTCAAACCGCAGGGTGATCAGCGTCTCCCCGGTCAGGACAAAGGTGATGTCCATGGTCTCCGGCACCGGCGCATCGGCGCGGCACAGTACCGTGGCCGTCATAAAGGCACCTCCCGCTTCCCGGTACAGGCGTGATGACAGTTCGATCTCGCGCATTTCCTCACGAGTCGGCAATTCGATACCGAAGGTCTGTTCGACCAGTTGCCGGTCGGCGGTGCTGGGGGCGTTCAGGTCGATCCAGCAGGCCTGTCGCAAAAGCTCCACCGACGGCACGCCGTTCAACGGTTCATTGCGACCTTCAACCATGCGGTAGGCGCGGATCATCGGCCTTCTCTCCCGCGTATCGTGCTGCTGACACCCCGGCTTTACCTTGTCTGCACGCCGGGGGGAAGGGCGTTTTCGTCGCGGGGGACAGAAACGCAGGCTGGCGCGGCGACGCGGTTCCGGGTACATGCTGTGCCCCATGAATCCGATGCTGAAACTCGCCCTCGAAGCGGGGCCGCTGGCCCTGTTCTTCGTCATCAATTCCCGCTACGGCCTGATGGCCGGTACGGGCGTGTTTATGGTCGCCACCACGGTGGCGCTCACCGTCAACTGGCTGCTGGAACGGCGCCTGCCGGTCATGCCGCTGGTCGGGTGCTTTTTTGTGCTGGTGTTCGGCGGGCTCACCCTGTGGCTGAATGACGAACTGTTCATCAAGATCAAGCCGACCGTGGTCAACCTGTTGCTGTCGGCGACGTTGTTTGTCGGCCTAGCGCTGAAACGCAACCTGCTGAAACTGGTGCTGGGCGCGGCGCTGGACCTGACCGACGAGGGCTGGCGTATCCTGACGGTGCGCTGGGCCTGGTTTTTCCTGCTGCTGGCCGTGCTCAACGAAATCGTCTGGCGCAATTTCGGCACCGAAATGTGGGTGAATTTTAAGGTGTTCGGCATCATGCCGCTGTCGCTGGTCTTCTCCATGGCCCAGATCCCGGTGATCATGAAACATCAGAAGCCTGAACCGGGTGGCGATACGCCTGCATCGTGAAGGGCGGTACACCGACGCATGGCGGCATCGGCCCGGTAACGGCTTTGCGACAGACGATCCTTTTCATTTCGTAATCAATTCAGTTGGTAACGCGCGGGTAACGTCGATTGCGCGGGTTGGTCGGGCCTGTCCATGATCCCGAAGGTCATTGATCTATCGGGGATTTCATCATGTCGCGTCTGGTCCGTGCTTCCGCCTTTATCTTTCTTGCCCTGGCCGCTGGCGGGGTGCTGGGGGCCTGTTCGGTCAATGTCAATGATGGGGATTACGAACGCGGGCTATCCCCCGTTCCCCGCACCGCCACAGATATCTGTCGGCGCGAGGTGGACCGTTCGTTCGGAGATCGCTACCGGATCGCGTTCGACCTGCCGGAATTGGTCACCAACGGCAATGTTCAGACCGTGCAGCAGCCCTTCACAATGGCCAGCCGCCGGGACGCATTCGAGGGGCCGCAGCGCCGCTCCTTACGCTGCACCCTTGTGGATGGCGTGCTGACGCAGGCTGTACCGAACTGACAGCGCGAAAAAAAGGGGGCGGGTTGCCAAGTACGTCGGCAACCCGCCCCCCTTCTTACCGTTCGTGTTAGAAGTTCACGCCGACGCGGACATACCAGAAGCCGCCATTATAGCCGAATGGCGAATTGTCGATATACTGGTTGCCGTTGAACGGTAGGCCGGTGGCGGCATCCAGGCTGCGCCGATCCTTGTCCGGATAGGCGTCGAAGATGTTCTGGGCACCTACCGCGATGGTGTAGGCATCGGTCAGATCATAGCTGACCTCAAAATCAGCGACAAACTCGTCGCCGAAAGTCTGCCCGATATTGTTGCTGCCTGTCACCCGGAACGAGCTGTAATAGTTGACGCGGGCCAGAATGGCCCACTGGTCGCGCTTCCAGTTTTCGGTCAGGATGACACGGTACTTCGGCAGCACCGCCTCGATATTGGCAACGCGGGCGTTGCTGATGATCAGGGGGTTGCGGTCGGTCACCTCGGTCTTGTTGTAGTTCAGGGCCAGGGTGCTGCTGAGGCGTCCGAAATCATCGTCGCTGAACGTATGGCTGACAATCGCGTCGACGCCCTGGGTGCGGGTGTCGAAGGCATTGGTCAGATACTGGACCTGACCCAGCGTGTCATAATTGGATACACCCAGCAGCCGCAGCGCCTCCCGATCCGTAGCCCGAACCGTGAACGCCTGCGAGCTGCCGATACGGTTATTAACCTTGATGTTGTAATAATCAGCGGTTAGCGACAGGCTGCCGGTCGGGGTGATGACAAGGCCACCGGTCAGGTTAACGGATTTCTCCGGTGACAGTTTCTTGGCACCGAAATAGATGGCCGCCGGGTTGGTGATCGACAGGGTCGCTGTTTCCGTCGGGTCGGGGCTGCCCGGCAGGAAGTTGGTGGACACGCTGTTGGTGTTGGCCTGACCAGTCGTCGGCGCCCGGAAACCGGTGCTGGCCGAACCGCGCAGGGCGACCATCGGCGAAAAGGCGTAGCGGCCGGACGCCTTAAAATTGGTGGTGTCGCCGAAATCATTGAAATGTTCGTACCGAACCGCGGTCCCGAAGGTGAAATCCTCGGTCAGGTCGGTTTCCAGATCAAGATAGGCGGCCCCGCTTTTCTGGCTGGTGCTGCCGGCGGCGGCCGGACCATAACCGGCATAGCCGTTCGACCCGACGGCGTTGGTAACGGCGAACGTGGTGCCATCGGCACGCTGCACCACCTGGCGGGCATAGGGTCCAGCCTCGAACGAGGCATCGTCGCCGACACCAATCTCATAGGTGCTGTGCCGGTATTCGGCACCGAACGCGATGTTGAGCGGGCTGGCCGTGCCGATTTCCACCGGATAGGCGAAGTCGGCGTTAAAGTTGCTCTCCGTCTGTTTCAGGTAGCCCAGATAGAATGCGGTGGGGGTGTCCGGTCCGTACGACGGGTTGAGTGTGTTCTTGATGTTATAATCAATCTTATCCTGCCCGTAGCTGCCCGAAAAATCGTACCGCAGCTCGTTCAGCGAGCCCTTCAGCCCGACCGTCTGGGAGACGTCGGTGATGGTGCTGGCGAAGCGCGGCGTGAAGCCGTTGGGATAAAGCTGGGTAAAATTGAAGGTACGGCCGGTGGCGCTGTAATTGCCATTGGCCAGACGATCCAGATAAAACGTGTTGCCGAACAGACCGGTACGGCTGAAGCCCGTGGCGTTCACCGGCTGCCGATAGTTAAAGTCCCCCGATTGTTCGGTGCGGTTATAGTTACCGAAGAAATAGACCTCGCTCTCCCCCAGATCGAACCCGCCATTGGCGAACAGCTTTCCCGACTCCAGATCGGTCTTGCCCCATTTCTGGACCGGGTTGCGGATGGACAGAGACGGGTTTTCCTGCTGGACCTTCAAGGCGCCGGGACGCTGCGTGCCACGGCTGGTGTCGCCGCTGTCCACATATTCAACGCTGAGATTGAAGAATCCGTTTTCACCCAGCTTGAACCCCTTGTTCAGGGCAAGCTGATAATCCTGGCCATCGCCTTCGTAGAACTGGCCATAGCGGGCGTAGCCGGTCAGGCCTTCATCATTCTTTTTCAGGTTGATGTTAATGACCCCGGCAATGGCGTCGGAGCCATATTGGGCGGAGGCGCCGTCGCGCAGCACTTCGACCCGGTCGATGGCGATGGCAGGGATCTGCCCCAGATCAACCGAATGGCTCAGTTCCGACAGGGAACCGCCGCCGATCTGAACCAGGGCCGAGCGATGGCGGCGCTTGCTGTTCAGCAGAACCAGGGTTTCATCACCCGGCAGACCGCGCAGATTGGCCGGTCGCACAAAGGAGGAACCGTCGGAATTGGCCGCCTGTGGCACGCTGAAGGACGGGATAATCGCCTGGAACAGCGCATTGGTGTCGGCGGTACCCTGGCGTGTCAGTTCTTCCGAACTGTATGAATCTATGGGCGTTGATGATGTCAGGATGGTTCGGTCAATGCGGCGCGTGCCGGTGACGATGATTTCTTCAAGCTGATCGGTGGCTTGCGCGGCGGCCGTGGCGACGAAGGAGTCAAAGGCGAAACCCGATGCCAAAAGCATGATTGGCAAAGACTTTAACCATTTCCGTTGTGTCATAGAGCTCTCCTGTTCCGTGATCTGTTTGACGTGGTTTGGTTTCTTGGGTTGTCGTTATTGTTCATGGCGAATAAAAATCAACCGCCTCCGCCAAATGCTTTTAAGCAATCGGCGGTTATTTTTTTGGCTCAATTTTGGAACTCTGTGTTCTTTATCTCTGCACCGCAGAAATCAGACCTCGCTCTAAGCTTTAACTATTTGTTAAAATAATTTTCAGCTTGGTATTTGAGATAGCGAAAAACGGGCATGGACAGCGGCGAAATGCTGTTCCACGGTGGCCATGCCAAATTTAATGCGGGGGGGGCGTATGGGGTTGTGACCGCCGCCCGCTTGCTGCTGTGCAAAAATAAAAAGGGCCGCCAGGGCGATGCCCGGCGGCCTGTCTATTCGCGGATGAACCGGTTGCGCCGATCAGGCGGCGCGGGCGGCCATCAGCTTCTTGATTTCGGCGATGGCCTTGGCGGGGTTCAGACCCTTGGGGCAGGTCTGGGTGCAGTTCATGATGGTATGGCAGCGATAGAGGCGGAACGGGTCCTCCAGCGCGTCCAGACGCTCACCCGTCATCTCATCGCGGC
>NZ_JAIXSV010000111.1 GCF_027484505.1 Asticcacaulis sp.
AGGACGCACGCGTCACCTCGACCCTGATCGGAGCGCGCACGGTTGAGCAATTGACCGACAGCCTCGGCGCGCTGGACAACCTCGCCTTTAATGATGACGAACTGACGCAACTGGATCAGTTAACCCGCGACGCCCTGCCCGGCATTTTCACCGCCCCGCCGAAATCCACCGGTCAGGACCTGATCGACAACCCGCACTTCAAAGCCTGAAAAAAAGCGCCGGAGGTGTCTCCAGCGCTCTTATTTCAATGGGTTATGTGCCAAGCCTACTGCGCGACGATCACTTCGCCTGACGCCGCCTTGTGGATCAGGGTGACGTTGATATTGCCGCGCGTCGCGTTCGAATAGGGGCAGACCACGTGTGCGGCTTCGATCAGGTCGCGGGCCGCTTCGTCGGGCACGCCGGGCAGGTTGACCGTGAGCGTGACTTCGAGGCCAAAACCATTGGGGATCTGGCCAATACCGACCGATGCGTCGATCGAGGCGTCAGCGGGAACGGCGACCTTCTTCTGACCGCCGACAAATTTCAGGGCACCGATAAAGCAGGCGGCGTAGCCAGAGGCAAACAGTTGCTCCGGGTTGGTGCCCTCCCCGCCACCGCCGCCCAGTTCCTTCGGCGTCGAGAGCTTGACCGACAGGCGGCCATCAGGGGTGGAGGCGGTGCCTTCGCGGCCACCGGTGGCCGTAGCGTGAGCGGTATAAAGCGCGGTGATCGAGGTGGTCATGGTCAGGTTTCCTTTGCAGTTAGAGCGCTTGCCGAAAAGTGTGACGCACTTTTCGGATAAAAAGCGCGTTAAAACAAAAAATTTAGAGCCATAAGGCGGCTCAACTGAGCCGACGAATGCTCTAGGTTGGTAAAGAACCGCCAGCGGCGTGTCTGAAATCTAGATAGATTGCGCACAATCTTTTGTCAAATGCATTGTGCACAATTTAATTGATTTTCAGCGATATTTATGCTATCCCTTTGCCAAGTCAGGAGAAAATCATGTCCTCGCCCCTCATCCCCGCCGAAATGCGGCTGGAAAATCAGATCTGCTTTGCGGTCCATAGCGCGGCGCACGCTTTTGCGCAGGCCTATAAACCCCTGCTGGAACCCCTGGGCCTGACCTATCCGCAGTATCTGGTCATGCTGCTGCTGTGGGAGAAGGACGATCGTTCGGTGAGCGAACTGGGCACGCCGCTGTTTCTCGACTCCGGCACGCTGACGCCGCTGCTCAAACGCCTTCAGACGCAAGGGTTGATCGACCGCACCCGCGACCCCAAGGACGAACGCGTCACCCGCATCACGCTGACGGACAAGGGCAAAGCGCTGGCTGAACAAGGGCAATCCATTCCGCAGGCCATGCTGTGCGCCATGGGCAATATGGATATGCCGCACCTGATCGCGCTGCGTGATCAGGTCAAGGCCTTGGGCCAGACCCTGCGCACAGCGGCTTGAGCGGAATGATTAGCGAAATCATTCCGCTCTGAGGACACTTAATCCGCCTTTTTCAGGTCAATGAACGGCGTGGCCGAACCCGTCACCTGAGGCAGTTTGCCGTCCCACTTTTCGATAGCGCGAAGCTGCACCACGCCGGGGCTGGCGGCGATCGACTGAGCAATCAGGCGGTTGGCCTCGGCCTGACCGCGGGCCTCTTCGATCTTGGCGTCGGCTTGCGCCTTGGCCACGGCGACCTGCGCCTGAGCCGCAGCGGCATCGGCGTCAGCCTTGGTCTTGGCCTGGATCGAGTCGAGGATCACCTGCGGGTAACGGATGGTGCCGATCCAGTCGAGCTGACTGATATTGACGCCCTGCGGCTCCCACTTGCGATTGACGCGGGCCAGCGCCTTCTGGATCACCTGCTGACGGCCGCCACGATAGAGAAATTCGACGCTGACCAGCTCGGTTTCCGCCGCGATGGCCGAGCGCACATCGTTGCGGATCGGGCCTTCGAACATCTGATCGAAGGTCAGGCGGTAGCGCTTGTAAAGCTCCGGCGCCTTGCCCGCGTCGATACGCATGACCAGCTGCACGTCCGCCGTCATGGGCAGGGCGTTGTTGTCCGAGAAGTTGATCTCTTCGTTTTCAGGGCCGCGCTCATCCTTTTCGCGCGTGTAGGTATAGGTGCGCTGGATGGCCGGGAATTCGACGATGCGTTCCCCGATCAGGTTGAGGTGCCAGCCCGACGGCAGAGACGCCTTATCCACGCCGGCATTGGGGCCCAGCGTGCGGATCTTCACGCCGACATTGCCGGGCTGGATCGTCTGCCCGCACGAGGCCAAACCAAACAGCGCCAGAAGCGCCACGGCCCCCAGCGGCGCATAGACCTTCCAGCGGCCAGACAGCTTGGGGGCAGTATTGAGACTATTGAGATTCATGGGTGTCTTCGGCCCGCCGTCATCCGGCGCGGTCCGTCCTTTCCAAAAGTGAGAGTGGGTTTAGAGACAAAAGGATACGCGCCCTGAAAAAGGGTTGGCATCGTCTGGGTTTCGGGGGCTTGATCGCAAGTAAAGCAAATATGGGCTGGGCCGAGATTTCGACTAGCGGATGGTGGCTTAAGATTAGGGAAATCGAGCCGTTCCATCTTCATTCAGGGGCCGCGCATCTGTTCAGAGCGGCTATGCTTTTTCGTTTGGCGATCGGTAACCTTTGCGTTCGTTAAACTCCGTTACACCGGAGAATGCAGATATATTACATGGCCACAGCTTCGCCACAAAGCGAATCCGGACAATGATAACGCGGATGTGATCGGGGGAGGCGCGCGTCACACTTTCGCCGCCATTCTCATCATGGATACGGGGCAAAACGCACCAATCGCACCTTTGGGGGCCCTCATGAGCAAAACCTTTTCCACCCTGCGCCTGACGGTGGCGGCACTGCTGATGCTGGGGCTGGCCGCCTGTGGTCAGTCCGGGTCGAAGGGCACGATCAAGGTGGATGAACTGAGCGAAGGCAAGGCCGACGCACCGGTAACCGTGGTCGAATACGCCTCAGTGGCCTGCCCCATCTGCGCGCAGGTCAATGAAAAGATGATGCCTGCCCTCAAAAGCAAATATGTCGAAACGGGCAAGGTGCGCTACGTCTATCGGCCCATGATGACCGGCAATGCGGCGGTCGCCGCCGCGGGCCACATGCTCGCCAACTGCGTATCGCGCGATAAGGCCCTGACCGTGATCGATTCGATCATGCGCGCTCAGCCGGAAATGGATCAGGGCGGCGCGCCGGAACAATACGCCAATGCCCGGCCCGTGCTGCTGCGTATCGCCCAATCGGCGGGCCTGAGCGAGGCCGACTTCAACCGTTGCGTCACCGATCCGGCAGGCTTGAATGCGCTCAATGAGTTGAACCAGCAGGCGCTGAAAGACGGTGTCACCGGCACGCCGACCTTCCTGATCAATGGCAAGACGGTGCAGCTCAGCCGCTATGAGATCGATGAGCTTTCGTCGCACATCGACCCGTTGCTAAAGAAGTAGGCTTAAGCGGTCTTCGGGGCGGGCGCGGCCGGGGCCGCAGGCGCGGGTTGCGCGGGCTGTGTGCGGAACTTCTGCTTCATGGCCGCGACCCAGGCGGTGAAGCTGTCGGTCTGGGCGGCCGCGGTGGCAAAGTCCGACGCGCGCAGCGGCCCGTTATCGAGCCCCGCCAGCGCCACGCGCACCGCGTCGCCATTCTGAGCCGTATCGGCGTATTTGCCAAAGCGTTGCGACAGGCGATCCAGCGATTTCTGGTCACTGGCCAGGCTATAGGCCACCCCGGCGCGGATCAGATTGGCCTCTTCGCCGATGGCCAGCGCTCCATCCTTCTTCCAGCGGTCCCCCAGACGCCGCTCCAGCAGCGCCCCGGCCTTCGCCCAGTCCTTTTGCCGCCACAGTATGTCAGCGCGCACGTCCAGCGCTTCGGGCGACATATCGTTACCCAGCACTTCCAGTGCGTGATCGGGGCGGTTCAGCTCATTCAGCGCCCGCGCCTCCAGCACCCGCCGCTCGGTCAGGACGGGCTTGGGCAGCAGGGTATTGCGCGTCTTCCACAGGGCCTGAAGCGCCTTTTCCGGCTGGCGATTCATCAGGTGAATGGCCGCCAGATCGGCAGCCATCTGAGAACGGGCCACGCCCTGAAGACGATTATCTATCTGATATTGCAGCAGATCAGCGGCCTGAGACAGAAGATCAACCTCAACCAGACGCTTGACCATGCGGCGCACCATGGCGTCGCCATCGCCACCGACCGGCGTCAGGTCCTTGAAATCGAAATAGAGGCCCAGCGCCTCGATGGGTTGCAGACCATCGGCCATGCCGTCGAGGAACAGGCTGCGGAAGGCTGTACCGAGTTTCTCATTGATTTCAACCGCATCCGGCCGGTTAAAGAAGGATGCCCCGGCCCCACGCAGCACCTCCAACGCCTGACGATAGCGCCCTTGCGTCAGGTAGATATCGGCCATGGTGCGGATGGTTTCCAGTTCCGTCTCATCTCCGCGCCAGCGGAAGCGAAGCGAACTGAGCAGTTGCAACGTTTCCTCCGGCTTACCCTCGCCCAGTTCCAGCTTAAGCCGCGCCGCGCGCAACTGCGCGGGGGCATTGATACGGTCAGAGGTCGATTTGGCGATGGCGGCATAGACGCGGTAGGCGCGCGCCTTATCACCCTGTGCCTCGATGATTTCGGCCTGCACCAGTTGCGCCTCAAGGCGGTCGAGCGGCGGCACGTCCTGCCCGGCGGCATAGACGATCAGCTCCCACGCCGCCTTGGTGTCTTTCAGCGCCAGCGCGGCGCGGGCATTGGCCGTGGCAAAGCGCGTGCGCCATTCCGGCGGGAAGCCCTCCATGGCCGACACGCCCTCGGCAAAGGCCTTGCGTGCATCCTCATAGTGCCGGCCGCGTTCGGCAATATAGCCGCGCCACAGATTGGCCGCCGGATCGTTTTGCAGGGCCGTCGAGTCGAGATCGACCTGCGCATCGGACAGGCGGCCCGCCATCACCTTGGCCACCACCTTGAGACCGCGCACCTGCGGATCACCAAGGCTGCGCGGATTGTTTTTGGTCAGGAGGTCGAGCACGCCCTGCGCTTCAAAATTCATCCCCTGCCCGATCAGAAAGCGCGCCAGATCAAGGCGCGCCGCATAGGGCCCTTCGGCCCCGGTCCCCTGCTCCTCGGCGGCGGCTTCCTGAAGGCGGTTATAGGTCTTGAGGAAGCCCTCTTGCGGCATCTGGCTCCACGACGGATCAGGTAAGGTCGGGAACAAAGCCGGCTTGAAACCTGCGCGGTCGGGCTTTTGCACGCCTTCGCCATTGGACGACAGCAACAGGCCGCCGGGGCGCGTCACCGCCACGCGGTCGCCTTCGACCGTAACCATAATGTCGGGCGTCATGCGCTCGACCATCACGCCCTGCGCGGTGGCGGCAATCGAGGCCTGAAGCGTCGAACGGTCATCGCGCACGGCCTTGGCCGGACCGGGGGCCGGAATGACCGCCATACGGTCGCCCACCATCGGATCGCGAATCCACGCCACACGCTTGGCCCCGGCCAGATTGAGCGTCAGGGTCGGCGAGCCCGTCGTGTCGTCGCGCTTAACCGCCACTTCGCTGGCTTCGGCGCTCAGGGCCCGACCGCCGACGCGCACGCGCCAGGTCGCGCCCTCCGTATCGACCGACAGGCCCGTCGCCGACGGGGCAACCAGCCGCAGGGCGGTAAAGCCGTCATTCTTGACCCAGTTAGCCTCGGTGACGAGACCACCGTCTTTCAGGCCTGCGGGCAGACGGAAATCGACCTCACGGTCAAACACCATCCACACGGCTTCACCACGGCGGAACACCGCCGCCCCGGTCACTTCCGGGAAGGGAAAATCGAGTTGCACGCCGTCCTGCACGCGCACCTGCTTGAGCGCGACGACGGGGACGGCCACCTTGGCCTTGGCTTCGGCCGCCGGGGCGGGCGGCAATTCGCCCGCCTTCCCGTCCTGGGCCTTGCGGTCTTCGGCAGCGACGGTTTTCAGGACGTCCGCCGCTTCGCCGTGATCGTCCTTGCTGTCGATCTGCACAAAGACCGCACCGTCCGAGCGACCGAATCGCGCCTTGGCCCCTTCATCGAGGGTCAGCACGATCTCGCTGGCGCGGGCATCGCGGCGCAGGTCCACGGCCTTGACGCCGGTGGGCGGATTGACGCGGAAGTCACCGATGTCGGGCGTTTTGGCCCCCGGCAGGCGGATGACCACCTGCCCCTTGTCGCTGCGCACCGAAGCGCGCGACCCGACGGAGCCATAGAGTTCGACGCGGCTGACGCCCCCATTGCGCCCGACACGCAGGTCGATTTCGCTTTTGGAGGCCAGTGCGGCGGCGACTTGGTCGGCCAGGGGTGCCGACACGGCCAGACCGGCGGCTCCGAACCCGGTCAAAGCCACAGCCGCGGCGGCAAAACGGATGTTGCGCACTGTAAACCCCGCAGACACAGCCTCGCGCGACGGGTAACGCATCTGCGTTTCCGCGTTCAGCGCGGCTTTCAGCCGTGACAGGTCGTGAGGTGGGCGCGTCATGACGCTCGAATCCTTGCCCTGATTGGGCTTAAGGCAGGGTTAACGACGAGGTAACGAAGATTGATTTTTGGAGTCACTGATCCGTCAGTTTGTCGGGTAACTGATGGCAAAGCGCTGCGCGAAGCGCAAAAAAAGCATAGGAACACGCTGGATAAAGGTTAATGGTCGCACCGAAACGTCCCCAAGCCCCCACCACCACATCTCACCTGATTTCGCTACGCTCATCAGGCTTGTGTGGTCCCCCTCCCCAACAAGTTGGGGAGGTATGTATAATAGTTGGGTGCAGGGGCTGTGCCCCTGCCCGCCGGAGGCAAATAAAGCCCGACGCAGGCAAGACGGAAACAGTTACTTCTTCGCGGGGGTTTGCGGGGCCGGTGTGGCACCGGCGGCATTGACCTTATCCAGACGATTTTGCAGGTCATCCGCCTTCTTCATGCGCTGGGCCAGCTTTTCGGTCAGGTCACGCGCCTTGTCGGGCTGCATCTGGGCCAGCATGGCCGCCAGATTGCGCTCCTTCATCTTGGCGGCGATGGGCAGGCGCACATCGTCCTTGAGCGTTTCCATGACCTTGGCGGCATCCTTGGGCTTCATGGATTCATAGACCTTGACCATGCGCAGCACGTCTTCGTCGCCGGTCTTGTTTGCCTGATCGAGCAGGGCCTGCACCTGGGTCTTGAGATCGCCCAATTGCTTGATTCGGCCATCGAGCTTGCTTTCGGCGGCGGCGATCAGTTGCTCCTGCGTCGCCATCTGCTTTTCACGGGCGTCCAGCTCGGCGCGGCGTTGCGCCAGCGCCTGAATGACCTTCAGCTCAGAGGGCGACATGCCCGCCTGCTTGGCCAGATCATCGACCGAGGTGGCGCAAACCGGGGCGGCTTTTGCGGCGGCGGGCTGGGCCGCATCAAGCACCGACAGGGCCTTGTCATCGCCGGAGACCGACCCGGCGGCGGCTTCGGCGGCATCGGTGGCCGTGTCATCCGCCGAGGTCGCCTTTTCGGCCTTGGGCTTGGCCTCACCCTTTTTGGCCGCGCCATCGGCTTTCGGGGCCTCGGCCCAGGCGGTGGCGCTTTTGAGGAAGGCGGGCATGGCCTCGATCGAGCCGACCGCACGGACAGCGATAACGCCGCCGACGGCAACGGCGATCAGCGGCAGGAGGCGGAG
The DNA here is from genome assembly GCF_027484505.1 of Asticcacaulis sp. Taxonomy (GTDB): domain Bacteria; phylum Pseudomonadota; class Alphaproteobacteria; order Caulobacterales; family Caulobacteraceae; genus Asticcacaulis. The sequence goes on from NZ_JAIXSV010000111.1 coordinate 7,661, forward strand.
ATGATTGGCCATAAATCACATACTCAGGTCAGCGCAGCCGCCGGAACAGGGGGCGCGCGGGTTTGGGGGCCGCCTCTGCGGCTTCGGGAGCGGGCCTGTCCGGCTCAGCGGTCAGGCCAGCGTCAAACAGTTCGTCATCAAGCGCCGACGGCAGCCGCGAACGCGACAGCCGCAGAGAGTCAGGACGGACATTCGGAGCCGCAGAACGGTCGGGCGGCGCGCTTCTGCGGCCTTCATTGCGCAACGGCGGTGCCTCCGCTGAGGCGCGGCGGGCCGGACGCTGGGGTTCACGGTCCTCAGGATCGGCGAACGCTCTCAACATTTCGTTAATCGCTTCCAGCCCGATGGCGCTGACGGCGGCCTGTTCATCGACCTCCGGACGCGGGGCGGGCGGCGTTTCGGAACGCGCGCCGCGCGACAGGCGGTCATTCATGTCACGCAGACGTCCCGAAAGCGGCAGGTTGAGGTCTTCGTCGGCCTCATCCTCGTCTTCAAAGGCCGGACGTCCGCGCCCGGCATAGGTCTGACGCCCTTCGGCCCCACGCGCCCCGGCCCAACTGTCGCGCTGAACGCTACGCGCCACCGACAGGGGCGGTTCCGGCTCAGGTTCAACGATGCGCGTCACCGGAGTGACATTCACCTCTTCGAGGTCACGGCGGGCGCGTTCGGCGCGGTTAATCTGGCTTTCCAGCTTCGACAACAGGTCGCGCGCTGCCAGAATGCGCCCGTGCAGCAGCTCCTGAGATTCATCGGCATTGGTGTGCAGTTCGCGCAAGGAGGCGTGCGCCTTGATGGCCGCCTGATCCAGTTCGGCCACCGCCTTGATGAAGCTCTCCTGCCCGTTGCGCAGCGCCTTCAGGCGCGCATTGAGGCGCATGCCGTACCACAGGGCCACCAGCAGCAGGCCCATAAGGACCATATCCATGATCAGTCCGGCGGCGGCGGGCATGGGGGCGGACTACTTCTTCCTGATCTGCGTCAATCGGCGCTTGGTTGAGGCCGCCAGCGGGTGATCGACCCGGACAGCGATATTGTGGCCTTTGCGTCCCATCTTGCCATTGGTCAGCGGAATCGTGCCGCACCGCAGTTCAATGGGAGAATCAGCCGTTGCATTGAGCACGATGGTCTCACCGACCTTCAAGTTCAAGACCTCAGACAGCGGCATCTGCTGTTCGTCGAGTACGGCGCGCACTTCCATCTGAGTCGTCCACAGTTCCGTGGCCAGGTGGCTTTCCCAGATATTATCGCGGCCGAACTTTTCGCCCATGAACTGCTGAAGCAGCATTTTGCGGATGGGTTCCAGCGTCGCATAGGGCAACAGCAACTCAACGCGTCCGCCACGGTCTTCCATGTCGATGCGCAGCTTGACCAGAATGGCCGCATTGGCCGGGCGCGCAATGGCGGCAAAGCGCGGATTGGTTTCCAGACGGTCCAGATTGAAATTGACCGGCGTCAGCGGCTCAAACGCCATCTTAGCGTCGTGCAGGATGACCTCGACCATGCGCTGCACCAGCACGCGCTCGATCGTGGTATAGGGGCGGCCTTCGATGCGCAGGGCCGCCGTGCCGCGCCGCCCGCCCAGAAGCACGTCCACGATGGAATAGATCAGGTTGGAATCGACGGTCAAAAGCCCGTAATTGTCCAGTTCTTCGGCGCGAAACACCGCCAGAATGGCCGGCAACGGGATGGAGTTCAGATAATCGCCGAAGCGTATGGACGAGATATTATCGAGCGACACTTCGACGTTGTCGGACGTAAAGTTGCGCAAGCTCGTCGTCATCAGGCGCACCAGGCGGTCGAAGACGATTTCCAGCATCGGCAGGCGTTCATAGGACACCATGGCCGAATTGATGATGGCCCGGATGCCGGACCGCTCATTGTAATCGTCGTCGCTGAGGTCGAAGCCCAGCAGGCTGTCGATTTCGTCCTGATTGAGGATGCGTTCGGCCCCGGTCGGCGAGGCCATGCGCGCATCGCCTCCACCGCCGCCGACCATGGCTTCCCATTCGGCCGCCAGATCGCCCGCACCCCCGTCGCCCCCGCCGCCGGTCGCCGCTTCGGCCTCGGCAGCCAGTTCGGCTTCCCATTGGGCCATTAAGGCTTCCTGATCGACTTCAGCCATGAACTTCTGCTTCCCGACTACTACTCAGACCCGACTGTTACCCTGATTCAGGTAATCAGCATCTCCTCAATCAGCACCGCATTGACCTTATGCGGGGCTAACACCAGATTGACACGACGCAGGATCTCCAGACGCAGTTGATAACTGCCCTGAGAGCCGGTCACGTCCTCCGGACGCAGTTCGCGCAGGAAGCCCTGTAACACGTCATCAATACGCGGCAGGCTCTGATTGAGCAGTTCGACCGTCTCATGATCCGCCACTTCGAAGGTCAGTTTCAGCTTGAGGTAGGTCGCCTTGCCATTGGTCGTCTGGATGTTGGCCAGCGTGTCCGGCAGGGTGAAGTAGGTGATGCCGTCCGGCCCTTCGGCGATCACCGGCTGGGTCTTGGGATCGACCTTTTCGCCGCCACCACCATGGCCGCCCTTCTCTTCCTTCTTCTTGCCGTGGCCGTCGTCTTTTTTCTTTTCTTCGCCGTGCCCCCCCTTGGCCTCTTCGCCGTGCGCACCGGCTTCGGCGGCCGGCTTGGGCTTGAGGAACAGGAAATAGGCCGCGGCCCCGCCCCCACCGAGCAGAACCACCGCGCCGCCAGCGATAGCGATCAGCATGATCGGCAAGCCTTTTTTCTTTGGGGCTTCGCCGTCTTCGCCTTCGGCACCGTCAACCGGCGGCGCCTCTTCCTTCTTGGGTTTCTCTTTCTTGGCCATTACCCGCCCGATACCATGAGTCCATACAGGCCTTAAGCCTCTCAAAACATGGTTAACGAAGCGTTTGGAAAGACGGTTAGCGCGTTAACTTTTTCGCGACAGAAGGGAATTTAAGCCAACTCCCATGCGAAAAGTCGTCAGTTTGGATGAGATGGCAGGAGGCTAGCGCCGCCCGTATATGAATACGGGCAAGCGACGCCGACGCCCCAGATCGCCAAACTCACGACTTTTCTAAAGTTGGCGGCGCGTTTGAATGAAGTACGTGACGCCCGTCCAGATCGAGGCCAGGGCGGCGAACCACAGGGCAAGATAGGCGATGGTGAAGAAGGGGTCGTACCACAGGGGCAGCAGCTTTTCCAAGCCGAAGGCGGCCCAGCTTTCGGTAATCAGCAACGCGCCCAGAGACGTCATCTGAATGGCGGTCTTCCACTTCGACAGCAGAGTCACCGGCAGGGAGAGACTGCGTCCGGCGGTGGCTTCGCGCAGGGATGAAACGGCAAATTCACGGAACAGGATGATCGCGCCGGGCAGGACGAAGATGGGGTCGCCCGTGTGCATGGCGAACAGGCCCAAAAGCGTGCCGCAGACCAGAATCTTGTCGGCGATGGGATCAAGAATCGAGCCCCAGACCGAAACGGCGTTCAGCTTACGCGCCAGATAACCATCGAGGTAGTCGGTCGCCGCGGCCACAACAAACAGGTAGAAGGCCCAGCGTTGCAGCCCGAAGATCATGTCCGGCATCACCGACACCATCGGAATGGCATCCGCCGACACCGCCATCAGCACAAACATAGCGATCCCCAGCACCAGCCGGGTCGCCGTCAGTATGTTGGGGATGGGGTTGACCTGTTCGTTCGTCATCGCACGCACCTTGGGGTTTTACCGGCGCACTGTTTGGCACTTCTGACGCCAAATCTCAAAGGAAAAAGCCCGTCGGACGAAACCGTCACGGGCCTTTTCCCGTCTGGATCATTATGATTTCTGGTAGAAACATAATGATCCAGCTTTTGTTTAGTCCCTCGCCGGGCGGTGGCTTTGCCACCTTGGCCGCCGCCTCAATGGCGGCTTGTGCGGAATGATTCCATTCGGAATCATTCCGCTTGGCGTCGCATCAGGCACGTATCTGGCGCACGAAGCCGTCCACCTTGTCGCTCAGTTCGCGGGCACGACCTTGCAGGGCTTCGCTGGCCCCGGCGACCTTTTGCGCCGTCAGGCCGGTGTTTTCCGCCGAATCGGTGACGTTTTGCATATTGTCGGCGATTTCGCGCGCCCCGGCCGCCGTGGCGTGGATGGTGTGCGAAATTTCCGCCGTCACCTGCGACTGCTGACCCACGGCCTCGGCAATAACGCCGGTGCCCGCCTCGATCTCGGCAATGGTGCGCAGGATGTCGTTCATCGCCTCAACCGACAACTGGGTTTCAGACTGAATGGCCCCCACCAGCGCCGAAATATCGCCCAGCGCCTTCGACACCTGATTGGACAGGGCCTTGACCTCAGAGGCCACCACCGCAAAACCACGACCCGCCTCACCGGCGCGCGCCGCCTCGATAGTGGCATTGAGCGACAGGAGGTTGATCTGGCCGGCAATGGTGTTGATCAGCCCGACGACATCGCCGATACGCCCCGACGATTCGCTCAACCGTTGAATCACCGACTTGGCCGTATCGCCCTTGTCAGACGCCACGCGCACCACGGCGGCGGCGTGTTCGGCCTGTTCGCGGATGGCGGCGATGGAGGCCGTCAGTTCTTCGGCCGCGGCGGCCACCTGAGCGGAGTTGGAAGCGGCGTTCTGCGAAATGCCGGAGACGCGATGGGTGCGCGTCTTGGTGTCCTGCGCGATGTGGGTGACGTTATCGGCCTCGCCTTTCAGCAAGGCCGTGGCCGAGACCACCTCGCTGACCACTGTCGTCACCGAAGCCTCCAGTTCGTCGGCCAAAGCATTCAGCGTGCGGCGACGCAGTTGCGCGGCGCGTTCGGCCTCATGCGCTTCGGTTTCCTGACGCTGGCGCTCCATGTCGCTGATGCGCTGCGCCTGTTCGGCGGCGGCCTGCCGCGAGCGGGCCATCACCTGACGCGCCCGGTAGACGCCAAGGCCGACACCCACCGCGCACAGGGCCGCCATCCCCAGACCGATCAGCAGGGCCAGACGGATACGGTTCAGGCTGGCCTGATATTCTTTCAGCGTGATGTCCACCCCGACCAGACCGGCAAACTGCCCCGAGGCATCGGTAAAGGGCGCGTAGCCGGACAGGAAGGTGCCCCATTTGTCGGTAACCGGTTCGCTTTCGGTCGCGCCCTTGCGGTCGCGGAAGGACTGAACCAGCAGGGGCGAGGCGTCTTTATATTCTTCCATCACCGCCGAGGGCTCACCATTGCTGCCGGTCGGCTGCACGTCCATGACGAAATAAACCTTACCCTCGCGCTCCACCATGGCGTAGATGAAGGCCAGACGCTTGTCGGCATCGACCAGCTTCTGAAATGGGGCAGCGACCTTCTGATAATCGGCCCCTGCCTTGTCCGTCCCGGAGGTGAAGCTCCCCAGAGTGTCCGCATCCAGCAGCACGGCAGCCTGATTTGAAAGGCCTGCAAGATTATCCCGAATCTCGGTCTTCATGCCGTGCTGCGCCGTCATATAAACCGCCAGCGACGCCACCAGCGCCACACCGAACACCAAAGCCCCCGCCAGCACGCCATCGCGCAGGGGCTTGATACCCTGAACCGTCATCTTCCGCCTCGTTTTGATAGAACGCTGGATTCGGTTTTACGGCCTCATCGGTTAATTTAGGTTAATTTTGCGGCGCACATAAAAAATTAATCATCCTACCAACGGCCGAATAGGCTGACCGCCTCCGGTCGTTGAAAACTCGAGACTGTCTCATATGTGTCAAGGACATGAAACAGTCTCGAAAGGCATACCCAGAGGCATTTTCAATGCCCCTGGGTATCAGTCCAGCGTCACCCGATAACGCTTGAGCGCGATAAAGCTCGCCACGGTAATAAAGATCAGCAGCGGCCAGATATTGTGCCACACGGCGGCGGCATCGGCGCCTTTGAGCATAATGCCCCGCACGGCGCGCAGAAAATGCGTCAGCGGGAAGACCGAACCGATCCACTGCGCCCAGTCGGGCATCCCACGGAACGGAAACATAAAGCCTGACAACAGGATCGACGGCAGAAAGAAGAAGAAGGTCATCTGCATGGCCTGCATCTGGGTGCGGGCAATGGTTGAGAAGGTGAACCCGACGGCCAGATTAGCGATGATAAACAGGCCGACACAGGCCAGAAGCAGCCACGGCGAGCCCAGAAACGGCACCCCAAACACGAAGGTCGAAGCCAGCAGCACGATACCGGTCTGGATCAGGCCCACCCCGACATAGGGGGTGATCTTACCCACCATCACCTCCCACGGGCGCGCCGGCATGGCCAGCAGGTTTTCCAGCGTGCCGCGTTCGCGCTCGCGCGTCATGGCCATGGAGGTGATCATGATCATGGTCATGGTCAGGATGACACCGAGCAGACCCGGCACGATATTGTACTGGGTGATACCTTCGGGATTGTAGCGGCGATGCACCACGACATCGACCAGAGGCTGCTGACCCTGCAATGCGGACCAACCGCGTCCTAATCCATCGTTGATTGATCTTCGCACGATCTCGTTCATCTGCCCCACCGCCCCGGACGCCGCCGACGGGTCAGAGGCGTCTGCCGACAGCAGCAGTTGCGGCCGGTCGCCGCGCAACAGGCTGCGCGTAAAGCCCGATGGCACCTCCACGACAAAGGCCACCTCGCCGTTTTGCAGCAACCGATCGGCCTCTGCCGGGTCGAACACCTGCTGTTTGATGTCGAAATAGGTCGATTGGCGCATGGTGGCGACGATGGACCGCACAGCGGGACTGGTTTCCTCCAGATAGACGGCGGTCGGCAGGTGGCGCGGATCGGAATTGATGGCGAAGCCGAACAGGGTCAGTTGGATGATCGGCACCATGATCATCATGCCAAAGGTCATGCGGTCGCGCCGCATCTGGATAAATTCCTTGGCCAGTATGGCAAGGATGCGTTTCAGCGGGGCGATCATGATTTGTCCACCGCCACGTCCGCTCTTTCCGAAAGGAAAAACGGACAAAACCTGAAATGGAAAGGCGGAGCGGCAAACACAGAGTCTTTTTTCATGACTTGTCCTCCGCCTGACTCATTAAGTGGATGAAGACGTCTTCGAGGCTGGGGCATTCGCGCCGCCACTGCGTACCCGCCCCGCCTTCGCTGGCGATCAGGGCGTCGAGCTTGGCGGCATCGCTGTCGGAAACGTGCAGAGCCGAGCCGAAATAGGCCACGTGTTCAGCGCCGTCACGACCACGCAAACGGTCGGCCAGCGCCCGCACGCCAGGCCCTTCGGCGACCCAGGTGTGCAGGCCGCTCTCGTCGATGATGCGACTCACCGGGCCCTGCGTCATCAACTGGCCATAGGCGATATAGACGATCTCATCGCAGCGCTCGGCCTCATCCATATAGTGGGTCGAAACCAGCACGGTCAGGCCCTCGGCGGCCAGCCGGTGAATCTGGTCCCAGAAGTCGCGCCGCGCCTGCGGATCGACGCCCGCCGTGGGCTCATCCAGCAGCAGCATTGCGGGGTTGTGCAGGGTGCAGGCGGCCAGCGCCAGCCTCTGTTTCCAGCCGCCGGACAATGTACCTGCCAGTTGTTTCTGGCGACTGCTCAGGCCAAGGGTTTCCAGCGTCTGATCAACGACTTGTTTTATATTCTTAAGTTCATAAAGCCGCGCCACGAACTCCAGATTTTCGCGGATCGACAGGTCCTCCCAAAAGGAGAATTTCTGCGTCATATAGCCGACCTGCCGCTTGATTTGGCGGCTGTCGGCGATCAGGTCGAAACCCAGGCAGGTGCCCTGCCCCGCATCTGGTTTAAGAAGTCCACATAACATACGGATAGTTGTGGTTTTTCCGGAACCGTTCGGCCCCAGAAAGCCCCAGACCTGACCTTTGGGCATTCGGATGGCGACATTATCGACGGCCACGCGATCGCCGAAGCGTTTGGTCAGGCCGTGCACGTCGATGGCAAGGTCGGTCATGGCCGCCTCCTCCTGTTTACGAAGGCGGTGTCAGGGCGCAGTCGCCGACAGAGGGGGGCGTATTGGCGCGGTCTGCCCCTCCCACCGCTTAGCGGTCCCCCCTCCCCGCTGCGCAGGGAGGGAGAAAGGCCCTCATCTCTTGTACCTCCCCGGCTTACTGGAGCGTGGGAATTGCCCGTCTTCATAGCGCCACATCCACGGGCTGACCGGCTTTGAGCGCGTCGGGTTTTTGCGGCGTCGCCTCGATCAGAAAGACCAGCTTCTTGCGTTCACGCACCGAATAGATGACCGGTGGCGTAAACTCGGCCTCTGGCGACACATAGCGCACCTTCGCCGTCTGAGCCTGACAGCCGTCACAGGACAGGCGGATCGTCTGCCCGACCCTGATTTTAGGCAGATCACCCTGCGGCACGTAAAATCGCACAAATTCGCGCCCCCTGGGATAGACGCCAAGCACTGGCGTGCCCGCCGCAACGAACTCTCCGGCCTCGCGCAGACGCCGCTCGACCTGCCCGCTAAGGCGCGCCTTGACTGCCCGTTCGTCCAGCACCCATTGCGCCTGAGCCGCTTCGGCCCCGGCGGCCTGCGCCTGAGCCTGCGCCGCCGCAAGCTGATCCGTGCGCGCCGCCTGACGCCGCGCCTCGATATTGCGTTCAATGGCGGCGACATTGGCTTCGGCCGCCTGCCGCGTGGCCCGGAGCTGATCGAGTTTGGCCTGAGACACATAGCCCTGCGGTGCCAGTTTGGCGTAGCGCGCCTCTTCGGAACGGGCGAGGTCGAGCGAGGCGCGCGCCTGATCGCGCTCTTTCAGCAGGGGCGCAATATCCGCCTCGCGCGCGCCCTTGCTGAGATCGGTCGCCGTCGCTTCGGCGGCCCGCCGCTGGCTCTCGGCGCCGCTTAAAGCCTGCTGCTGCTGCGTCGCATCGAGCGTAAACAGGGGCTGACCTGCGCTGACCGTCGCCCCGTCATCGACATAGACCTGCGTCAGCCAGCCGGATTGCGGCGCGGCGACTGCCACCGACTGCGCCTCGACATAGCCCGTATAGTGCCCGGCCTCTTCGCGCGCACAGGCGCTTAAGCATAACGGCAAACACAGAAGCGCGTAGCGACGGCTCATGGCCTCACTCCTCTCAGGAACGTCTCGACATGGGCTTTCAGATAGGGCCGCGCCTTGACCGCCGGGGCGCTGATCTCACCAAAGGTGAAGTACCACAGCGCCGCCTTGACCACCGGCGCGATGAACAGATGCGCGTACATCTTCGGATCACCGGCGCTCAGTTCCCCACGCGCTATGGCCCGCCGGAACAGGTCCTCCACCGCCTCCAGAACCGGCGTGATGACCTCATCATGATAAAAGCGCGCCAGTTCGGGAAAGCGCGACGCTTCGCGAACCAGCAGCTTGGGATAAAGCGGCACCGTACCCGCGTCGATCTTGCCACCGATAAAGTGCGTCACGCGCTTCAAAAGCCAGCCCACCGGGCCGTTATAATGGTTGAGCACAAACAGGATGCGCCCGACGCGTGGCAAGACGTCCCGCCGCAGCAAGGCCGCAAACAGCGCCTCCTTGGTCGGGAAATAGAGATAGACCGTGCCCTTGGACACGCCCGCCGCCGCCGCCACATCGTCCATGCGCGTATCGGCAAAGCCGTGGCGACTGAACAGGTCATAGGCCGCCCGCAACAGGGCATCGCGGCGGACATCGGGCGACAGGCGCAGACGTTTTTGATGGGTAAGGTCGGGCATGGCTATACTGACTGACTGGTCAGTAATTAATATCACAGCGCTACACAGACGACAAGCGCGCCCCGGAGCGTTCGGTTGTCTCTGACGCCTCATGTTTTTCCGAAAAGGGGTGTCCACTTTTCGGCACGAGGCTTCCACGCCATGTAACACAAACCTGACATTTTTTCCTCATGTCAGGTTGACATTACATTTTTGCGATGTAAGCTTAACCTTACATCCGGCCCGATGTCCTTTCACCTTTGCCAAGGACGACACCCATGAACCTGAAAACACCCGCCGCCGAATACGCGATTCAAATGACCCTCTGGATGGCGCTCTATGCTGGCCTGCTGATCGGCGCGATCCTGTATATCAAGGCCAATCACCCGACGGGTCCGCTGCTGTACGCACTGGCCGTCCTGCCCGCCCTGCCCATTGGCGGCACCATTGTCACCTTCCTGCGCTTTATCGAGCGGTCGGATGAGTTTATCCGCGCCATGATGGTCCGCCGCGTCCTGATCGCCATGGGCCTCACCCTGTTCCTTAGCACCGTCATCGGCTTTATCGAGAACTTCACCGAAACCCAGTTGATCGAGCGCTATCTGGTCTATCCCATGTTCTGGGCCTGCTTCGGTCTGGCCTCGCCCTTCATCCGGGGCAGCAAATGAAGAACCGCCTGAAAGACCTGCGCACTGAGGCCGGTCTGACCCAGGCCGATCTGGCCGCCCGCCTCAACGTCTCGCGGCAGGCCGTTATCGCCATCGAGTCCGACAAACATGATCCGTCGCTCGATCTGGCCTATCGTATCGCCGCCATTTTCGACCTTGCCGTCGAAGCGATTTTTGAAAATCCGCATCGTCTGAACTCAGGCGAATAAAAAACTGATCTGAAAAGGAAATCCTATGTTCAAGCGCTTTATTGCAAAGCCTTCGCGCTACCACTTTGCCATTTGGGTCGTGGTCGCCCTAGGCATCCTCGCCGCCAACCTGTCAGCCGCCAAATCCGCCACCCTTTACCCCGATGCCCCCACGGCGCGCTTTTCGGTTGAGGTGGTGGGCACAGGCCCCGACCTGATCCTTATCCCCGGCCTCAACTGCTCGCGCGAAGTGTGGGAGGCCACGGCCGAACGCCTCAAAGGTCGCTATCGCCTGCACCTGCTGCACATCGCCGGTTTTGCCGGTGAGCCCGCCGGCGGCAATGCCGAAGGCCCGGTCATCACCCCGTCCGTCGAGGCGCTGAATGCCTATATCCTGCAAAATAAGCTGAAAGACCCCATTGTGGTCGGTCATTCGCTGGGCGGGCTGATGGGGCTCAAGCTGGCCACCCGCCACCCGCAGGCTCTGTCCAAGCTGATCGTCGTCGATGCTCTGCCCTTTATCGGCGTGCTGTTCAACCCGGTCGCCACGGTCGATACCATCGCCCCGCAGGCCGCTCAGTTACGCGACGCCCAGCTTAAGGTCGATGACGCCACCTATAAGGCACAGCAGGACGCCGCCCGTGCCGCTCTGGCGGCAGCCACCACGGATGCCGAACGCAACCAACGCCGCATCGCCCTATGGACGGCGCTGAGCGACCGCCGCGTCTCGGCTCAGGCCTTCTATGACGACATGACCATGGACCTGCGCCCTGAGCTTTCGAAGATCACCGCCGCGGTGACCGTCCTCGTCCCGCACCACGCCTCCAAGCCCTTTACGCCGGAACAGACCTTTGGCTTCTATACGCAACAATATAGCGGCACGGCCAAACTCAATATTGTCGGCATCAAGGATAGCCGCCACTTCATCATGTACGATCAGCCGCAGGCCTTCGCCGAGGCGCTGGATGCCGCATTGCAAAAATAACGCCTTGTAGTTGAAAGTTTTTATCACGACGGATGACCTCTTGCGGGGTCATCCGTTTTCGATTAGGCCGAAAACTCATAAAACGGGTTTTCAAGGTGGCGTATGCGTGATTCAAGGCTTTCATTGATTTGGAGGCCTTTTTCATGACCCGTCGCCGCTACGAGCTGACAGAGAAGGAA
>NZ_JAIXSV010000122.1 GCF_027484505.1 Asticcacaulis sp.
AGCGACAGGCGCACACGCGCGGCGTCCCTGCCCAGAAAGCGCTTAAGAACGGCTTCTGCGGCGGAGGTCGTAGCGGCTTCGGCGCGCACCAAAGGCATAAGGCCCAGCGCGGTCGCCGTGGCCATTGAGGATGAAAGGAACGTCCGGCGGCTAAGTGCGGGCATTGCAGGGTCTCAACGGAGGAAGGAACGCGAACAGCAACTGGCCCTGATTACGCTGCCTTGCGGGAAACAAGGGGTGAATGACAGGCCGGATTTACTGCTGAGCTGAAGAAATATCGCATTTAATATTTGATTCAGCCCGATAATTCTATGCCGCCGGGTGAGGGTGGCGATGGGGGCAGTCTATGCGTCAAAAAATTGGCCTGTCAATTTTTTATATTAAAAGGCTGTCGCTTTTTTCCGTGCAGATATCTGCGCCACAACCGGTGTGGCCGGGGATTAGAATTTTAAGTTGTTGTTAGACGTGTATTTTTATTAATTTTCCTACAGCCTGAATCGGTTGCAGTGGTTTTTGATCCACACGCGGGACGGCGGTAAGCGGGGCGCCGGTGCGTCTGGTAAGGCGGGCCTGGATTTCCTCGGTCAACACTTTGGCGGGCCAATATTGGTTTGACCTATCCGGACGCGCGGGAGGCGATTCCCGCCTAAACATTGGCAAACCAAACCGTTTTGAGCGATTTCTATACCGGCGGTATTTTTGTTTGTGTCATATATGAGACACTGTTTCGCCAACTTTGTATTTTGGTTGACCTTTTATTTGTGAGTGCAAATAATTTAATTATCTGAAAAATAACAATAAAAAAAATTGGTAGCGGAACCATTTCGCAATTGCGGCGAAATTGGCGCGCAAAAATCGTTTATGTCAGGCATATTACAAATTGACAGGCCAATTATTCAGCGCATATTCAGCCTCGATTGACGCTCGTGGGTCAGTAAGTTGTGCCTCAGGTGTCGTCAATAAGATGATAGAAAAAGCAGAAAATGCTTAAGTTGAGTAAGCCGCGACTTTAAAGTCTGTGTTGCGGGCAGGGAGAATGCTAAGGTCTGAATGCGGACCTTTACCTTGCGGTAAGCACAGAACAGGGCCGCGGGATGGAATTGCACCAAGGTCATGCCGCTCAGTTGAGTAAGGCCAGATATCCCAGGAGAAGTTAAAGATGAAATTGCGGTCATACGCGAGGGGGACGAAATCCATCCTTCTTGGCGCCACCATGCTGATGGGTTGCGGTGCCGCCGTCGCGCAAGCGCAGGAAGCGGCGAAAGACGCGGCTGAACCGGAAGTGGTTGTCGTTACGGGCCTGAAAAAGAGCTACGCCGATGCGGTTCGCGCCAAGCGCAACAATATCGAAATCACCGACGGCATTTCATCGGACGGTCTGGGTCGCTTCCCTGACCTGAACGTGGGTGAAGCCCTGCAACGCATCCCCGGCGTTCAGATCAACCGCGAAGCCGAAGGCCGTAACGCCACCATCAACGTGCGTGGTATGCCGGGCTCCTACGCCCGCACGACGCTGAACGGTGTGGCTTTTGCGTCGCCGCCGTCGCTCGCCAATGATCAGGGCGCGCCGCTGGGTGCCTTTAACTCCGACATCTTCTCGGCCTTCGTGATCGAAAAGTCGCCTATGGCCAATGCCCAGTCGGGCGGCTTGTCGGGCAATGTGGATATGCAGATCGCCGGCGCTCTGTCGCGCACGGACGGCGGCCTGTTCAAGGCCGCGATGGAATATAACCAGCTGGGCGGCAAGACGGCACCGGCCTTCACCATCGGTTATAACAAGCACCTGAGCAGCGATTTGGCGGTGTTTGGTACGGTGGCTTATAAGAAAGAGAACTTCCGCCGCGATACCCTGCGCTTTAACGGCTACAGCCGCCTGACGCCGGGCCTGACCGGTCTGACGCAATCGCAGTTTGCTGCCACCTACGGCGACTATTATTCGGCGACGACCTGCCCGTCTTCTGGGTCGTTCTGCCGCACGCTGAATGACGCTGTCGGTGCCGACCCCAAAAAGGGTGAAAACTTCAACACGGCGACCACGGGTTCGAAGGGCAATACCGGCGTCTATGCGCTGGACGCCATCCGTCAATACACCCGTGAAAACATCGGCGAGCTGTGGACCGCGTCGGGCGGTGTCGAATGGAAGCCGAACGAAAACACCAAGGTGGGTCTGATCGGCTACTACAGCCAGCGTGACCTGCCGAAGACGACGCAGTACTTCCTGATCAACGCCGTGTGGGACGGTGCAGGCACCATCACGCCGTCGGGTACGCCGGTTCAGACCTCGGATGGTCGCTGGCTCTATCAGACGGCCGACTACGCCAACTTCCCGGCCAAGTCGTCCACGCGCCTCTATTCGCAAAAGCAGGAGTCGCAGGGCTTCATCGGTAACCTCGACTGGTCGAACGAAGACTGGAAGATTTCGGCCATCGTCGCCGGTTCGAAGGGGGCCAACCAGTCTCTGGAAACCGAACTGGATCTGCAAACCAACCCGGTCAAGGGTGGCAATGGCATCACCGGCCGACTGACGACCGGTTTCGGCGATCTGGATGGCTTCAGCTACACGGTCAATCCGACCCCGCAAAACCGTATCTTCAATACGGGCTGGATCTGGGGCGACAAGGACGATCCCGAAGGCTATAACACCGCCGATGGCAAATACTATCTGAACATCTCCGGTTCGGAAAGCTTTGCCGAACAAACCGTTACCTCGGCGCAGGTCGATGTCGAGCGCTTCGTCAACTTTGGCCCGATCACCAGCGTCAAGGGCGGCGTGCGCCTCGAAAAGAACGAGTTCAAGTCGTGGGGCTTCCGCAACATGGCCTATGGGGCCAAGCTGCAAAACATCACGCAGGACATGGTCTATACGCCGTCCTTCGTGGACGACTTCATGAACGGCAATGCCTCGATCAGCAAGAACTGGCAGGTCATCGACGCCGAACGCTTTATCGCCGCGGTAACGCCGGTGGACATCTACACCCCCTCGGGTGGCGGTCTGACGACGCGCGGCTTCAACATCCTGTACAAGGATGGCGCTTTTGCCGATAACAACTATCGTACCCAGAACAACCTGACCCAGGCCTATATCCAGTTCAAGTACGAAACCCAGCTTCTGGGCACCCGCGTGCGCGGTAACTTCGGTACCCGCTACGAAGGGACGGAAAACACGATCGACTCGCTCGACACCTACCGTAACTTCACGGGCGCGGTTGGCTCTCTGTCGGACTTCAAGTGGCAGCGTCTGGAAAACAAGTACCACTACTGGCTGCCGTCGGCGATCTTCGTCGCTGACGTCCGCGATGACCTGATTGTGCGTGGGGCCTATTACAAGACCTATGTCCGTCCGCAGGACCGTCAGTTCTCGCCGGTGACGCGTATTGGTGAGCCTGTGGTCAACTCGCAGCTCTCGACGCCGACCCAGACGATCCGCAACGCCTCGGTTCGCATTGGTAACAACAAGCTGCGTCCGTATCTGGCCGACTCCTACGATCTGTCGCTGGAATGGTATAACCGTCCGAACGGTGTAATCTCGCTGGCCTACTTCAAGAAGGTCATCACGGGCCGCATCGTCGGCACCTCGGACCCGGCGATCCTCTGTCCGTCCGATGGCTCGAACTGGGGCTTTGGTCCGCTGTCGTGGGATGGTCAGAACTGTACTGCGACCAGCCAGAGCACGGCGACCAACATCCTGCGTATCGGGGCTTCGGGGGCCTACAACCTCGACAGCGACACGACCGTGGACGGGCTTGAGTTCAACATCCAGCAGAACTTCGACTTCCTGCCGGGCTTCTGGAAGAACTTTGGCGGTAACTTCAACTACGCCTATACCAAGTCGAAGAGCCCGGCGATTGCGCCCTTCCCCGGTATTTCGAAGCACGCGGCCAACGCCATCCTGTACTACGAAACCCCGAAGTACGGCATCCGCGCGGTTTACAACTACCGCACCGACTATCCTCTGAACGCCAACGGCACCTATACGGGTGGCGCGCGTTCGGTGAAGGAACGCGGTCAGCTGGACCTGTCGGCTTCGTACAACCTGACCGATCGCTTCACCATCTCGCTTGATGCCTACAACATCACCGACGAGAAGCGCTACGAGTACGAAAACGATACCCGCTTCGTGCGCTGGATCGACTATGACGGCCGTACCTTCACCCTCACGGGTCGTGCGACCTTCTAAGCCTCCTGCGGGTTCCCGTTCGCGGGAACCCGTTCCGACCGTATCCAGAGCGCTCCCCCTCCTGAAAATAGCTCTGGATACGGGCCTCGATGCCTGACAAGTGATTTGTCAGGCATCTTTTTTTCCAGATATCGGGATGGGGACATGTCCCAGAAAATAAGACACGTGGTCATTGCGGGCGGTGGCACAGCGGGGTGGATGACCGCGGCCTGGTTTGCCCGTCTGCTCAAGGATGACGTAGACACCATCACGCTGGTTGAAAGCGAAGAGATTTCGACCATCGGCGTGGGTGAGGCGACGACCCCCTATATCCGCGTCTTCAATCAGGTATTGGGCATCGACGAGCACGCCTTTCTGAAGGCGACCTATGGCACCTACAAGCTGGGGATCGAGTTTGTCGATTGGGGGGCCATCAATAATCGTTATGTCCACCCGTTCGGGCCTTTCGGGCGTGAATTCGGCGCGCTGCCATTTCATTCGGTATGGCTGCGCCACGCGCTGAGCGATACCGACGCATCGCTGGACGCCTATAATCTTCAGGCACTGGCGGCGAAGGCTGGCAAATTCATGCCGCCCGCCGGGGCCAATTCACCGCTGGCCGAAATCAGCTATGCCTATCATTTCGACGCCAGCCACTACGCCGCCTTCCTGCGCCAGATGTCCGAGGCCGAGGGGGTGCGCCGCGTCGAAGGTCGCATCGAACATGTCGATCTGGATGAGCGGGGATTCATCAGCGCTCTGCGTCTGAACGGCGAGCGCCTGATCGAAGGCGACCTGTTTATCGACTGCACCGGTTTCCGCTCGCTGTTGCTGGGCGAAGCGCTGGGCGTCGGTTTTGAAGACTGGTCGCACTGGCTGCCGTGCGACCGCGCGCTGGCCGTGCCCAGCCGCTCGACCGAGCCGCCCGTGCCCTATACGCGCTCGACCGCCCACAGTGCCGGCTGGCGCTGGCGCATCCCGTTGCAGCACCGCGTCGGCAATGGCAGCGTCTATTGCAGCCAGTTCATGGACGAGGAGACGGCGCGCCAGAATCTGCTGGCCAATCTCGACGGGGAACCTCTGGCCGAGCCGCGCGCTATCCGTTTTCAGACGGGTCGCCGGCAAAAGTTCTGGGAAAAGAACTGCGTTGCCATCGGCCTGTCGTCGGGCTTTCTGGAGCCGCTCGAATCGACCTCGATCATGCTGATCCAGAACGGGATTGCGCGGTTGCAGTATCTGTTCCCCGACCGCGACTTCCATCAAGCCGATATCGACACCTACAATGCCGATCTGACGCGCGAATATGAGGAGGTCCGCGACTTCCTCATCCTGCACTATTACGTGGGCTCACGTTGTGACAGCGACTTCTGGCGCTACTGCCGCGACATGGCGGTGCCGGACGCCCTGACGCAGCGGCTCAACCTGTTCCGTAGCCGCGGCCGCATCCCGCAGGAGCGCGGCGAGCAGTTCCGCACCGGCAACTGGCTGGCGGTGATGTGGGGGCAGGGCCTGCGCCCGGCCGCGCCTGATCCGCTGGTGCTCAGCATCCCTGAGGAGCGCTCGGAAACCTGGCTGCGCCAGACGCGCGAAGTGATCGCCGCCTGTCGCGACCGGATGCCGCCGCACGAGGACTATATCCGCCACTTCTGCGCGGCAAACATTTAAAAAGGAATGCCATGACCCGATCGACGCGCCGCGAAACCCTCGGTGGACTTCTGGCCCTCAGCACCCTGCCTCTGCTGGCGGCGCAAGCCCGCGCACAGGGAACGAAAGCCTCCACCCGGGTGTTAAGCTTCAATGCGCCCGCGGCGCGCTGGATGGAGGCCTTGCCGGTCGGGAACGGGCGTCTGGGGGCGATGGTCTATGGCGGCGTCAGGAGCGAGCGCCTGCAACTGAACCATATCGAGCTATGGTCCGGCCGCACGGTCGAGGACAACCCCAAGACCACGCGCGCCGCCCTGCCCAGGGTGCGCGAACTCTTGTTTGCCGGTAAGCGCGCCGAGGCCAACCGTCTGGCGCAGGACCAGATGATGGCCCCGATGAACGAGGTCGATTACGGCTCCTATCAGATGCTGGGCGACCTGCGGCTGGAGATGGGGCATGGGGAGACCGTCAGCGACTATAGCCGCGAACTGGATATGGCCACAGGGCAGGTGACGGTGCGCTATCGCATCGGCAAGACCATCTATAGCCGGACCGTTCTGGCCTCGGCCCCGGATCAGTGTCTGGCCGTTCGGATCGAAACCAGCGCCCCGGAAGGCCTGTCCCTGACAGCGACGCTGAAACGCGACCGCGACGTGGCCTTTGACTGGCAGGGTCAGGTGCTGAAAATGTCAGGACAGCCGCAGCCCTTCGGCGTGCACTACTGCGCCTGGCTGGCCTGCCGCAGCGAAGGCGGCAGCGTCACGCCCGACGGGCAGGGTTTCCGTGTGACCGGCGCGCGGGCGGTCGTCCTCACCCTGACCGGAGCTACCGATCTGCTGGCTCCCGAACCGGAAAAGGTGGCGCAGGCCGCGCAGGCCAAACTTGCCGCCCGGTCGTGGCAGGCTTTGGCCCGCGAGCAGGAACGCGATCACCGCGCCCTGTTTGAACGGGTGGAATTGACGCTGGCGCCTGCCGGTGTGCCGCATCTGGCGTCCGAGCGTCTGGCGGCGGCGTCCGATGCGGCGGAAAAGGCGCTGATCGAAACCTATTTCAATTTCGGGCGTTACCTGCTGATCGGTTCCAACCGTCCGGGCTCCCTGCCGCCCAATCTTCAGGGTCTGTGGGCCGATGGTTTCGCGCCGCCGTGGAGCGCCGACTACCACATCAATATCAATATCCAGATGAACTACTGGCCCGCCGAAGTGTGCGGCCTGTCCGAACTGCACGAGAGCCTGTTCGACTATGTGGACCGCCTGATGCCCCATGCGCGGCAGACGGCACAGATCGCCTATGGCTGCCGTGGGGCGGTGGCGCACTATACGACCAATCCGTGGGGGCACACCGCGCTGGATGGCAAGGTGCAGTGGGGGTTGTGGCCGGAAGGGTTGGCCTGGCTAACCCTGCATTACTGGGAGCATTATCTCTATACGGGCGATCTCGATTTCCTGAAGACGCGCGCCTTGCCCGTGTTCAGGGCCTGCGCCGAATTCACGCTCGACTACCTCGTCGAAGACCCGCGCACGGGCAAGCTGGTCTCCGGGCCGGCCAGCTCGCCGGAAAACAGCTATGTGATGGACAATGGCGAGGTGGGCTATGTCGATATGGGCTGCGCCATGTCGCAATCCATGGCCTTTACCGTCCTGACGCTGACGCAGAAGGCCACTGAGGCCCTGTCCGTTGAACCCGACCTGCGCAAGGCCTGTGCGGCGGCGCTGGCGCGACTGGACCGGCTGAAGATCGGGCCGGAC
Source organism: Asticcacaulis sp. (assembly GCF_027484505.1). Taxonomy (GTDB): domain Bacteria; phylum Pseudomonadota; class Alphaproteobacteria; order Caulobacterales; family Caulobacteraceae; genus Asticcacaulis. Next base: position 7,549 of record NZ_JAIXSV010000122.1, read on the forward strand.
GGGCGCGTTCAGGAATGGAGCGAGCCGCTGAAGGAGGCGGAACCCGGTCACCGCCATATCTCGCACCTGTTCGGCCTTTATCCCGGCATTGAGATCGACGCCCACGATACGCCTGATCTGGCTGACGCGGCACGGCGCACCCTGAGCGAGCGCCTGCGTCACGGTGGCGGGCATACCGGCTGGAGCGCGGCGTGGCTGACCATGTTCCGGGCGCGTCTGGGCGAGGGCGATGAGGCGCTGTCCATGCTGCGCAAGCTGTTTCGTCAGTCTACCGGGGCCAACTTCTTCGATACCCACCCCTACACGCCGGAGCCGATTTTCCAGATCGACGGCAATCTGGGGGCGACGGCGGCCATCGCCGAAATGCTGGTGCAAAGCCATAACGGCATATTGCGCTTGCTGCCCGCCCTGCCGAAATCGTGGGCGAACGGGCGGGTGCGTGGTCTGCGGGCGCGCGGCGGCCTGATCGTCGATCTGGAGTGGGCGAACGGTCAGTTGACCCATTGTGTGGTGAAGGCCTCGCGCAAGGCGCGCTACCGGATTTTGCCGCCGCCGGGTCAGGACGGTCTCAAAGCGCTCAGTGCTGGTAAGGACACGCTGAACTGGGGCAAGGCGGTCGAATTGCAGGCCGGACGGACCTATGTGCTTTAGGCCCGGTGCCCGCAGCCAGACCAGAGGCACGGGCAGCGCGCCTGATCAAATGCGCGCGGGCGCATTGACCCGACGGGCCGGTGCGGGCTATCCAAGACGTTCAACAGCCGTGCGGCGGAACGTGATGTCAAACGAAGAGATGGCCTCGGAGGAGCTACGCACCCAGCGCGATCTGCGGGCGTATCAGGTTATCGGGCAATCTCTGCTGCAACGCATCTGCTCCGGTGAGTTTCACGCCACGGGCAAGCTGCCGACCGAACGTGAACTGGCCGAGGTCTATAGCGTCGGCCGCGCGGTCATCCGCGACGCGCTGGTCATGCTGGAAGTCAAGGGTCTGGTGCAGTCGCGTCAGGGGTCGGGCATCTACATCACCAAAACGGTCTATACCGAGGGCTGGCCGGAGCGCAAGGAGGAGTTTGCTGATCGGCCTTTGAGCGAAGCCCCGGCACCGAAATGGCTCGATATCCTGCACGCCCAGCAATGCCTGGAAAGCCATATTGCCAAGCAGGCGGCGCTGGCGGGTGCCGACGGCCTATGGCTGGAGGATCTGATTGAGCGCCTGCGTCTTGTGGCCTCAGCGGCGGAACTGCACCGTCTCAACGGACAATGGCACAGCGCTCTGGCGCAGGCGTCGCGTAATACGGAGTTGCTGTGGCTGTCGCAACAGATGTGGGAACGCCGGGCGCAGGCTTCGGCGGCGCATCTGGTGAACGACTCACCCCCTTTCACGGCCATGCGTAATCTGTGCGTTGGAGACCACAAACGCACGCTGGAGGCGGTCAGAAAAGGCGATAGCGACCGCGCCTATTACGCCATGTGGCACCACTTCGAGAACCTGAAGACCTTGTACAAGTCCGAAACCACCGCGCTGAGCCTGCCGTCCTGACGGTATTGGCCGGTCAATCCCGGTGGATGAGCCTGGCTGAGTCATAAAACCTGTAAAGCTTTTTTCGCTGTCTTTGGGGTTCGAACCCCAAAATTAGATATTGGTTGGCCAATAAAAAGTGTATGGTCTGAATGGCGGGCGCAACACCCTCACCGCGGCAGACCGCAAGAATTTGAGAGCCCTGATGAACCCCAGAATGGCATCCCGACACAGCCGTGAAGGTCTCACCGACGCAGAGCCGGCGGGCACCGAAGAGACGTGGAGCGAGAAAGACCTTCGCGCCTATCAGGTGATCGGCAAGTCGCTTCTGGAACGCATCCGTTCCGGGGAGTTCCGCAGTAGCGGTAAGCTGCCGACCGAACGCGATCTGGCGGAAATCTACGGGGTGGGCCGGGCGGTCATCCGCGATGCGCTGGTCATGCTCGAAGTCAAGGGCGCAGTCCAGTCGCGTCAGGGCTCTGGCATCTACATCATGCCGCAGGCCTATGCGCAGGGCGTCAATGTTGAGGCGTCGGACGGTTTTGCGACGGGTGAACTGGCGGTGGCTCAGCTCAACCCCCAACACCTGATCGACGCGCATCAGTGGCTGGATTGCCAGATCGCCCGCATTACGGCGACACGCCACAGCGAAGATGACATGGCGGCTATGGAAAAGGCCTTGCAGATGCTGGTCAATACCAGCACGGACGAGGAGTACGAGCCGCGCAACCATCAGTTCCATCGTCAGATTGCGCAAGCCACGCACAATTTCGAATTTGTCTTCATGTCGGAACAGGCCTGGCAGCGGCGTCAGCAAAGCCCGGCGCTGCGCAATCTGAGCGTTCTTCTGTACGGTGACCGCTTCCGCAGCATGGTGTTTGCCGACCATCAGCGCACGCTGGACTTCCTGCATCGCGGTGACGGAGACGGGGCCTTCTATTCGATGTGGCACCACTACGAGAACCTGAAAACGGCCCTGACCTTAAGCGAGTCCCTGCCCGCCATTCAGGGCTGAGGCGAGACCAGAGCGTCCACGCACAATTTCTGCAACTGCCAAAAGACAGACGCCGGGGCTGTGAGAGCCGATACGCGCTCTGTTTCACAGCCCCGGCGTTTAACCGGCAAAGACCTGGGGAGGAAGGATAACGAACGGCCCCGGCCGGTTAGAGCGCTTTCCGAAAAGTGTGACGCACTTTTCGGATTAAAAAGCGCGTTAAACCAAAAATTTAGAGCGTTATTTCGATTCAGAATGAACGAAATACGCTCTAGGCTGTGGTGACAATTTAAGATTTAACGCGGTTCTTTTCTCCTCCCTACGAAGTGGGGAGGTGGCAGCGAGCGAAGCGAAGCTGACGGAGGGGTATAACCGTCCGTAAGATACC
>NZ_JAIXSV010000341.1 GCF_027484505.1 Asticcacaulis sp.
GCCAGCTTCGGGCCTTCGGTGTGCGGCACTGAGATGAAGTTCTCGATATCCATGGTGTCGAGCACCTGACCGCCGAAGCGTTCGGCCACAACGCCGGTGCGGATGCCTTTGCGCGCCGCATAGATGGCGGCCGAAGCGCCGGCGGGGCCACCGCCGACGACCAGCACGTCGAATTCCGACTTGGCGCTGATCTTTTCGGCTTCGCGCGATTGCGCTCCGGTGTCGAGCTTGGCCAGAATTTGCTCCAGACCCATGCGGCCCTGACCGAAGGGCTGACCATTCAGCAGGATGGTCGGCACGGCCATGACCTGACGCTGTTCGACCTCATCCTTGAATAGCGCACCATCGATGGCGACGTGCTTTATCTTCGGGTTCAGGACGCTCATCAGGCTCAGCGCCTGCACCACGTCGGGGCAGTTCTGGCACGACAAGGAGAAGTAGGTTTCAAAGCGCAGTTCGCCGTCGATATCGAGCGCCTTGACCTGCTCGATCACTTCGGCTTCGACCTTGGGCGGGTGGCCACCGACCCACAGGAGGGCCAGCACCAGAGAGGTGAACTCATGCCCCATGGGCAGGCCGGCAAAGGTCACTGCGACCTCCGGGCTGCCGCTGCGCACGATGTCGAACGACGGCACGCGCTCACCGCCGGACGAGACGGTCAGGGTCACCTTGGGCGAGGCGGCCACGATGTCTTCAAGCAGATCGACCAGCTCGCGCGACTTGGGCTGATCATCGGTGTGGGCGACCAGTTCGATCGGCGCGCGCAGGTTTTCGAGATAGGCCTTCAGTTGGGCCTTCATGCCGTCGTCAAGCATGGCGTACTCCGTATATTGTCGTGAAAATCATTGTCTATATGCGGACTCCGCAAAGCCCGGATAAAGAAAATGACGCAGGTGCGGGGAGACATGGGGGGAGGCGGGCCTCCCCCCATGACTAGCTTAGATCTTCCCAACGAGGTCGAGCGACGGGGCCAGGGTCTTTTCACCCTCTTCCCACTTGGCCGGGCAGACTTCACCGGGGTGCGAAGCGACGTACTGAGCCGCCTTCACCTTGCGGAACAGTTCGGTGGCGTTGCGGCCCACGCCTTCCGAGGTGATTTCCATGAACTGGATAATGCCTTCCGGATCGACGAGGAAGGTGGCGCGGTCAGCCAGGCCGACGCCCGGACGCATCACGTCGAAGTTGTTGGTGATGGTGCCCGACTGATCGCCGACCATGTAGTAGTTGATCTTGCCGATGGCGGGCGAGGTGTCGTGCCAGGCCTTGTGCGAGAAGTGCGTGTCGGTCGAAACCGAATAGACTTCGACGTTCAGCTTTTGCAGGTCCGGATAGATGCCGGCCAGGTCTTCCAGCTCGGTCGGGCAGACGAAGGTGAAGTCGGCCGGGTAGAAGAAGAAGATCGACCACTTGCCCTTGGTGTCGGCATCCGAAATATCGACGAACTTGCCTTCCTTGTACGCGGTGGCTTTGAAGGGCTTGATCGGGGTATTGATGAGGGCCATTGGGGAAATCCTTTCATGAAATGGACGATGCTGTATTCCCCATTTTGGCGCAGAAAACAAATCTATAATATTTATAGTCTGGATAAATTTAGCTTATGGATGACCATAATCGAATGTCAGGCGCGTTGTCCGTGTGGCGCATTTGTGGCAATAAGGCCACGAGCTTGTCCTCATTGTAAAAATGTGTAAAAGATCGGTAGCGTGGACAGCGTTGTCATGTTAGCGCTATCGCACAATAAGCGACTCAAGTCGCAAACAGGGAAAAACGCGTAGGGTTTCAAACCTTGCCGATAACTGAGCCGGTCCTGCCCCAAAGGCGGAGTCGTGCCGCTATGTGTCACTCAGTACCGTGTTTCGTCCGCAAAGGGAAACCCGACGGCGAATTCATGCACTCAAAAAGCGTTTTTATTAGTAAAAAAGATCCAACTTCTGGGAGGAAATCATGACTTCACCGATTAACGGTGTGTCTTCGCGTGGCGCGCGCCGCGTGATCCGTAACATGGTCCTGTGCAGCGCGTCGGGTATGGCGATGCTGGCCGGTGCCGCCTATGCGCAGGACGCTGCGCCGGCTTCGGGCGACAATGTCGAAACCGTGGTCATCACGGGTGTGCGTGGCTCGCTGCAACGCTCAATGAATATCAAGCGCAACGCCACGGGTGTGGTGGACGCCATCACGTCGGAAGACATCGGTAAGTATCCGGACACCAATCTGGCCGAATCGGTTCAACGCATTCCGGGCGTGTCGATCGACCGCACCAACGGCGAAGGTTCGACCGTGACGGTGCGCGGCTTTGGTCCGGGCTTCAACCTTGTCACCCTGAATGGCCGTGTGATGCCCTCGGCGCAGATCGGTGCCGTTGGTACGGGCAACATCACCGCAGGTGGTGGTTCGCGTAACTTCGACTTCTCCAGCATCGCTTCGGATGGCGTGTCGGGCTTTGAAGTCTATAAGACCGGTAAGGCCAATATCGCTTCGGGCGGTATCGGCGCGACGCTGAATATCAAGACCCTGCGCCCGATCGGCAAGGCCGGGTCGGCCGGTTCTATTTCGGCCAAGGCCGTGCACGGTGAAAACCTGATCGACGGCAAGGACTGGACCCCGGAAATCGCCGGGACCTATAAGTGGACGAACGATGACAACACCTTTGGTGTGGCCCTCTTCGGTCAGTTCGCCGAAAAGGACGTGGCGACCCGTCAGGCCACCCAGAACAGCTGGAACCTCGACACCCGCGATCAGTTCTACAGCCCGTCCAGCGGCCGTCTGCGCTATGCCTCGAACCAGACGACCCTGCTGACCCAGATCACCAATGCGCCGCCGGCCGGTTCGCTGGTTGCCTATCCGAACGACAGCCGTTACGCCCTGTCTGAAACGCACAATGAGCGCACTAACCTCGTGGCGACGGCGCAATGGCGTCCGGCAGAAAACTGGCTGTTCACGGCGGATGCGGTCTACGTCAAGAACGAAGCCACTGAAAAGCGCGCTGAACAGACCAACTGGTTCAACCGCCCGTTCGATCAGATCATCTTCGAAAAGGGTGCTTCTGGCATCTATAATGCTGTTTTCCTGCAGGAAAACCTGTCGGGCGTGAAAGACATCGGCTTCGAACAGCAACTGGTCGGCCTGAAAAGCACCCTGAAGTCGCTGGGCTTCAACGCCAAGTGGGACATCAATGACAAGATGAGCCTGACCTTCGACGCTCATTCGTCCGAAGGTAAAGTCCTGCCGAACAACCCCGACGGCTCGACGGCGGTCGCTATCTCGATCGGTGCACCGGTCGTGGCATCGCACTCGGTGGACTTCCGCAGTGACATCCCGGTTCAGAAGTACACCATCAACGACGCCCTGCGTGGCAACAACAATGGCCGTCTCGATGCCGGCGATCTGGGCTCTCAGGTCGGTCGTACCTGGACCAACAGCCAGACCAACAAGATCGACGAATTCAAGGTCGATTTCGCCTATGACTTCGACGGCGAAAGCCGCTTCGACGGGGGTATCGACCTGCTGAAGTCGAAAATGACGACGACGACGGGTTCGACCTATCAGGCGCTGGGTGACTGGGGTATCTCCAAGCCGGGTGATGTGGCGCAATACGCGCCGGGTCTGGTCACCACCTATGATCTGGGTGGCCTGTTCCAGGACTTCACGCCGGGTCAGTCGAATATCGCCTTCCGTGGTAACGCGCTCGACATCTACCGCGCGCTGGCCAAGGGTTATAACCAGTCGCTGCCGACCACCTCTTTGACGGCCAACACCATCGAAGAAGACATCAAGGCGATCTACGGTCAGTTGACCCTGAAGGGCGACTTCCTGGGTAAGCCGGTCGGCGTCGTGGCGGGTCTGCGCTATGAAAAGACCGATGTGACGGCTTCGGCCCTGCAAAGCGTCCCGACGGCCATCCGCTGGACGGCTGACAACGACTTTGCGGTCGATTTCGGCACAGGCGTCGCCACGCTCAGCAGCCAGGCGGACTACGACAACTGGCTGCCGAACCTCGACATCTCGTGGAATGTGCGTGATGACGTGACGGTGCGGGCGTCCTACTCCAAGACCATCGCGCGTGCGGCCTATGGCAACATGTACGCCACGACGACGGTCAACACGCCGCCGCGTCCGACCGCCAACGGGACCAACCCGACGGCCTCTTCGGGCAACCCGGCCCTGCTGCCGCTGGAATCGTCGAACATCGACTTCTCGGCGGAATGGTACTATGGCCCGGCCAACTACGTGTCGCTTGGCTTCTACAACAAGGACGTGGCCAACTTCATCGGCACCGGCCGCGTGACGCAGAATCTGTTCAGCCTGCGTGACCCGACCGCCGCTACGGCAGGCTCGCGCTCCGGTACGGCCAAGACCGCGCTGGGTGAACTGGGTCAGTCGCCGACCGACGTCAACCTGTTCACCATGACCGCTCTGGTCATCAAGAACAACGGCAACACGACGGCTGCCAAGAACGAGTACACGGCCAATTCGACCAACGGTAACCTCAATCAGGCCTTCGTGGATCAGATCCTCGCCGCCTATGATATTACCGCGAACTCGACCGATCCGCTGTTCAACTTCGACACCTCGATCCCGGTCAACAACAAGACCGCGAACATCCATGGTTTCGAAGCGGCCTTCCAGCACTTCTTCGGTGATACTGGCTGGGGTCTGTCGGGCAGCCTGACGACGGTTGATGGCGACATCGGCTTCGACAACTCGGCCGCACCGGGCACGCTTCAGTTCCCGCTGCTGGGTCTGTCGGATACCTACAACGTCACCCTGATCTACGATAAGGGTCCGCTGTCGGGTCGTCTGGCCTACAACTGGCGCGACAAGTACATCGCCAGCACCAATGTCGGCTCTCAGGGTGACCCGCAGTACTTCGAAGCCTTCGGGGTTCTGGATGCTTCGGTCAACTACTCTGTGACGTCGAACATTCAGGTCACCTTCGAGGCTCTGAACCTGACCAAGGAACACATCCGTCAGTACGGACGTGACACCTCCAACCTCTACTTCGCTCAGGAACTGGATACCCGTTATCAGATCGGTGTCCGTTACAAGTTCTGATCCTTTAGTAGACTGTAAAGGGGAAGGGCCGCGGGCAACCGCGGCCCTTCCTGCCTTCTGTCCCGTCGCCTGGTGCTCTGTCGCTTGGCATCTTGCCGTTTGAGAGGGGCGGGGTAAGTTCTATGTATCTGCTGCGAAAGTTGTTCCATGCCCAACGCCGTCCTTCTCGATAATGTTCAGCATCACGACCTGAGGGTCATCGGCGGTCACGGCCCGGCGTTTGGTGACGCGGTGAATGAAATCCCCGTCTTTGCCCCCGAATTTGCTGAGCTTCAGCGCGACTACCCGCTCTATTTCCGCCAGACGGAAAACGGCGGTTTCCAGACCTATGCCCTGCTGGGCCTCGATAAGGACGAGAACCTGTTTCTGGCTGACGCTCAGTGGCAGGCGCGTCACGTCCCGGCCATGAGTAACCGTGGCCCCTTCCTGATCGGCATGAACGACGCTCAGCCCATGCTGATGGTCGATCTCGACCACCCGCGCCTCAGTCGCAGCGAGGGCGAGCCGGTCTTCCTGCCGCACGGCGGCAACGCCCCCGCTCTGGAGCGCCACATGCGCGCGCTGCGCACCATCCATCAGGGCGTTGAACTCAATGCGCCGATGTTCGCGGCGTTTCAGGCCGAGGGCCTGATCGCGCCGGTTGAAATCGCCATCCGCCTCGACGACACCACCGAATACAAGATTCCGGACCTGTTCTCGATCAGTCAGGAGGCCCTGTCGCTGCTCAGCGGGGACGCGCTGGAGCGGCTGAACCGCGCCGGTTTCCTGGCGCTGGCCTTTCAGGTTGCGGGCTCTATGGGCAATATGGCCCGCATCATTGAACTGAAAAACCGCAAGCGGGCCGCGCTCTGATGGCTGAGATTACCCGACGTACCGAGGTCGTGACCGGTATTGCGCCGGACGCCATTCCTTTTGATGAACTGATGGCGGCGCAAAAACCGGTCATCCTTAAGGGCGTGGCGCGCGATTGGCCTCTGGTGCGCGACGGCTTGCACAGTGCCGCGGCGGCGATGGATCATCTGCGCCGATTCTATCAGGGGCGGCCGGTGACCGCCTACACGGGCGCGCCGGAGATTGGTGGGCGCTTCTTTTACCGCGACGATATGGCCGGGTTGAATTTCACAGCCGCCCGCGCCGACCTCAGCGCCTTTCTCCAAGAGGTGGCGGCGCATCTCGACGATGCCGCGCCGCCGTCCTTCTATATCGGTTCGACTGATCTGGGTCTGTATCTGCCGGGCCTGCGTGAGGCGGGCAACGATCTGAGCCTGACCCATCCCATGTTCGTGGCCAATCCGCCTTTGGCCAGTATCTGGATCGGCAACCGCACCACGGCGACCTGCCATTTCGACATGTCGCACAATATCGCCGTCTGCGTGGCCGGGCAGCGGCGCTTTACCCTGTTCCCGCCGGATCAGGTCGCCAACCTCTATCCCGGCCCGTTGGAGCCGACACCCGGCGGGCAGGTGGTCAGTCTGGTCGATTTCCGGGCCCCCGATTACGACCGTTTCCCGCGTTTCCGCGATGCCGAAGCCGCCGGTCAGGTGGCTGATATGGAACCGGGCGATGTCCTGTTTTATCCGGCCCTGTGGTGGCACCATGTCGAGGCTTTTGCACCGTTCAACATTCTGGTGAACTACTGGTGGAACACCTCGCCGGCCTTTATGGACACGCCGATGAACACCCTGCTGCACGGCCTCTTAAGCCTGCGTGACCGGCCGCAGCCGGAAAAGGACGCCTGGAAGGCCCTGTTCGACTATTACATTTTCGGCCCGGCGGAACAGGCGGGCGCGCACATCCCCGAAGCGGCGCGCGGCGCTTTGGGGACACTGAACGACATGACAGCCAGACGCCTGCGGGCGCAACTGCTGCAAAAACTGAATCGCTGAGGGAAGAGACATGCAACCGGTCAAAAAGGTAGTCATTGCCGGCGGCGGCACCGCCGGATGGTGCGCAGCGGCGGCCCTGTCGAAGCTGCTGGGGACGCTGATCGACATCACCCTGATCGAATCGGAAGAGATCGGCATTGTCGGGGTGGGGGAGGCGACCATCCCCACGGCGCGCACCTTCCACCACTTTCTGGGCATAGATGAACGCGCCTTCCTCAAGGCGACCAACGCCACCTACAAGCTCGGTATCGCCTTTGAAAACTGGGCGCGCGACGGCGACCGCTATATCCACTCCTTCGGTGAGATCGGCAAATCCAACTGGATGGCTCCGTTCCACCACGTGTGGATGGCGGCGCGCGACAAAGGGTTCGGCGGTGATCTGGGCGATTATTGCTTCGAGCTGCGGGCGGCAGAAGAGGGGAAATTCTTCACCTCGGACACGGCGCGTATCAACTACGCCTATCATTTCGACGCCGTGCTCTACGGGCGGTTCCTGAGGCAGTTCAGCGAGTCGCACGGGGCAAAGCGCATCGAAGGCCGCATCCGTCAGGTGCGTCAGGACGCCGACACCGGCTTTATCACGGCGCTGGAGTTGGAGTCGGGTGAGGTCATCGACGGCGACCTGTTTATCGACTGCACGGGCTTCAAGGGGCTCCTGATCGAAGAGACGCTGAAGACCGGGTTTGAGGACTGGAGCCACTGGCTGCCCACCGACCGGGCGCTGGCCGTGCAGACAGCGCCGTCCGGGCGGCTCGATCCCTATACGCGCGCCATTGCGCACGGCGAAGGCTGGCGCTGGCGCATCCCGCTACAAAACCGCGTCGGCAACGGGCTGGTCTATGCCAGCGGGCACCTGACGGACGAGGCGGCGCGCGAACGGCTGCTGTCGCTGGTCGATGGCGAGCCGCTGACCGAGCCGCGCCTGATCCGTTACCGCACCGGGCGGCGCAAAAAAATCTGGAACAAGAACTGCCTGACGGTCGGTCTGTCGAGCGGCTTTATCGAACCGCTGGAATCGACCAGCATCCACCTGTTCCAGATCGCCGTGACGCGCCTGATTCAGATGTTCCCCTTCGGCGGCATCACCGAGGCGGTCAGCGACCACTATAATGAGATTGCGCGCCGTGAAATCGAGAAGGTGCGCGACTTCGTCATCCTGCACTACAAGCTGACCCAGCGCGACGACACGGCCTTCTGGCGCGAACGGCGCGACATGAGCGTACCCGATAGCCTGACCGAGCGGCTGGAGATGTTCCGCGAACACGGCCACGCCTGGCAGGCGGCCGATGACCTGTTCCGCGTCGATTCGTGGGTGCAGGTGCTGCTGGGGCAAAGGCTTGAGCCGCAATCTCACCACGCCATCGGTCAGTTAATGAGCGAGGCGCAACTGCGTCAGGCACTGGACGGCCTGAAAACCAATATCGCCCGCACGGTGGAGGCCATGCCGACGCACGAAGCCTTCCTCAAAAGCTATCTGGCGGCGTGAATTTGTGGGGCGGCGGAAAAACCAACGCCCGTCGGCGAAAAGCGCGGCGGGCGTGAGGTCAAACAAGAAATGGTGGAGCTAAGCGGATTCGAACCGCTGACCTCCTCATTGCGAACGAGGCGCTCTACCAACTGAGCTATAGCCCCATTCCTTGTGGAAGCCGTCTTTTAATCGAACACCGGAGACTGTCAAGTCGGGTTTGACTTGTTATAGCTGTCGGCACCGCTATATTCACAAAAAGCCGGACATGCCGGGTGCCAAGGGTTTTCCATGATCGATTTCGTCTTCTTCGTCCTCAACGGTATTTTGTCTTTCGCGGTGTGGGTCATCATCATCAGCGCGATCCTGAGCTGGCTGGTGGCGTTCAACGTCATCAATACGCGTAATCCCGGTGTGTACCGCTTCATGGAAATGCTGGATCGCCTGACCTATCCGATCCTTGAGCCTTTCCGCCGTGTCATCCCCAATCTGGGCGGTATCGACATCAGCCCGATCATCGCCATCCTGATCATTCAGGGGATGCAGCGCTACCTGCTGCCGATGGCGCGCGGTGGCCTCTATGGCCTGACGGGTATGTAATTGACCCGGCTGGTCGTGCGGCTAACGCCCAAGGCGGCAGCGGATCGCGTCGATGGCTGGGAGGCGGATGAGCAGGGGCGGCCCTTTCTCAAGGTGCGCGTTACCGCGCCGCCGATAGAGGGGCGCGCCAATGAGGCGCTGATCGCCTTTCTGGCCAAGCGGTTGAAGCTGCCCAAATCACGCCTGTCATTGCTGGCCGGGGACACGTCTCGCCTCAAGCAGATCGAGGTCGAAGGTCTGGATGAGGCGGCGTTAAAGGCGGCCCTGACATAAAAAGACCCCGCCGGAGCGCTCCGGCGGGGTCTTTTATTCGTAAGTATGTGTGACGCTTACGCTGCGACCTTGGCCGCGTGGATTTGCGCCACAATCGCCTTGGTGACTTCCGAACCGGCCAGCGTGCCGCCCAGATCGCGGGTCAGTTGCCCGGCCTTGATCACCGCTTCGATGGCGGCGTCCAGTGCGTCGGCTTCGACGCTCAGATTGAGCGAGAAGCGCAGCATCATGGC
>NZ_JAIXSV010000247.1 GCF_027484505.1 Asticcacaulis sp.
CGTTATCCCCTTTGATAGCGGCGCAGCGCCTGATCCGGTTCATCGGCGGCCACAGTTCCCTGTTCAATCGGATTGATGATAGCTCTGGCCGAATCCAGGCCGTCTATTGGCGGGGTACTGAAATCCTGCCCCGCATTGTGGAGCAGATGGCGGGCACTGACCGCGCCAGTCTGCCGGGTCTGCTGGACGATGCCCTGACCCGCGACAGCCATGGGCTGATTCCGGCGCTGGCCATCGCAATGGCCCCGCTGCTGCCACCGGCGATCCTGGCCGCCTGGGAAAGGGGTTTGTCCAAGGTCACCCCGGACAAGTATGGTCAGATCATCCAGATCCAACAGGCCATTGCCGATGCCATGGGCGACCTGGATCATTACATCGCCCTGGAAGCCTTCCTGCCAGAGCATCGGCGCGATCCTTTGCGCATCGCCGCCAAGCTGCTGGAGGCCAAACGAGCCGACGAGGCCTTGGAATGGGTCCGCAAAGCAGCGCCCCGACCAATCACCCGCGACCTGTCGGACGATTTTTGCGAGGCGGGTGTTGCGCCAAGGGCTGACCGCGATCAGGTCAAACTGGAGGCCCGCATCCTGGAAGTCCTGGGTAACCGGGCAGAGGCCCAAACGCTGCGTTGGTCGCAGTTTGCTCAGTCCCTGGATGCCGCCTTGCTGCGCGATTACATCGCCAATCTGGAGGATTTCAACGACCGCGAGGAGACAGCGCGCGCCCTGGCCCATGTTGCCGCCAGCCCCTATTTCAGTAGCGCCCTGCAGTTCTGCCTGGACTGGCCAGCGCTGGACCTGGCCTCGGATTTGGTGGTGGCACGGCCCGCCGTCTGGTCCGGACGACATTACGCGCTGCTGGTGCCGGCGGCCGAGGCCTTGGCCGATCAACACCCGCTGGCGGCCAGTGTGCTTTACCGCGCCTTGCTGGATGACATCCTGGCCCGCGCCAAATCACCCGCCTATGGGCATGGGGCAAAGTACCTGGGCCATCTCGACCGGCTCGCCCAGCAGATCACCGACTGGCAATCCCTGCCCGACCATGTCCGCTACCGTGAGCAAATCAAAAAGGCCCATGGCCGCAAGCTGGGCTTCTGGAGCCTGGTCAAATGAGCGGCCGTGGCGGTGCCGCATGGCGCCATCTACGCTCATTTTCACTTTCATCTGGTAGCTATATGGTAGCTAGGCTATGTTCTGGGGTGGTTTTTGCGGACAGCAAAAACCCCAGCAAGACGTTGATCTTGCTGGGGTTTGTGTTTGGATGCGGGGGCAGGATTTGACCGATGGTATGACAACTTATCAGTGAATATTTGAACGAATAATTCATCCTTATCATCGTCAGCTTATGCCCGATTTGGGGCCGGAAGGGGACGGGCGGGTATTCGCGCTCGGATAATGGATTCCGGACATTCCCGCCCCGCCCCGGCGGTTCCCAGCGGACACAACTGCTCACGTTTTGGTCCCTTGGTGACAGACGCTGGTGGTTGCCGTTACTGACCACGCGGGGCGTAGCAGCGGCTAACATCGAGGGCATCCTCCTTTGGCCCCTGCTGTGCGTTACTTCCCGAGCCATTTGACATTCGCAAAGCGGGACGGCTCACCCGGCACAGAACGATACTGCCACGCTCGCCTGTAAGAATGATCTTGTCCTCAATAGCGCCTGATACCGTGTATCCCTTGGCAAGCCATTCCAGCATCCCCTTTGATGACGCAACCAAGCTGTTGGCATCGGCGTCTGGCTGGTTCGCCAACACCGACATGGATATCGCCGCAGTTGCCACAAGCACAGTTAAGTATTTTTGCATTATCCGAACCCCAAAGTTGGTGTCGTTTGTCCTACGGTGACGGGACGTCGATCAGGCGATGGTGTTCATTCGCTATCTAGTAGTGGCCCCTCCTTCAGCATCTCGTAGCCATTGATGCTGAGGAGGACAACAGGCCCACCAGGTTCAGTGAAATCCCACACGGGAGGATCATCATCGGTGATCTCCACCCGAACAACGGATCCGGGCCGTAGGCCCTTCTTGTAACTTTCGGTCTTGATTATGAATACAGAGCCGACGCCTGGGGCCAAGACGGCTTCAGTCGAAAAGACGGTGGTTCCACTCAGGTGAAAGCGAAGTTCCATTTCCGTGATTCCTCAGGTAATTATGCCCTCCATATTGACATCCTGACGCACGTTTCACAAACTAGAACGTGCTCCGATACGGGACCCTGCTGGTGTCCGGTAGTGTCACGTTTCACAGATGCAGCTAGGGTCAGCCACGAATTCGGTCCTATAGTGACTCGGTGTGGAACGTTCCACACCGTTGTGCCATCCTCCAGGAAGCAGCATAAAGGACTTTGGCATGGCCGAGGCGCCCACCGATAAGTTTTCAGCCGGCGAGCAGGGGCTGGGATACATGTACCAAGCACGTCTCGCGTTGTTGCAACTGCTTCAATTGCCTGAGGACACTGCCATCTTCCTAGAAAAAGACGACGACCTCGACTTTATCGACGGTAGCGGTGGCAAGTCCCTGGCCTCACTCAAACACAAGACGATTGGTGATAGGTTGACTGACCTGTCGACCGATTTCTGGAAGTCCGTAAATATCTGGCTGGCACGGTACAAACGGGATGGCCGAGCTGCATCGAACATGCGGTTCTTCCTGTTCACCACTGGCACAGTATCCACCGGCTCATTTCTTGCCCTTCTCCTTCCCGATCAGCCTGCCGCCTCCCCTGATGCGGCAGCGCTCAACGAACTGGCCGATGCGGCACTTGCTGAATCGAAATCGAAACTCATCGCGCCGATCACCGAAGCGTTCAACGAACTAAGTGCCCCCGAAAAGCAGGATTTTCTGGAGCGCATTCTGATCCTCGATGGCAGCCCACGCATAGAAGACATCCCGGCACTCATCAGAGACAAGCACTTGCGGCCCATCCGGCGCGAGCATCGTGAGTTTGTCTTCGAGCGGCTGGAGGGCTGGTGGACTGATGCCGTAATCAAGCATTTGACCGGCGCTAGGTCGGAAGGGATATTCGGCTACGAAGTGTCGGACAAGCTCTCAAACTTCACCGAGGAATACAAGGCGGACAACCTGCCTATCACCTTACGCGGAAAGCTGCCCGCCGATGAGATTGACACTGATACAGATCCTCGCCTATTCGTTGCGCAACTGCGTGAGATCGGTATTTCGTCCAATCGGATCAGGAGCGCGATTCTCGATTATTACCGAGCGTTCGAACAACGATCAGCGTGGGCGCGCGAGAACCTACTTGTGTTGGGAGAGGTCGAGGAGTACGAAGATCGCCTCACTGACGAGTGGGGCCGCTACAGGGATGTCGCTTTCGAGAAGCTGAAGGACGATAGCGCGGAAGAAGCGCTATGCGAAGCCGGCGCGACCCTCTACAACTGGGCGGAGTTTGAAACTGGGAAGATCGAATCTCTACGCATTCGTGCACGGGTGACGGAGCCCTATGTCCTTCGCGGCAGCTTCCACATCCTGGCGGATACTACCCCCGAACCCAAGGTCTACTGGCATCCCAGATTCCTCGACCGCCTTGGTAAGGTCCTGGGGGTGGCCTCGTGAAGCGATGGAATCAGCGCCCCTTTGAAATTCGGACCTTGTTCAATCCTGCATTTTGCGGCTTGGTCATGTTCCGCGCCCTGCTCGGCTACGAGGAAGAAGACGCTCGCGGCATGCCTTTCTCGCTGTCGCTGCTTGTGCTGCCCCTATGTCTTCATAAGGATTCGCGCGAGGTGATCGCCAACAGTCCACGCAGTTACCTGCTCAGGACCGCCGAGAAGAACCAGCAAATCATGGTGGGCTTTGCCGACA
>NZ_JAIXSV010000337.1 GCF_027484505.1 Asticcacaulis sp.
GCACCTAGAGCATTCGTCGGCTAAGTTGAGCCGCCGAATGGCTCTAATTATTTCTAACGCCTCATGTTTTTTCCGAAAAGTGGTATCCACTTTTCGGCATGAGGCTCTAGATCACCTTCACCTTGAGGGCGCTTTCCTTCACATCCGCGCCAAAGCTGCGCTGATAGAATTCCGCCAGAGTCGGGCGCTCCAGCTCATCGCACTTGTTGAGGAAGGTCAGGCGGAAGGCCACCTCCGGGTCATTGCCGAAGATCAGCGTATTCTGCGCCCAGGTGATGACCGTGCGCGGCGACATGACGGTCGAAATATCGCCATTGGCAAAGGCCGAACGCGTCAGGTCGGCGACGCGCACCATGGCGTCGATCAGGCTCTTGCGCTCCGGCGTATCGAACTCCGGCAGTTTGGCCAGCACGATTTCGACTTCGGCCTCGTGGCTGAGATAGTTGAGCGTGGTAACGATCGACCAGCGGTCCATCTGACCCTGATTGATCTGCTGCGTGCCGTGATAAAGCCCGGTGGTGTCGCCAAGACCGATGGTGTTGGTCGTGGCAAACAGGCGGAAGAAGCTGTTGGGGCGGATGACCTTGTTCTGATCCAGCAGCGTCAGGCGGCCCTGCGCCTCAAGTACGCGCTGAATGACGAACATCACATCCGGACGCCCGGCGTCGTATTCGTCGAAGACCAGCGCCACGGGCCGTTGCAGCGACCACGGCAGGATGCCTTCCTTGAACTCGGTGACCTGTTGCCCATCCTTCAGCACGATGGCATCCTTGCCGATCAGGTCGATACGCGACACATGGCTGTCGAGATTGACCCGCACCAGCGGCCAGTTCAGCCGCGCGGCGATCTGTTCGATATGGGTGGACTTACCCGTGCCGTGGAAGCCCTGCACCATGACGCGACGGTCATAGGCAAAGCCGGCGCAGATGGCGATGGTCGTCTGCGGGTCAAAGCGATAGGAGGGGTCGATTTCCGGCACGTGCTCATCGCGCGTCGAAAAGGCCGGGACCAGCATGTCGGAATCGACGCCGAACACCTCGCGCAGCGACACCTTCTTGTCAGGCACAAGGCCCAGAAGCGGATCGGTCAGGGTATCGGAGGTGAGCACGGGCATGGCAAAAAACGCTTTCGGACGGACGAACAGATGCGGTTTTCAGCTAAGACCTATGCCCTCAAGACTCAACCCTAAAACACGCCGGAGACGGATTTTTTTGACGGCCGTTCAGTCGTGGTCCGGGTGCTGATAGCTGATCAGCTTGTCGAGGAACGGCGCGGCCTCAATGTCTTCCAGCGTGGTGCGTTCCGGCAGGGCGTGCAGGCCGTTGACCCACGGCAGGCGGCCTTCGATGCCGAACTGAATGACCGGGGCGATGTCAGCAGGATCATCAAAGGCCGCGATAGACAGCGCCACCCCGTCTGGGGCTTCGTAGGTCAGGGGCGTCCCGCAGTCAGGGCAGAAACCGCGTTGAACGAGGTTTGAGCTTTGGAAGCGTTTGGGCTCGGCCTTGGTCCATGTGAGCGTGGCCTCCCGCACACTGACCAGCGGCGCAAAGACATTGCCATAGGCCTTCTGGCACATGCGGCAATGACAGATGGAAGCGTGCCCCAGTTCGCCCTCGACACGGAAACGCACCGCACCGCACTGACACCCGCCGGTTCTGACCTCAGCCATAAATCCCTCCCTACCCCTTTTCCCGTAAGGGCGAGGGGATTTAACTCAGCCCTGAAATCGTGAGATTTGAGACGAGTAGCAGGAGGCTAGCGACGCAGGTACATTAGTACCTGCTAGCGACGCCGACGCACTAATCGGCCAAAGACCGCGATTTCACGCAAGGCCCATTTTTTTGAGGACTTTATAGGCCTTTATCACCCGTTGCAGCTTGTCCTCGGCCGAACGGTCGCCGCCATTATTGTCCGGGTGGCAGCGCTTGAGCAGTTCGGTATAGGCGGCGCGCACCTTTTCCGGCTCGGCCCCGACCTCAAGGTCAAGGTCGGCATAGGCCCCGCGTTCGATCTTGCCGAACTGACGCTGCACGGGTGCGTCTTCACCCGGCTTGCGCGGGGCGGCTCCGGCCCCGAAGACCGAGTGCGGATCGTACATACCCGCGCCCTTGGTACGCCCAGCGCTGAAAGCCGCGGCTTCGCGCGACGCGGCCGACGCACGGAAGGCCCAGGTCGGGCGGCCACCGGTCATGGTCGCTTCGCGGTGTGCCTTGGCCTCGCCTTCGGACATGCCGGCAAAGAAGTTCCAGTTCTTGTTGTACTCGCCCGCGTGTGCCTGACAGAAGTTATAGTATTCGTTCATCATTTCGCGCGACTTCGGGGCCTTGGCCGTGGCCGCGCGATGGCATTCCGGCCATTCGCAGCGCACCTGCCCCGGCTTCAGCGACAGCACATCGTCTTCGGGACGCTTGCCATTCACCTCGCCCTCCTTGGGCGGGCGAATACGCATGTCCAGACCAAACTTCGGCTTGTACTTGTACCCTTCGCTCATGATTTCGAACGCAACCCTTTGAACTTTACGCAAACCGACCATATAGGTCGGAGTCGGGCCTCTATAAAGCCCTTATGAGGTTAAATTATGGGTAAAACACGCGAGAATATCGAGACCAAACTGACGGCGGCCTTCGCCCCGCTTCGTCTGGAAGTCACTGACGATAGCGACAAGCATAAAGGGCATTCGGGCGCGCGTGAAGGGGGCGAAAGTCACTTTTCCGTCCTGATCGTCTCTGAGGCGTTTCGCGGGCAAACCCGCGTCGCCCGTCAGCGCGCCGTCAATGCGGCCCTGCGTGAAGAGCTGAGCGGCCCGGTCCACGCCCTGTCGATGCGGACCCTGACGCCGGAAGAGGCTTAAGTCAGGGCCGCCGCCAGAAAATCGCGCCCCAGACGCGAACCCGGCGCATTGATGCTATGGCCCAGACCGCTGAGGATATGGGCGTCGGCGCTTAAGCCCGCCGCGGTCAGACGCTCAGCCGCCTCAAGGGTTTCGGCAAAGGGGATCACCCCGTCCTGATCGCCATGCACCAGCCGGATTGGCGTGGGCGCGGGCGTCCACGGTAACGGCGAAGACAGGCGGCCGGAATAGGCGACCACCGCCGCCACGGGCCAGCGTCCGCTGACCACGGCATCGAGCGCCATGATCGACCCTTGCGAAAAGCCAACCAGCGCCACCCGCGCCGGATCGTCTATGCCGCGTTCGGCCATGACACCTTGCAGGGTCGCATCAAAGGCCTCACGCGCCTCGACAATCCGTTGCGCGCGGTTTTCCGCCGTGACGCCCTTGACCGAAAACCACTGCCGCCCGCTGGCCTGCGCATACATATCAAACGGATCAGGACCATCAGGTGCCGCAAAAGCTGTGTCCGGCAGAGCCTCGGCCCAGTGCCGCCCCAGACCTATCATGTCCGCGCCGCACGAACCCACACCGTGCAAAAAGACCACCAGATGTTTCAACGCAGCTCTCCCAAAGCAAAAGAGGGAGCCTAATTGGCCCCCTCTTCCGGTATTTTCCGTTAAGACTACTTAGACCTACGCCGCCTCCGCCGCATCGGTCTTTCCGAAACGGCCGTAGAAGGTTTCGCCCCGCGCTCAAACAGCGAAGCGTTAGCGCAACCAAAATGCGAAGGGCGATTGCCGCTTACGCCGCTTTAGCAGAGTCCACCTTCCCAAACCGGCCATAAAAGGTCTCGCCCTTCGCCGCCATGTCACGCAGCAATTGCGGCGGAGTAAAGCGGTCACCGTATTTGGCCGTCAGTTCGTCCAGTTCCTCGACAAACTTCGCCGTACCAATGGCGTCAATCAGCGAGACGATCCCGCCCGACCACGGCGCAAAGCCCCAGCCGAGGATAGAGCCGACATCGGCTTCGCGCGGATCGCTGATGACGCCCTCTTCGAAGCAGCGCGCCGCCGTCACCGCCTGAATATACAAGAGGCGCTTACGGATATCTTCGGCCAGTTCCGGCGTCGAGTCGGTGATGGTGGGGGCGAACTTGTCCGACAGGCCGGGCCACAGGCTTTTGTTACCGCCCGCTTCCGGATAGTCGTAGAAGCCCTTACCGTTCTTGCGCCCAAGACGCCCGTCGGCGACCATCTGCGCCACTTCTTTTTCGCCGGGGATGGGCACATAGGCATCGCCCATCGCCTTGGCGGTTTCGGAGGTGATCTTGACCAGCAGGTCAAGCGCCACATCGTCCATCATCTCCAGCGGACCGCGCGGCATACCCGTGGCGCGACCGACATTGTCGATGAGCGCCGGGGCATAGCCTTCGGCCCACAGGTGCAGGCCTTCGGCGGTGAACGGAATGAAGCAGCGGTTGGCATAGAAGAAGCGCGCATCATTGACGACAATCGGCGTCTTGCGGATCTTCAGCACGTAGTCGATGGCCTTGGCCAGAGTCTCGTCCGA
>NZ_JAIXSV010000333.1 GCF_027484505.1 Asticcacaulis sp.
ACATCCAGATAGACGTCGGCTACCCCTTTCAGGGCCTCTTGCGGCACCTTGATGGTCCATGCGGCCGAAGCCCCGAAGCTCTCCGGTTCAGGCACGATGGGTGTATTTCGCGGCCCCCAGGTCTTGAGCGGCGGCGCCTTGCCTGCCGGGCGCAAAAGCTGCCATTCGGCGGACAATTTTACCGTTGGTGCCAAGGCCGACCAGTTCTGAAACAGCCCTTTTGAAGGTTCAGGTTTTAGTTTCAGATTTGGGGATAAATTATCTGATAAATATGGATAAATCGCAAATTTGAATTGCGGGTCGGTTTGCCGGAACGTCGCGCCACCCTCCGCGTTTCCAAAGACGTGTGCCGCACTCAGGATCAGGTGCGGACGACCCTGCACCGTCACAGTGGTCAGGCTTTGTGCCTGCGCTTCGGTGAGAAGCAGAAAGCGTGCGCTCTTGCCGTTAGCACCTACGACGGAAACGATACGCCCCGTATCGGGTGTTACCCGTATCTGAGTCCCCTGTCGGGTCTTTTGGGTCCCCGTAATCGTGCGTACCGCCTGTGCGTCAAAGACAAATTCCGGCTCGATCTGGCCCGTTGTGGCAAACACATAAAGATCGCCCTTCCCGTCGTCGAACTTCGTCACCGGCTGCGCGGTTGCCCACAGGAGATCAACGCCCGAGAGGTCGAAATGCACGGGCCAGATGAAGGCGGCCCCCTCCTCTACGGTCACGCCTTTCGACGGCAGGGTAACGCTTTTATCGCTGAGTTTAATCTCAAAGCGCGTATCCGGATGCGCGGGCGTGGCGTACTGGCGCACATGGTTGTTGACGAAAACGAAGCCCGATTGGCCGTCTCCCCGGAACGCCCAGCGCAGGGTTTTCAGATCATCGGCGGCCGCGGGCTTTACCTCCGGCGCGTAAACGCTCATTGGGGCCAGACGATTTCCGAAAGCCTGAAGGAAGGCGTGGATGGGTTTGAGTTTATTCAGGACCGGGTGCGCCTGACCATACTGACCCAGAGGGGCCTGAAAATCATATCCCAGCCTAGGCACGTCATTATAGCCACCGCTGGCCATGCTTTCGTCGCGTGACGGCGAACCCGGCGGATTCTGCCCGCCCTGAAACATATAATAGCCCAGAAGATTGACACCTGAGCCGACCTTGGTGACCACCATATCGGCAATATCGTCGGGGCTGATCAAAGGACGGCGACGATACATCTGCGGCACACCGCCACCATACTCTGCGCCGAAAAAGGGCGTGATGTCGCTGTCACGCGCACCGTCATCCTGCGTCGAAGTGCGCCCCTGAGCCCCCAGACCCTTTTCATTGCGCACGCCAAACTGAAACAGATAGCTCGACTTGGGCGGTAAGATGCCAGATGAGGCCGACCACGGCTCATCGACATAGGTGCCGAACACCGGGATCACCTCGCCACGCGGAAAGACGGCATTGTCCCAGCCAGTTACAGTATATAGCGGTACATCAAAACCGTGCGCGCGCAACATCTCCTTCAGACGGGCAATATGCTCGCGCCCCTGGAGCGGCCCGGTGCGGTTATATTCGTTCTCGATCTGAATGCCGATCACCGGACCGCCGTCTTTCCACAGAAGCCCCATTGCCTGTTCGCCCACCTGCGCGAAAAAGGCATCCACATAGCCGAGATAGGTCGGGTCATTGCTGCGGGTCGGGACGGAATCCACCACCCAGTCCGGGATGCCGCCAAACCGTACCTCCGCATGGGCCCAGGGGCCAGGCCGCAAATAGACATAGAGGCCGTGTTTCTGCGCCAGCTGTATGAATTTGCGCAGGTTTCGATTGCCGCTCCAGTCGAAGTCACCGTGGCGTTCCTCATGGTGCTGCCAGATAACGTAGGTGGCAACGACCGTGACGCCCGCCGCCTTCATCTTGAGGAGCTGTTCTTCCCAATATTGTTCCGGAAAACGGGTATAATGAAACTCGCCCATGACCGGTAAAACGGGTTTACCATCAAGCGTCAGATAGCGGTCATTGACGCTAATGACCTGCCCCGAAGGCGACAGGCCTGTTCCCATCTTCAACAGACCTTCACGCGGTGCCGGGGGCGCAATCTGCGCATCGACCCGCATGGTTTCCGCCGAAGCCCATCCGCACAGCAGGGCCAGCACCGCGGTCGAAGCGGCCAGAAGATTTCCGTTCATTGGCATTTCCCTCTTTTTTTGATTGGGAAATTTGTACGACAATAAGCCGTGCCCGCCAAGCGCTGTATCGAAAAATCTATGTCCGACCTGTCATCTGTTCGTAGCGGCCCAGAGCCTGATCGCTCAGCTTGACCTTCAGATGGATATGACCGGTTTCGTCATCAAACCGATCCAGCACGCGGCCCTGAGTGTACAGAAAGGCCAGAAGCTGACCGTCCTGTGGCGCCAGTTCGACGTCGATTTCGGTACCGGCTTCGTCCACCTTGAGCGCTATATCGCTGAGGAGCTTTTCGATCCCCTCGCCCGTGATGGCCGACACCATGATCGGCTTGTTCATGGCGCGATCAAGTACGGCGCGGCTGTAGAGGATGTCGCGGGCCTCCTCGTCCAGCAGGTCGATCTTGTTCCACACCTCGATCAGGCGCGATTTGTCGAGGTCAGGATGGATATGGGTGAGCACCTGCATCACGTCCTGCGCCTGCGCGTCGCTTTCGGGGTTCGACATGTCGCGCACGTGCAGGATCAGATCGGCCTCCAGCACCTCTTCCAGCGTAGCGCGGAAGGCGGCAACCAGTTCGTGCGGCAGGTCGGAGATAAAGCCCACCGTATCGGAAATAATAGCGGCCCGTCCGCCCGGCAGTTTCAGCGTGCGCAATGTCGTGTCGAGCGTGGCGAACAGCATGTCCTTGGCCAGCACTTCGGCGCGCGTCAGGTGATTGAACAGGGTCGATTTGCCGGCATTGGTATAGCCGACGAGCGCCACAATCGGGTACGGCACCTTTTTGCGCGCGCTGCGGTGCAGGCTGCGGGTGCGGCGCACCTCGTCCAGTTCGCCCTTGAGCAGCTTGATCTTGTCGGCAATCATACGACGGTCGAGTTCGATCTGGGTTTCGCCGGGGCCGCCGGTCGTGCCTGTGGCGCGCTGTCGCTCAAGGTGGGTCCAGGTGCGCACCAGCCGCGAACGCTCGTATTCCAGTCGCGCCAGCTCGACCTGAAGCTTGCCTTCGCGTGTGCGGGCGCGACGACCAAAGATTTCGAGAATAAGGCCGGTGCGGTCGATGACCTTGCGTTCCCAGGCCTTTTCGAGATTGCGCTGCTGGATTGGCGTCAGGGTGGTGTTGACGATGACGAGATCGGCTTCGACCTCTTCGCACAGAGTGACGATCTCCTCGACCTTCCCGGAGCCGAACAGGGTGGCAGGGTTGGGCTTACGCACCCGCGCCGTGTCGGCGGCAACAATGTCAAGGTCGAGCGCGATGGCCAGACCGGCCGCTTCGTCCAGACGTGACTCATCATAGCGCCGCGCCGCAGGTACGCCTTGCGGCTGACGCGGCGAAGACGGCGCGTGCGGTGCGGCCATGTCGGGGTCGATAATGACCGCACGCTGGGTTTCCGGCGTGCGGTTTACAAATTTGGTGGTCAAAAGAGTCCTTTGGACGACTTAATCGTCCGAGTCTTCTTCCTGCTCATACAACTGCACCGGCGCAGCGGGCATGATGGTCGAGATCGCGTGCTTATAGACCAGTTGCGACTGACCGTCGCGGCGCAGCAGCACGCAGAAATTATCGAACCAGCTAACGATGCCCTGAAGTTTGACGCCGTTGATCAGGAAGATGGTGAGAGGCGTTTTGGATTTACGAACGCTGTTGAGGAACGTGTCCTGCAGGTTTTGTTTCTTTTCGTGGGACATTTAGTCGCCCTTCTTGTTAGACATTGCGAGCCCAAAACGGGCTTCACACACAGACATAAGCAAAAGTCACGAAATCACAACGCACTGGCGTACATAATTTCGTGAAGTATCATAGGCGACAATCGGTGAACAATTCAACCGAACACTACATAACATAATATTTCGGTGGAATTCCAAACCTTTACAGATCAATGCCGGCGGAACGCTGAGCCCGCTGTATATAGGCCTCACGCAGCCGCAGCGACAATTCGCCCGGCACACCCTCACCGATCAGCGAATCGTCGATCTGCACAATGGGCATAACGAAGGTCGAGGCCGCCGACAGGAAGGCCTCCCTGGCGCGTTTGGCTTCTTCCAGCGTGAAAGCGCCTTCGGAGACATCCACACCCTCTGCCCGCAGGATGTCGAGCAGGCTGATGCGCGTCACGCCCGGCAGGATATTAGCCCGCAGGCTGCGCGTCTTTACCTCGCCCTCCGTTGTGACAATATAGACGTTGGCCGACCCGCCTTCAGTGACGAAACCTTCGGCATCAACAAAGATCACATCGGAGGCCCCCGCCTCACGTGCGACCTGTTTGGCCAGCACATTGGGCAGCAGCCCGACCGTCTTGATATCACAGCGGCCCCAACGGTTATCGGGAGCCGACACCACGCGGATGCCCTTGCGCGCCTTGCTCTCTGCCGCCTGACGATCCACCGGCTTGGCGGTGATGACCAGAGCCGGTTTAACCGGCGCCTTCGGGAAGAAGTGGTCACGCGGGGCCACACCGCGGCTCACCTGAAGATAAACCAGCCCCTCACCAATGCGGTTGCGACGGATGACCTCGTTCAGCACCACCACCAGAGACGCGCGCGGCATCGGCATAGCGATATGCAACTCACGTAAGGAACGCTCCAGCCGGTTCAGGTGCCCGGCCAGATCAGCCAGTTGCCCGCCAAATACCGACCACACCTCATAGACGGCGTCGGCAAACTGATAGCCGCGATCCTCAATGTGCACGGCAGCATCGGCATGGCGCACATAGGCACCGTTCACATAGGCAATACGGGACATGGTAATCTCAATAATCCGGAAAGACTCCAAGGGGCGCAGGCCCCCAAAAGACGAAAAGACTCAAGGGGCCGCAGGCCCCTTGACCCCCTTAACTATTCGCGCCCAATCGGCAATGCAAGAGACAGGTTACGAGGCGTTTCCTCAGGCCTCTCGCCTTAAACCTCTTCGTCTTCAACGCCACGAATATGGGCCAGACCCAGAGACTTCAGCTTGCGGTGCAGGGCTGAACGCTCCATGCCGATAAAGTTGGCTGTACGCGAAATATTGCCGCCGAAGCGCACGATCTGCGACGACAGATATTCGCGTTCAAACACTTCACGGGCGTCGCGCAGCGGCAGGGCGATAATGCGCTCCGGGCGGATGGCCCCGGCAACGGCCGATTCCACGACCTCGGCCGGCAGCATCTGCGCCGTGATCGGCTCGGACGGATCGCCAGAGGCCAGGATCAACAAGCGCTCTATATTGTTGCGCAATTGCCGGACATTGCCCGGCCATTCGTGCACCTGAAGAGTCGCCATCGCATCTTCGGACAGGGTGCGTTTGGGCAGGCCCTGAGCACGCGAAATGCGTTCAATGAAGTAGTTGACCAGTTCGGCAATATCACTGCGGCGTTCAGACAGGCCGGGAACACGCACCGGCACCACATTGAGGCGATGGAACAGGTCTTCGCGGAAACGCCCGGCGGCGATTTCCTGCGTCAGATCCTTGGAGGTCGAGGAAATGACGCGCACATCGACCTGCACGTCATTGACGCCTCCAACGCGTACGAAGCGCTGTTCGACCAGCACCCGCAGGATGCGGCTTTGTGACTCCATGGGCATGTCGGCCACTTCGTCGAGGAACAGGGTGCCGCCGTGGGCGCGTTCGAACACGCCGATCTTGCGCGGGCGGCCCTCTTCGCCCTCTTCACCGAACAGTTCGACGTCGAGACGCTCAGGTGTCACCCCGGCGGACGAGATCGGCACGAATTCGCAGCGCGCACGGGGGCTGGCTTCGTGGATCATGCGCGCTACCAGTTCCTTGCCCGACCCGGCGGGGCCGGAGATCATGATGCGCGAATTGGCGGGGGCGACCTTGGCGATCGTGGTGCGCAGAAGTTGCGCCGCCGCCGAATTGCCGATTAAGCCGTCCGGAACCACGGCCTGCCCGCGCAGGCGGCGGTTTTCACGGCGCAGGGACGCCAGTTCAAGTGCTCTCTGAACCACCATGATCAAGCGTTCGGTTTTAAACGGCTTTTCGATAAAGTCGTAAGCGCCGCGCTTAATGGCCGAGACAGCGGTTTCGATGGTGCCGTGACCCGAAATCATGATCGCCGGAATATCCGGGTCCAGTTCGCGGATGACGTCGAGCAGTTCCAGCCCGTCCAGCCCACCGCCCTGCATCCAGATGTCGAGCACGCATAAAGACGGCTTGCGGGCCTTGATCGCCCGCAACGCCGCACCGGAATCTGCGGCCGTTCTGACCGAATAGCCTTCGTCTTCGAGAATGCCCGCGATCAGTTCGCGGATATCGGCCTCGTCATCGACCACCAGAATATCTACGCCAGATGATACCTTCATCACACCCTCATCAGTCTTGCCCCGCTATCGGGAGCTTCATTGGTTTGAGCCGGAGCCTGGGTCTTGGGTAACCGCAATATGGCCCGCGCCCCGCTCAGATGGACGGCGTCCGCCAGATAGAATTCGCCGCCATGATCTTCGAGAATGCGCTTGACGATGGCGAGGCCGAGCCCCGTCCCTTTCTCGCGCGTGGTTACATAGGGTTCGGTCAGGCGGTCGCGGTCCTTGTCCGGCAGACCGATACCGTCATCTTCGATTTCGATAGTCAGGAACCCATCGCTCAGGTGCATCTCGACCCGCATCTGACCGCCCTCGCCGTCACCATTGGCCATATGGCGCGAGACAATGGCTTCCCCGCCGTTTTTGAGCACATTGCCCAGCGCCTGCGACAGAAGGCGGCCGTCGCAGACGACCGTCACCTCCGGCAGGGGCTCGACAATGTCGATCTGCACATCCGGCTTGGCCACGCGCTGTGAGAAGACCATCTGGCGCACAAGCTCCGCCGCGTCTTCTTCGGCAAAGTTCGGCACCGGCATCCGCGCAAAGGCCGAAAACTCATCGACCATGCGCCCTATATCACCGACCTG
The DNA here is from genome assembly GCF_027484505.1 of Asticcacaulis sp. GTDB lineage: Bacteria > Pseudomonadota > Alphaproteobacteria > Caulobacterales > Caulobacteraceae > Asticcacaulis. The sequence continues at coordinate 7,059 of NZ_JAIXSV010000333.1, forward strand.
ACGCACAATCGTGTCGGTCAGGCGGTCAAAGGTTTCGCCATCGGTTTCGATCTGCGAACGGTATTTGCGTTTCAGGCGTTCCGCCGACAACTGGATCGGCGTCAGGGGATTCTTGATCTCATGCGCGATGCGGCGTGCCACATCCTTCCAGGCGGCGTTACGCTGAGCGGCCACAAGGCGCGTAATATCGTCAAAGGTCAGAACCGCACCGCCCGTATCCAGCGATGAGGCCCGCACGCGCACGCGACGCGTATCGCCCTTGCGCACCAGATCGACCTCGGCCTCCTCGACCTTGTGCGGCGTCACCTTATCCAAAAGCTCGCAGATTTCGGGGGCCAGTTCACGGATATGCTGTCCGAAGGACTCTTCGGTAGGGATCGACAGGAAGTGGGCTGCGTGCCGGTTGATAGCCGAAATCTGCTCGTTTTCGTCAATGCCGATAATGCCTGCCGAAATTTCCGACAGCACGGTTTCGATAAAGCGACGGCGTTCCTCGGCCTCTTCATTCGCCGATTTCAGCGCTGCCTGCTGGCTTTGCAGGTCGCTGGTCATGCGGTTGAAGGCGCGCGAGAGCACAGCGATATCTTCGGACTGCTTGTCGGTCATAACACGTGCATTCAGATCGCCCGACGCGACCTTGTCCGCCGCCTGCACCAGCCGGGCGACGGGCACGGCGATGGAGTCCGCCGCCGAGGTGCCGACCCAGATGGCCCCGATCAGCACCAGCAGCACGGTCTCCATATAGGCCAGCGCAAATACCCCCTGCACGCGGACCGAATTGCGGGCAGATTCCCGAAGCGCATCAATGGCTTCCTTGGCGCTTTGCACCTTGGGCACGATGCCGGGCGTCAGGGTTTTGACCGCATACAACTTGGCTCCGTTATAGCCCTGAAGCGGATAGATCATGCGGATCGTATCCGGTGCCGCAAACAGACCACCTCCGATATCGCCTTCATTGGCTGTGTCTATCGCCACCTGATTGGGGGCCAGATAGGGCGGCGCACCGGGGTTTTCCGCCCGCGCCAGCACCTGCCCGCTGTCGTCGATAATATAGACCGCCGCCAGTTCCCCGCGGATCGAAATCAGTTCACGCAGGGCCTGCGAAAAGCTGAGGCGCTCTGAAAACATGCGGATCAATTCAGGCCGTTGCAGATCACGGGCAATGTCGGTCAGTGTGTCGCGCGCCGTATTGGTCTGGGTTTCGATAAAAGCGGCCCCGATGTCGGCGCTGTTTTCGACGGAAGACTGCACACGCGCCGAAAACCAGGTTTCCACACCGCGATTGACCAGCACACCAAAAAACAGGGCCACGACAAAGGCCGGCGTCACGGCCGCCAGAGCAAACAGGGTCACAAAGCGCACATGCAGGCGCGTCCCCGCATCCTTGGCCCGTGACCGCGCCAGTTGCAGCACCCGCCGCAAGACGAAGAAGCTCAGGCCCAGAAGCAGCGCCAGGTTCAGACAGACAAGGCTGAAGAGAAAGACGCTCGACGGCCCCAGCGGCCCGGCACCCGGTGCCGCAATGATGATCCAGATAATAAAAGCGGTCATCAGGGCCGACAGGGCATAGGCACTCACCATGGCCAAACGGCCACGACCGGCATTTTTCAGCCCCCGCGTCATTCGGGCCCATGATAGGCCGAAGCGCCGCCTGATACCTGTGTCTTTCAAAACCCAGCTTTCCAGATGCCACAATGGAACGCAATCCGATAAAGTGGGCACCACTTTATGAATAAATTGCGCGTTCAAACAAACCTCAGAGCGTGCTGAGTTTGTGCGCTAACGCAGTACGCTCCGAGGGTGGCATTTGTGCACTACTGTGTCTGAATATCAACATCTATGTTGCAAGAATGCGCCGAATTTGCCGACACGCGATCACGAAATGTTTTCGGATTCGCCTGAGAGGCTATCCGGTGAACACAACCCTCAACTCACGCTCGATAAGGGCGGGATCATCCATACGGCATAGCCGCGCTTTGTCCTGACGGCGAACGGCGGGTTCAGCGTTGTAATCGCCAGCTTCAATATACCAGCCCAGGTGCTTCTTGAACATTTTGAGGCCCAGACCGTTGCCATAGAAGCTGAGACTGTCGTGCATATGCTCGAGGATCAGCTCCAGACGCGCCGATCCGGTTGGCTCAGGCTGATTTTCACCGCCCAGCGCCGCATCGAGTTGCGCGGCCAGCCACGGGCGGCCATAGACGCCGCGCCCGATCATCAGGCCGTCGGCCCCAGATTGCGCAAGGGCCTCACGCGCCCTCTCGCCATCCGTAATGTCGCCGTTGACGATGACGGGAATGGACACCGCCGCCTTGACCTGCCGCACAAAGGCCCAGTCGGCCTCGCCCTTGTAAAACTGCTGGCGCGTGCGGCCATGCACCGTCACCGCCTGAACCCCTATGGCCTCGGCGCGGCGGGCCAGTTCCGGCGCATTGCGGCTGTGGTCGTCCCAGCCCATCCGCATTTTAACCGTCACAGGTCGCGAGGTCGCGCTGACGGCCGCCTCCATCAGGCGGCTGGCGGCATCGAGGTCGCGCATCAGGGCCGACCCGCACAGCACGCCAGTCACCTCCTTGGCCGGGCAGCCGAAGTTGAGATCGACAATATGCGCGCCCGACGCTTCGGCCAGAGCCGCGCCGCGTGCGATAAAATCCGGATCCTTGCCGATCAGTTGCACGATCTTAAGGCCCGCATGTTCCCCCAGCGCGAATTTGCGCACCACGTCCGGACGCCCGCGCTCCAGCTCGGCACAGGCCACCATCTCGGTGGCCGCATAGGCAGCCCCCAGCTTCGAGGCCATGCGACGGAAGGGCAGATCAGACACACCGGTCATCGGCGCGATCAGGGCGCGCCCGGCAATCTCCACATCTCCGATCCTAAGGCTGTGCGTCATCATGAGCGCGAAATAACCGCGAAGCCCTCTTTACGCAATGGGCGGGCTCCGATTAAGACGAAGCCATGAGTTTCAATGCGATCATCGTTGCCGGCGGTTCAGGTCTGAGATCAGGCGGCAAAAAGCAATGGATGCTGTTGCGCGGCAAGCCGGTCCTCAACTGGTCGATCGAAGCCTTTGCCAGCGCCGGAGCCGCCGACATCGTAGTGGTCGTGCCGCGCGATGATCTCGATCACGCCACCCTGACACTTCAGGGGCTGGAGCGGGTGCGTGTCGTGCTTGGCGGTGCCACGCGCGCTCTTTCGGTCCAAAGCGGCCTCAATGCTCTGCATGAAACCGCTGCGCCGCATGATCTCGTGCTGATCCACGATGCGGCGCGGCCCCTGCTGACCGTTGATCTGATAGAAGCGCTTCTGACTCGGCTGCAAACGGCGCGTGCCGCTATTCTGGCCGTACCGGTCACCGACTCGCTGAAACGTGCCGAAGACAGCCGCATCCTCGACGCCCCCTCGCGTAATGGTCTGTGGCGCGCCCAGACGCCTCAGGCCTTCCGCCTGAAAGACATCGCCGACGCCTATGCCCAGTGGACGGGTGAGGTCGAGGCCACCGATGAGGCCATGGTAGCCGCTGCGGCCGGAATCACCGTCGAGATCGTCGAAGGGGCACAGCGGCTTCAAAAGCTGACCTATCCCGAAGATTTTGCCGTGCTGGAGGCCTTCATGCCCGCTCAACAGATGCGTATCGGTCAGGGCTTTGACGCTCACCGCTGGGGGCCCGGCGAAAGCGTGTGGCTGTGCGGCGTGGAAATTACCCACGATCAGACCCTGATCGGCCATTCGGATGCCGATGCCGGCCTGCACGCCCTGACCGATGCCCTGCTGGGGGCAGCGGGACTGGGGGATATCGGCGATCACTTCCCGCCGACCGACCTGCAATGGAAAGGCGCGCCGTCTGACCTGTTTCTGCGTCACGCGGCCGAACTGATCCGCCAGCGCGGGGGCGAGATCGTCAATGTCGATGTCACGCTGATTTGCGAGCGCCCCAAGATCAAGCCGCATCGTGAGGCCATGCGTCAGAGGGTGGCCGACATTCTCACGCTTGATCTGGCGCGAGTCAGCATCAAGGCCACGACCACCGAGAAGATGGGGTTCACTGGTCGGGAAGAAGGACTGGCCGCGCAGGCTGTGTGTCTGATCACCCTTCCCTTATAATGCAGCGCACAATCACGAATTTTTATTTATTGTTACAGGTTTTATATTTTTATTATAATTAACAATTGTTTACCTGAAAACTCACCTGAAATGTAGCCAATGCTGCTACGCAAAATTTCAAATGACAACGCTCTGTAAATATGATGAATTGCGAACGTTCGGGGTGGGTTTGTTTTTAAAACCCATTATTTTATTCAATTTTTTAAGCTGTTCTTTTTTGCGTTCCAACCTTCCCCACCCCGAACAGGCTTCCCAGAGCGCAAGCCGATAAAGTGGATACCACTTTTCGGAAAAATTGCGCGACCAAACAAAAACTTAGAGCCATTCGACGGCTCAACTGAGCCGGCGAATGGCTCTAAAACTCCGTATCGATCACCATCTGATCAAAGGCAGGGACGACACCGTCCGGTAGTTTCGCCCGCAATTCTTCGTAATCCATTTCCTGATGCAGGTTGGTTAGCACGGCCAGCTCAGGCTTGACGCGTGCGATCCATTCCAGCGCCAGATCGAGATGCGCGTGGGTCGGGTGCGGCGCATAGCGCAACGCATCCACAATCCAGACCTTCAGCCCGTAAAGCTGCGCAAAACTGTCTTCCGGCAGGTCGCTGATGTCGCTGGAATAGGCGACGTCTCCGATACGATAGCCGACGGAACGGATAGGGCCGTGGATCTGATCGAAGGTGACGACCGGGACTTCGCCGCCCTCACCCGTCAGATGGAACGTCTCTCCAAAAGGCGGCAGGGCCATCGGCGCACAGATCGGCGGATAGCCGAACTTACCGGTAAAAATATAGTCGAACCGGCTGAGCAGGGTCTGACGCGTCGCTGCATCCATATAGCCCGGCACCTGCATTTTGCGCAAAAGCGCAAAGGCCCGCATGTCGTCTATACCGTGCGTCTGGTCGGCGTGATCGTGCGTCCACAGCACGGCATCCAGATGGTCTATGCCTGTCTGCATGATCTGGGTGCGAAAATCCGGGGACGTATCGACGACTACATTGGTCGTCTGTTCCGGAGACAACGGATCGAAAGCCTGAAACAGGGCCGAACAGCGGCTGCGGCGGTTCTTCGGGTTGTGCGGATCGCAGCGCCCCCAAAAGCCATCGGCACGCGGCACGCCGGTCGAACAGCCGCAGCCCAGTATGGTGGTCCTCAGCCGTCTCATGTGCGCGGTATCCGCTTGAACAGGGCGTAGAAAGCGTCGGTCGTCCGCGCAATCGTGTCTTCGCGCGTCCAGCCGCGGATTTCCGCCAGCTTGTCATAGACATGCGTTACATAGGCCGGTTCGTTGCGCCGTCCGCGCATGGGAATGGGCGCCAGATAGGGGCAGTCGGTTTCAACAATAATGCGCTCCGCCGGCATGTCCGCGATAATGTCGCGTACATCCTGCGCCGCCTTAAAGGTCGCAATGCCCGACACCGAGAAATAGGCCCCGATCCCGGCGGCCTTCTTCGCCAGTTCCGCCCCAGAGGTGTAGCAATGTAGCAGGAAGGTAAACGGCCCCTTCGCGTGCTCGTCGGAAAGGATCTCCCACATTTCGGCGTCGGCCTCCCGCGTATGGACCACCAGCGGCAGACCGCTTTCGCGCGCCGCCCGAACATGGGTGCGGAACACCGCCGCCTGAATATCGCGCGGGCTGTAGTCATAGTGAAAGTCCAGCCCGCATTCGCCGATACCGACCACCTTTGACCGTTCGGCAAGGCTCAGCAGATCGGCTACGTTGAGGTCCGGATTTTCCTTGGCCTCATGCGGGTGCGTGCCCACCGTGGCCCAGATGTCCTGATGCGTCGTCAAACCATAGCAGGTTTCAAAACTCGACACCCGGTCGCAGATATTGACCATCAGGCCCACCCCGGCCTCACGCGCCCGGTCGATCACCGCGTCACGGTCTTCGTCGTATTGCGGGGCGTGCAGATTGACGTGACTGTCGATAAGCATATTACCTTAAAGCCTTGATATCATTTACGATGGACCAGAAATATTCGCCGCGGTCCAGATTGACGCCCTCGGTTTCGGCGACGACCGTGCTGAGCCTGACCCACAGCTCCGACCATTGCCGTCCACGCGCCGGCGCATCGGCACTCAGCGCCCGCTCCTGCACCCGGTCACTCAGCGCGGCGATAAATTGCGCGAACTTTTTGGGGCCGTCGATCTTAGAGGAGTTCGTCTTGAACAGCGTCATCAGCGGCAGAAGATCAAAACGCGCGGGCGGCGTGTCGGACAACAGTCGCGCCGCCAGCTCATCCATCTCCAGCGCCCCCTCTTCCCACAGCCGCAACCCCTTACCGGGTGAGCCCTTGGCCATCACCACCAGCCGTTCAAGCTGTTCAGGGGTAAGGTCGGCCCGCGCCGAAATAAACCGCTGCACCGCCTCGTCATCCCATGGTGAAAAACCGAGACGCCGGCAGCGCGAGCGGATGGTCGCCAAAAGCTTGCCCGGAGAATGCGAGATGAGGAACAGCAAACCCCGTTCAGGTGGTTCCTCAAGAATTTTCAGCAAGGCATTGGCTGAATTGATATTCAGGTCATCGACGGCATCAACGATACAGACGCGGTAAGCCGAACGCGACGGGGCCTTGGAAAAGAACTCGCCCACCTCGCGCACCGCATCGACGGTGATGTTCCTGCGTGTCTTGCCGTCCTTCTGCTCGCGTTCCAGCACCAGAAGGTCCGGGTGCGACTGCGCCACGATCAGGCGTGCATCCGGGTCCTCTTCGGACATGCCGAGGATACCAAAGCCCCGGTCGCGCTGATGCCCCATCAGATAGCGCGCCGCGCGGTAGGCAAAGGTCGCCTTGCCCACCCCTTCGGGCCCGCACAGCAGCCAGGCGTGATGCAGTCGCCCACGCGACAAAGCATCGACAAAGGCCGTTTCCTGCACTTCGCCTTGAATGAAATCAAAGACCTGACGCGGATGGGCGACAGCGGTATCGTCTTCGGTCACCGCCATCTCAGCTTCCCTTCAGTTCCGCAAAGCGGCCCGACACCACGCGCCAGACATCGGCCCTGATGTCTTCAATCGAACGATCGGCGTCGATCAGGCGATAACGTTCAAGATGCGCGGCGGCGCGTTTGCGGAACCCCTCCCGCAGGCGCTCATGAAAGGCCAGTCCCTTGGACTCAAAGCGGTTTTCGGCATCGCCGCGCGCCAGCGCCCGCTTTAAGCCCGCTTCAGGCGGCATATCCATCACGATGACCAGATCAGGCTGGGTGTCCCCTACCACGGCGGCGTCAATGCTTTCAATCAGCTCCGGCATCACACCGCCCCCCGCCCCCTGATAGGCGCGGGTGGAATCCGAAAAGCGATCGCAGACGATCCACGCCCCGCGTTCCAGCGCCGGCCGGATCACCTGCTCCAGATGGTTGGCACGCGCCGCATACATCATCAGGGTTTCGGACATCGGCGACCAGCGCCCGGCCTCACCCGTCACGAGCAGGTCGCGCAACGCCTCCGCGCCGCTGGAGCCGCCCGGTTCGCGCGTCTGCACCACCTCAAGCCCCAATTCGCGCAGATGCGCCACCAGGGCCTTCACCTGAGTGGATTTTCCGGCACCCTCGCCGCCTTCGAATGTAATGAATCTACCGGTCATGTCAGCCGATACATCGGCCAAGCGCCCGGCTAAGACAAGGCTAAAATCGCAACCCGCCGAAATTACTCATCGCGCGTCAGAATGGCGTCAAAATAGCCCGCCGCCAGCACCTTTTGCCGATAAAGTTCGGCCTTTTGCGCCCCCTCGAACGGCCCCAGCGTCACGATATAGAGACCGCGCCGCTCATCGACGCGCGCCCGCAACTGGTCGCTGACCCGCTCAGCATTGGCGCGCTCGGAAAAGGCCCCGACCTGCACACGATACCGCTGACGATCCCCGTCTGTCGCCTCAGGCGTCGCTGCGGCATAGGTCGGTCGCGCCCCCAGTTCCGCCGGGCCCAGAAATTTGATACGCACCCGCGCCGTTCCGGTCTGATGCACGCCCAACGCCTTGGCCGCCCCCTTAGACAGATCGAGCAGGCGCCCATCGACAAACGGCCCGCGATCATTGAGCCGTAGCCGCAGGCTGCGGCCATTATCCAGATTGGTCACCTCAATTACCGACGGCAGCGGCCAGGTCTTGTGCGCCGCCGACAGGGCAGTGGGATCAAAGCGTTCCCCCGTCGCCGTCAGGCTGCCCGACTCGTGGCCGTACCAGCTCGCCGTGCCGGTCAGCGTGTCGCCAATATCGGGCACATAGGGGCGATAGGTGTCGCCGCGCACCTTATAAGGTCGCAGATTGGCGGCGCGATACTGCCCGTTCTTCACCACCTCCGGCCCATCGCGCGTGCTCAGCTTTGGTCCGCCCGCACAGGCGGCCAGAAGCCAGATGCTTGCCAGAACAAGCATTTGCACTGATCTCTTCGCAATCAGGTTCAATTGGGTGGACATGGGACGCCCCGCTCAACACATTCTGTGCCCAAACAGGGTAAAAAGAAATGGAAAAGGCTTGGTTAATCGCCCCAAGCGATGTGCAGAAAAGTGTAAACGGTTTTCCGCAAAAACATCGCGACAAAAGAACAATTTAGATCGAAATGACGTTTCAATCTCACGTCACTTTCGATCTAAAGGTTGAGCCCCAGCGCGATCAGGGCCAGCGCCGCCGGAAGCGCCTGAATAAACAGAATCTTGCGACTGGCCGTCGCCGCGCCATAGACCCCGGCCACCATGACGCAGGCCAGAAAGAAGATTTTGAAGGCCAGCGCGTGCGGCCCCGGCACCAGCCCATAGATCAATCCAGCGGCCAGAAACCCGTTATAAAGCCCCTGATTGGCCGCCAGCGTCTTGGTCTGCGCCGCAAATTCGCGGCTGAGACCAAAGGCCTTTAACCCCACCGGTTTCTGCCACAGGAACATTTCAAGGATCAGGATATAGATATGGATCAGCGCAACCAGCGCGGTCAAAACGGTGGTGATCATTGGGGGCGTCCTCTTTTTATTCGCGGGAGGGTATGCCGCATATGGCGAAGGGGCAAGAGCCTGACGCACGGGCGGACAGGGTGGGATTGGCTCCGCTAAGCTCCGCCGAACCTTCGCTTCGCTACGGTTACGAACCCCATCTCCCCGTGGGTTCAAGTCCCCACCCCCGTCTATCACACACAAAGACCGGCCCTTTTGGGGCCGGTCTTTGTGTGTGATGGCGGACAGGGTGGGATTCGAACCCACGGTAGGCTTCCACCTACGGCGGTTTTCAAGACCGCTGCCTTAAACCACTCGGCCACCTGTCCTTGCCTTGAGCGGAGTGTGCTTCTATCGTGACCGTCTGCGCTTGCCAAGAGCCTATGGGGATAAATCCCCAGCCGCCATCGAAAAACGCCTCTTCATCGATTAAATATTTCAAAAATAATTATTACAGGTTAAGTTAGGCCCCACCAAAAACAAACAGGAAGGATTCCCATGCCCGCGTCCCTTTCCCGCCGCAGCGCCCTGCTGGCCTCGCTTAGCCTCGGTGCCCTGACCATGGTCAGCAGCGCCTCCGCCGCCACCCCGGCCGGTGATTTTGTCACCGTTCAGGGCCCGCATTTCAAACTCAAAGGCGAAACCTATCGCTTCGTTGGGGCCAATATCTGGTACGGGGCCTACCTGGGGGCCGACGCCGCCTTTGGTGACCGTAAGCGTCTTCAGAAGGAACTGGACGATCTTAAGGCGCTGGGTGTCACCAATCTGCGCGTTCTGGCCTCGTCCGAGCTGTCGCCGCTGAAAAACTCGCTCGATCCGGCCTTCCGCACGCGCGAAAACGGCAAATATAACGAAGACCTGCTGGTCGGGCTGGATTACCTGCTGGTCGAAATGCACAAGCGCGGCATGAAGGCCGTGCTGTATCTGACCAACTTCTGGGAATGGTCGGGCGGCATGATGGCCTATCTCGACTACACGACCGGCCACTATATCAATAATGGCGATCCCGCCCACCCGTGGCCGGAATTTGCCGATGTCAGCTCGCGCTTCTATGCCAACGCAAAGGCCGTGGCCATGTACCACGACTATGTGCAGTTCCTGCTCAAGCGCACCAACTCCCTGACCCAAAAGCCGTACCGCGATGACGCCACCATCATGGCCTGGCAGCTCAGCAACGAGCCGCGTCCCGGTGGCGGGCCTGAAATCGCCACGCAGCACATGCCAGCCTATCTGGCGTGGATTTCTTCGACCGCCAAACTGATCCGTTCGCTGGCGCCGCATCATCTGGTGTCGCTGGGTCACGAAGGCCTGATGGGCGTGGTCGGCAATGAAACGTTCCTGATCGATGCGCATAAGGAGATCGACTACCTAACCGCGCACATCTGGCCGCAGAACTGGAGCTGGGTCGATGGCAAGGACCTGCCCGGCACCTTCGATGCTGGCGCCGCCAAGGTGCAAAAATATATCGACGACCATATCCGCATTGCGACGGCCATGAACAAGCCGCTGGTCTTCGAAGAATTCGGCTTCCCCAGAGATGACGTGAAGTATGAACCGGGCACGCCAACTATCTGGAAAGACAAGTTTTATGGCATGATCTATAAGGCCGTCGAAGACGCAGTGAAAACCGGTGGGCCGGTGTCGGGCTCAAACTTCTGGGCTTGGGGCGGCGCGGGCCGCGCTCTGCATAAGGACTACTGGATGCTGCGCGGCGAAACCGCCTATGTCGGTGATCCGCCGCACGAGCCGCAGGGCTGGTATAGCGTCTTCAATACCGATACTTCGACGCAAGGTCTGATCCGGCAGCACGCCGAGCGGATCAAAAAGCTCAAACTCTCCTGATTCACCTAATGAAAAGGCCGGGCTAAACCCCGGTCTTTTTTATGGTTTTATGGAGTTAACCATAGGGCCCGCAGGGGCCGTCGCGCCGCCGAGACCTGGCAAAACCGCCGTCTGGTAATCCGGGGGAATGACAAACCACTTGGCGTCCTGAGCACCCCTGGCATAGGCCACCACCTGAAACAGCGGCGCATTGCGCCCCTTCTGCGTCATCTGCATCAGGATGCCGTCACTATTGGCGCAGGCCATGCCCGACTGATTGAGGTAACCACTGAATTCCAGCGTGCGGCACGGTTGCCCGGCCATCAGGCTTGAGCCCACCGGTCGCACCGTCGCGCGCGCTTCCAGCGTCGCCAGATCGAGCGGAAGCGGCAACAGGGCCGCCTCTCGGCTTAAGGGAAACAGGAGCGCGATACGTTTGCCGCCAGCCGACGTCAGGTGGATCAGAACCCCCTTGTCGCGGTCGGCAATATAGGTCTGCGATACCCCGCCGCTCAACATATCCAGCCGCATTTTCGCCCCTGTGCGGCGCACCTCCACCGGCGCTTCGAACCCGGCCATGCGAACGCGGGCGAAGAAATCAGGCTCGGACGACACCTGCGCCCGCGCGCCGGGCGGCACGACCATCAGCGACAACACAAAGATCAGCCAACGCATAGGGCGACTCCTCTATCCCGCTTGCATTTGCGCGGATTCGACGGCATTGACCAAACATTCGGTGCTGAAAAGGCATTTTTGAGACCGCCCGTACCCTCTGTGACCCCGACCGAGCCGCCTTCCCTGCTGATCGACGCGCGCGGCCACCGGTGCCCGGTACCCACCCTGCGCCTGCGAAAGGCCCTGGCTGAACAACCCGGTGCGGTTATTACACTGCTGGCCGACGATCCGATGGCCCAAATCGATGTGCCGCACTTCTGCCAGCAGAACGGGTTTCGTCTGATCTCCTCCGAAGCCGAAGACGCCCACAGGCGCTTTGTCGTTAGCGGCTAAATCATTATAATTCATAATGATTTAGCCTTTTTAAGTCCCTCGCCGGGCGATGGCTCCGCCATCTTGGCCGCCGCCTCAATGGCGGCTTGAGCAGAATGATCACATTTGAAATCATTCTGCTCTAAACCTTTCCGGCACGTTTACCTTTTGGCGAGACGAATCGTTTAGGCCTTTTCTACCGCTTGTCTGGCGGCCGGATATCCTGCGTGTCAGGGCCTGTACTTCAGGGAGTTTGAGTTGAATATTCAGGCGCGCGTCTTGCTGCTGGCGAAGGATCAGCAATGGCCTGAGCGGCTGGGGGCTGAGCTTGACCGGCTGGGCTGGCGCACCATCACGGCCTATCGCGCCGATGCCGCACTGGCCTGTATCGGTGATCTTCAGATCGAGGCGGTGCTGGTCGATGCGGCCCATCCGGAGTGTTCAGCAAAGCTTGTGACCCAGTTGCGCGAAGCCTGCGCGCCGCGCCGCCTGCCCATTGTGCAGGTAACAAGTAATGGCCAATACGACATCCCCGAAGGCTGGGACATGGTCTATGACCGCGACGCCCACCCGCAGCAGATCCTCCTCGGCCTTGAGCACATGGTGCGCGCCAATGTCGCCGAAGAAGAATACGAGCTACGACGCGATACGCTGAATGCGCTGGGGCTGGAGATACCGTCGCGCGACGATGACAAGCCTCTGGCCATACTCTCGGTAGGGCCGGCAGACCCGGATTTTCTGGCCCTCAGCCATACCCTGCGCGCCCGCGGGGTTGATCTGTACGCGGCCTTCACCAGCTACTCAGCCTTTGATTATCTTCATGATAAGACGTTCGACGCGGTCGTTCTGTGGGGGCGTGAGTCGGTGGCGGAGGCCCTGTCGATAGCATCGGGTATGCGGCGTAATACCCGGCTCTACCACACGCCGGTATTCCTGCGTTTGCAGAAATCCGTCGATCTCGACCTGGGTGATGCCTTTTTGCGCGGCGTCAACGACGTCTCCGCGCCGGGCGCCAACGAAGCCGAAATCGCTGACCGCGTGCTGCGTCTGGCCCGCGCCTATCGTCGCCAGAGCAATACGCGGCAGGCGCTGGAAGCTGTCAACCACAGCCCGTATATGGACAAGGGCACGGGGCTGTTTACGCGCGACCTGTTTGCCGCCCATCTGGCGCGACTAGCCAAGGCCTCCAGCCAGCGCAACCGGCCTTTGAGCGTTTGCGTGCTTAAAATTTCTGAAAATCCGGAAATTTCACAGGCGCGAATGCGGAAATCGCTTGAGCGCGCCATGCCTCAGATCGGTTCGATGATTTCACGGCTGGTGCGCGCCGAAGACACGGCGGGGCGTTTGTCCGAAGAAGTGTTTGCCCTCGCCCTGCCCGCTACGCCCGAAGCCGCCGCCCGCCTGGTCGGAGAGCGGATTGGTGCGGTGATAAGCTGCACGGCGTTTGAATCCGGTAACGGCCGTTCGCCCTTTGTGGTCGAATTCGACGTCGGTGTGGCTGAACTGATCGACGGGGAACCCGTCGCCGAAGCCTTAACGCGCGCCGCCCAGCAGATTCGCCCCTCCTCCGGGGATATGGATCAGGCGATTTAGGCTGTGGTGATGATTTAACCTTCGCGATCTTCCTCCTCCCCATTTTATGGGGAGGTGCCGAGTTTACGAGGCGGAGGGGTATCTTAAGGGGTAGGTGTACACCTCCGTCAGCTTCACTTCGTTCGCTGCCAATCGCTTGCGAAAGCTATACTTTCGCTACGCTATACCCCACTTCGTAGGGAGGAGAAACCGCGTTAAATCTTAAATTGTCTCCACGCCCTAGCCGGCCGCTATCGCCGCCAGCCGCGTCATGATTTTTTCCGCCGCCGCCAGACGTCCGGCCGCTTCCGGCCATTCGCCCCGCACCAGCAGCTTCTGATCCGGACGCAGCTTCCAATCCTGCGGATGCGCCTGAATGAGGCCAATCAGCCCCACCGGATTGCTGAACTGATCATTGCGGAAGCTGATGACCGCGCCTTTTGGGCCGACATCAATCTTTGCCACATTGGCTTCACGACACAGGCCCTTGATGCCGACCACCTTCAGCAGTTGTTCGGCCTCTTCCGGAATGGGCCCGAAGCGGTCGATCAGCTCGGCAGCCAGCGCTTCGCGATCCTCGCGCTTTTCGGCTTCCGACACGCGACGATACAGGGACAGGCGGATATTAAGGTCCGGAATATAGTCTTCCGGGATCATGACCGCAGCGCCGGCGTTGATCTGCGGCGACCAGCCCCGGTTATCGGTAGCCGGTTCATCGGCGCGGCTGCGCAACTCATTGACGGCGTCTTCCAGCATCTGCTGATACAGCTCGACGCCAATTTCACGGATATGACCGGATTGTTCGTTGCCCAGCAAATTGCCGCCGCCCCGGATATCCAGATCATGGCTGGCCAGTTGGAACCCGGCGCCCAGATTATCCAGTGATTGCAACACTTTCAGACGCTTTTCTGAAGCTTCACTTAAGATTTGATGCGACTGCGTCGTCAGATAGGCGAAGGCGCGCGTCTTGGAACGCCCGACACGCCCGCGGATCTGATACAGCTGTGCCAGACCAAACATGTCGGCGCGATGCACGATCAGCGTATTGGCCGTCGGCACGTCCAGTCCGGACTCAACGATAGTGGTCGCCAGCAGCACGTCGTACTGACCGTCATAGAAGGCGGTCATCACCTCTTCAAGCTGGGTCGGCGTCATCTGACCGTGACCGACGATGAACTTCACCTCCGGCACCTGCTCACGTAAGAAGCGTTCGAGGTCCGGCAAGTCCTTCAGTCGCGGCACCACATAATAGGCCTGCCCCCCACGATATTTTTCGCGCAGCAGGGCTTCGCGTATGCTGACGGCATCGAACGGCAGGACATAGGTGCGCACCGCCAGACGGTCCACGGGTGGCGTGGCGATGATAGACATTTCCCGAATTCCGGAAAGCGCCATCTGCAATGTACGCGGAATGGGTGTCGCCGACAGGGTCAGCATGTGCACATCGGCACGGAAGGCCTTGAGCTTTTCCTTGTGCTTAACGCCGAAATGCTGCTCCTCATCCACAATAACAAGGCCCAGATCCTTGAACCCCACCTGCTCGGACAGCAGAGCGTGCGTGCCGATCACCACCTCGACTTCGCCGTTTTTCAGGCCGTCGCGGGTCTCATCCGCTTCCTTGCGCGTCACCATACGCGACAGGTGGCGCACGCGGATGGGCCAGCCCTGAAAGCGCTGGCTGAAGGTCTTGAAATGCTGGCGCGCGAGCAACGTGGTGGGGCAGATAATGGCCACCTGCTGCCCCGACATGGCCACCACGAAGGCCGCGCGCAACGCCACCTCGGTCTTGCCAAAGCCGACGTCGCCGCAGATGAGACGATCCATCGGATGCCCCTTCGACAGGTCGTCGAGCACATCGTGGATGGCGTTAAGCTGGTCCTCGGTTTCTTCGTAGGGGAACTGCGCGCAGAATTCGTCATAAAGTCCGGATGGCGGATCGATTTGCTGCCCCACCTTAAGGGCACGCGCGGCGGCCAGCTGGATCAGGCCATCGGCCATCTCACGCAGCTTTTCCTTGGCCTTGGCTTTACGCGCCTGCCAGCTTGCCGAGCCCAGACGATCGAGTTGCGCCGTGTCGGAATCGGCACCGTAGCGCGTCAGCAGATCGATATTTTCGACAGGCAGGTACAGCTTGGCATCGGCGGCGTATTGCAGTTCGAGGCAGGCGTGCGGCGCATCGTTGACGCTCAGCGTCTTCAGGCCCTCATAACGGCCAATGCCGTGCTCGATATGCACAACCAGATCGCCCTGAGACAGGGACGAGGCTTCGGCCAAAAAGTTATTAGCACGCCGACGTTTACGCGGACGGGCTAATCTGTCACCCAAGATATCGGTTTCCGAAATGACCGCCAGGGTCTCGGTCTCAAACCCCTGATCGAGCGGCAAAACGGCGCGCTGGATCGGCTTGGCCTTGGTGCCGGCGACCCCGAAACCCAGCGCATCGGCATAGTCTTTGGCCAGTCGCGTCTTGTCGAGCCCGTGATCGGAAAGCATGGCCCCCAGACGATCGGACGAGCCTTCGGTCCACGAGGCGAATAGCACCCGCTTACCGGCCTTCGACAGGGCCTTGGCGTGGTCGGCCACGGCGGTAAACAGGTTGACGCTGTCCTGATGACGTTCCGGCGCAAAACTGCGGCCCGGACGTGCGCCCAGATCAATGGCCGAGGCATCATCGCGCTGAAAGGTCTCGAACTGACGCACACGGCCCTTTTGCAGACCGCCCTGCCATTCGCCATCATCCAGATAGAGGCGACCGGGTGGCAGGGCGCGATAGCCGCTGTCCAGCTTGACGGCGCCCTTGGCCATGACGCGGGCATCGCCCGAGCCTTTGCGCGATTCATAGGCATCGAGTACGGAGTCGCGCCATTCGCCGAAGGCCTGCTCAGCCAGACTGTCCAGAAGGATCAGGGTCTGCGACGGCAGATAGTCGAACACGCTGTCGAGGCGCTCATAAAACAGCGGCAGCAGGGTTTCGACGCCTTGCCGGCGGATACCGGAAGACACCGCCGCATAGATCGGGTCATCGCCGGGCGCACCGAAGTTTTCCAGATAGCCCTGACGGAAACGGCTGATGCTCTTTTCATCCAGCAGGATTTCGCTCACCGCCATGAAGTCAATCGCCGTGATCTGTTTCAGCGAGCGCTGCGTTTCCGGATCGAAGGTACGGATAGATTCCAGTTGATCGCCAAAGAAGTCGAGCCGCACCGGCTCGTCCTGACTGGGCGAGAAGACGTCGATAATGCCGCCGCGCACGGCAAATTCGCCGCGCTCGGAAACGGTCGAGACGCGGTTATAGCCGTTACGCGAAAAATAGGCCTCAAGCTCGCGCGTTTCGATACTCTGACCGGGTTTGAGCGACAACAGACTGCCGCTCATGGCATCGCGCGGCGGCACCTTTTGCGACAAGGCCGCCGAGGTGGTGAGGATCAGCACAGGCTTTGCCGGTTTGCCATTCAGGGCCTGAAGCCGCGTCAGGCCGCTCATGCGCTGGGCAATCAGGCCCGTTGTCGGGCTCACCCGGTCATAGGGCAGGCAGTCCCAGGCCGGAAAGCGAATCACATCCAGTTCCGGCGCATAGAAGGCCAGTTCTTCGGCGATGGCGTTCATACGCCCGTGATCGCGCGCCACGAACAGTGCCAATCCTTCGGCGCGCGTCAGGTCCGAGGCCACCAGACTGTCGTAACCCGGTGGACACCCGGTCAGGGACAGGCGGGCGGAAGCGGCGGTAATGCGGGAAATATCGGACATCTATTGCTGAAGTTTTGTGTAAGCTATCTTATAGTACTGATTGAGCTGGCTCATGATTTCGGATTCATGCTCCGGCGGCACAGGGTCGCGCTCGATGATCCAGCCGTAGAGGTCCTGATCCGGCGCTTCGAGCAGGGCCTCGAAAATATCGAGCTGTTCGGCGCTCATGGTCGGCAGATATTCTTCGGCGAAATGCCCCAGAATGATGTCCGCTTCCTTGAAACCGCGGCGTGAGGCGCGGAACCACAGCTTGCGCAGGCGGGCCTGATGGAGATCGTCAGCGGTGTCGGTCATGGTTTTCCCGTCTTTGGAGCGCAATCGCCCTTCTCTTTCATACGGTTTGGTGCTTGAAAGAGCCTATGCGTCCGGAAATTTTGTTCCCCTATTACACGTCTTTGACCGGCCTGAAAGGGGTCGGGCCGAAAATTGCGCCGCATCTGATCCGCCATGTCGGGCCCTATGTGCGTGACCTGCTGTTTACCCTGCCCAGCCAGTTGATTTTTCGACCCGTCAGTCGCATCGCCGAAGCGCGCGTCGGGCAGGTTCAGACCCTATGTGTGACCATCGGTAGCTATCAGAAAAGCGCCGGCAAGGGGCCGCAGCGCATCACCGTCTTTGACGATAGCGGCCAGATGCAACTGACCTATTTCCACCCGATCCGTGGCTTTGAGCAGCAACACCCGGTCGGGGAAACCCGTTGGATTAGCGGCAAGGTCGAAAGTTTCGGTTCGTCGCTTCAGATGAACCATCCGGACTATCTGGTGCCGCTGGACAAACAGGACACCATCCCCCTGTTTGAAACCGTCTACCCGGCTACGGCAGCCGTTTCGCCGCGTCTGATGCGGCGGTTTATCGAAGCGGCCCTGCACAGGGTGCCCGACCTGCCGGAGTGGCTGGATAATGAGACGCTGGGGCGACTAAAAATTTCCGGTTTTTCGGATTCGTTGCGCGCCGCCCACGCGCCTGTGAGTGAAGCCGATCTGCTGCCCGATGCCCCGGCGCGTAAACGGCTGGCCTATGATGAAGCGCTGGCCCATCAACTGGCCATGAAGGCGCGCAAGCAGCACCGTCAGGCGACCCCGGCCCTGATCATCGACCGACACCTCTGGGCCGATAAGGCGCTGTCCACCCTGCCCTTCGCCCTCACGGGGGCGCAGACGCGCGCCCTGAGCGATATTCGCGGTGACCTGCGTTCCGGCGAACGCATGAATCGCCTGATTCAGGGTGATGTCGGGTCGGGCAAGACCCTGGTGGCGCTTATGGCCATGATCGACGTCGCCGAAGCCGGGCATCAGAGCGTCATGATGGCGCCGACCGAGATTCTGGCGCGCCAGCATTACGAGAAATCACTGCCTATTCTGAGCGATAGAGGCATTTCTGCCGTGCTGATGACCGGGCGCGACAAGGGTAAGGAGCGCGAAGCCAAGCGCGCCCCTGTGGCGTCGGGCGACACCACGATGGTCTTCGGCACCCATGCGGTGTTTCAGGAAGGCGTGGATTTCAAAAGCCTGCAATTTTGCGTTATCGACGAACAACATCGCTTCGGCGTGGGGCAGCGGCAACGCCTCTTCCTGAAAGGCGAAAGCGTCCACTATCTCTCTATGTCGGCGACGCCCATTCCGCGCACACTGGCGCTCACCCAATATGGCGAGTCTGACCTCAGCGTGCTCGATGAAAAGCCCGCCGGTCGGCAACCTATCCATACAGCCGTCATCCCGCGTGCGCGTTTGTCGGAGGTATTCGACCGGCTGAAATCGGCCATAGCGGCGGGTTCACAGGCCTACTGGATCTGCCCCTTGGTCGAAGAAAGCGCCGAATCTGACCTGATCGCGGTCGAAGCCCGTCACGAGTCTCTTCAGGAGGCGCTGGGGCGTGAAGTCGGCTTGGTGCACGGACGAATGCCATCGGCCGAAAAGGAAGACGTGGTGGCGCGCTTTGCTTCCGGTGAACTGCCGCTGCTATGCGCAACGACCGTGGTCGAAGTCGGCATCGACGTGCCCAATGCCTCGATCATCATTATCGAACAGGCCGAACGCTTCGGTCTGGCGCAATTGCATCAGCTACGCGGCCGCGTCGGGCGGGGTTCGGCCAAAAGCGCCTGCATCCTGCTCTATGACATGCCGCTGGGACAGGCGGCCAAGGCGCGGCTGGAACTGCTTCGCACGACGGAAGACGGGTTTGAGATCGCCGAAATGGACTGGAAACTGCGCGGTGAAGGCGATTTGCTGGGTGCGCGGCAGTCAGGTTTCCCCGCCTATCGCTTTGTCGATCCGGTGGCGCACGCCGACCTGATCGCCACGGCGTCGCGGGAGGCGCAGTATATTCTTCAGCACGAAGCGCAATTCCCACCCCAGCGTCGGCAGGCTCTGGAAGCCCTGCGCCACCTGTTCGACTGGCGACCCGATGCGGCGGATAAGGTGGATTAATCCCGGCGTGCCCCGCGCCAGGCCAACCAGCGCGCTTGCGAATCCGCTTGAAGATCAGCATAAAACAGATTGTACGGACGTACTTTTTTACTATCCGCCCACGAACCGTCAACGTCAAAGGACGGACCCGACGGCCGCGACACATAGAGGATATCACCGCGGCAACGCGCGCTGACCTTGCGCGGCATCAGGGCCGGTGTCGTCCCCCATTCCAGTCCCGTCGCATTGGCTGCACCCAGACTGTGGCGCGCCTCGATCTCCTTGTCCGTCACCCCGCCCGTCAGTGGATTGACGCACAGGGCCTTGCCATCCAGCGGCTCCATAATGCTGGTCGGGCTCCAGTCCATGGCGCGGCGCTGCGCCTGCAAGGCGCGGTCAGGACGGCCATTATCGACGCTCAGATAGGCGACGGCGCAGCCATATTGGATGCGCTGCTGACAGGCCGGGATCGCTTGCCCCGGTTGAAAATCGTTGGCAGGCGTCAGGGCTTCGAGAAAATAGACGGCGACCAGCGCCGACTTTAGCGCCTCATCGCTCAAAATCCGCTCTTTCAGCAGCCTCTGCCCCAGAAACGCCCCCTGCTCCAGGCCCACAATGATAAAGCCGCTGCCATTACGGCGCTGGGCCAGAAAGGCCTCAAAGGCGGCCTCAATATCCCCATAGGCAAATTGCCGCGCCTCACGCGCGTCTTCGCGTTGTGTCAACTGGCTGTAGAGGCTGGCCTGACGATAGCGCGGCGCATAGACATAGCCGACCGCATTGAACGGTCCGGCATAGTTGGGCAGTTGATTGCGTATCACCTCGGCACTGGCCGTGGGATCATCAATCGGTCCCACCCAGTCTTTACCGCCATTGAAGGTCGTGCCGTGGATAAAGAAGACATCGACTTTCTGAGGATTACGGTTGCGACGCACCTCAAACCCGTCGAGCGCCGGACTAAGGTACCATCCGTCCACTTTGCGATAATCGGGAGCCGCCGGCGGCGCGTAGGTCTGAAACGGCACCTTGGGATCGAGATTGTGACGCATGATGTCATCACCCCACAGCGTCCCGACCATGACCACAAACAGCCCTCCCAGCAGGGAGAAGCCGGCGATCAGCAGGCGTCGATGGGTAAGGGGGAGCTTGGGCTTATCGGACATGCAGCAGGTGACGTGGTTCCTTAAGGGGGACATCATGATACCGAGCGCCGTCTCAGGCAAGCACTGTGCGCTTCACATATTATGAGCCCACGTTAAGGGGCTTTGGGCGTGCCCGGTTTATAAGCGTCATTGGGCCAACGCTTATGCACCCAGAACCATTCTTCCGGCCGCGCGCGCACCACCTCTTCGATAAAGGCCGAAACCTTGGCCACGGTGGTGTCGATGTCGGCGGCCTTATGACCGGTATCATCCACTTCAATCGGTTCATGGACGATCACCCGGAAGCGCGCCTTGTGCAGGCGCTCGACCGTCATGGGCTGCAAGACCGTGCCGAAGCGCATAGCCAAGCGCGTCGGACCGGGCGCCGTATCGACGCTGCGCCCGAAAAAGGGCGTGGCAACACCGCGGTTGAACTTCTGATCGTTCATCAGGGCGACCGACTCACCCTTACCCATAGCGATCAGTAATTCCTTGGCCCCATCGCCGCCCTTCGGCGCGAACAGGCGCACGCCATAACGCATCCGTCCGGCCTTGATGCGTTCATCCACATAAGGGTTATTGGCGGCGCGATAGGTCATCTGACACTCGACCCCGGCATCGACGATGGTCGAGGGCATAATCTCCCAGTTGGCAAAGTGCCCGGAGATGAAGACCACAGGGGTTTGGCTCTCGGCTATGGCCTTGAGGCGCTCCATATTGACCACCTCAACGCGCCCATTGGCGATGCGGATTCGGTCCATAATGGCGAATTCCGCGAAAGTCCGCCCCAGATTGTCCCACTGGGCGCGAGCGACGTTCGCCTTCCACGACTCATCCTTGTCCGGAAAGGCAAGGTCGAGGTTCTGACGCACCAGTTTCTGGGTCGGGGTAACGGGACCAATGGTCTTGAGCAGCCACGCCCCCATGTCCGAGGCTGTATCGACCGGCAGGGCGCGCACGATCCCGACAAACAGGTCGTACATCAGCGCTTCGAAGCGCCAGGCCATATCTTGCCAGAAGGAGGGTTTCGCGGAAGACATGTAATCCGATGCCTTAAGATTTTGCTTTAAGCTCTTTTTGAGCCTTGAGAATTTTTAACAGGCGTTTCACGCGGGCTTCGGCCGCCAGATGGCTCGATAGAACCCCATCCCAGCCGCCGGTGAAGTGGCAACGGAACAGAAAATAGCGCGTGAACACGAATGGATATTCGAACGGCAGACGCGCCCAAATCGCCCAGGCGGGCTTTTTCAACGCTTTGGCCTGAAGATTGGTGTAGGAGTCGAGCTTCTGGCGAATATGCGCATAGGAGCGCGCCGAAAAGTGCGTCGCCGACCCTCGTAGCTGCCCTACCGGCTCGTCCCTGGTGTCCACCGTGTCATGCACCAGCGAGTCGCGGAACCGTACCTTGCGCCGGTCATAGAGCCGCACATAGTTGTGATAGTCGGCCCACAGGCGCGGCTTATCCTTACCCGGATAGACATTGCGCAGCTTGAAGCGATAGGCCGGCAGGTCAGGGCTGCGCGCCATCAGGGCCTTGATTTCCTGATATAACTGCGGCGTCACCACCTCATCGGCGTCCAGATTGAGTATCCAGTCGTGGCTGGCGCAGTCTTCGGAAAAGCGCTTTTGCGGCCCGTACCCCACCCAGTCATTATGAAAGACCTTTGCCCCCATCTGACGCGCCATATCAGGCGTTCCGTCCGTGGAGCCGGAATCAACCACCACCACCTCATCAACCAGCCCTTCAATCGCCCGCAGGCAATTGGCGAGACGATCGGCTTCATTCTTGGTGATAATACACGCGCTCAGTTTCGGCGGTGGGGACATAAAGGAACTCTGGGTGCTAGTATCGTGAATTTGAAGTTCGCTTCATTTTTCATATCGAGAACCGTGCGAACTTCAAATTCAAAACGATACTAGATACAATAAGTTGCTTGTGTCCTGTTGAATCTGAAATTCGCCAGAGGGCGATATCAAGCGCATGCGAATTTCAGATTCAGGACACTAGATCATTCTGGCTTAGTCGCCTCCCCCGATCCGGTCAATAGTCATCGGATTGATCGAACCCGCCCGGCCGGACGTAAACCCGGTTTTAAACAGGCCCCAATTGATGACCCAAACGACGATCCTGTGGTTTCGATCCGATCTGCGACTGCAAGATCATGAAGGCGTGGAAGCCGCGCTAAACGCCAACGGCTGCGTGATACCCGTCTATGTTTATGATGAGCATCTGGCGCAGCGGCCTTTGGGGGCAGCCTCGAAATGGTGGCTGGATCGCTCTTTGCGGTCGCTGGATCAGAGTTTGCAGGCGCGCGGATCGCGGCTGATCGTCCTCAAAGGGCCGGCCATGGCGCAGTTGAAGCGTTTGGTCGGGCAGGTATCCGCGACGCGACTGATCGCCTCACGCACCTTCGAGCCGAAAATCGACGCCTTCGATGCCCAACTGAGCAGGGCGTTGGGCATCCCGGTCGATATTTTCAACACGCATCTGCTGTCCGATCCGACGCAGATTCGCACGGGCGACGGCAATCCGTACAAGGTCTTCACCCCCTTTTACCGCGCTCTGCTGGCGCACGGAGCAGCCAAGGGTCAAGCGCGAAAACCGGTCGCGACCTATTGGCCCGCCCCCACAGACTGGCCGCAGAGCGTGGACATAGACGCGTTGGGGCTCAAACCCACCCTGACGCCATCGGGGCACGACTGGTCAGCGGGCTTTGACCTGTGGACGCCGGGCGAAGACGGCGCGCATCAGCGGCTCTCGGCTTTTCTGCGATCGGGCCTGAAAGGCTATGCACCGGATCGCGACCGGCCCGATCTCGACATCACCTCGCGCCTGTCGCCGCATCTGCGCTTTGGCGAAATCAGCCCGCACCGCGTTCTGCATGAAGCCGAAGCGCACGCCGCAGCTCATCCGACTCTGCACGAAGATCTGGAAAAATTCAGGGCCGAACTGGCCTGGCGCGATTTCAGCTACAACATCCTTCAACTCCAGCCGGAACTGGACGGCGTCAATTTCAAAAGCGCCTTCGACGCCATGCCATGGCGCGACGATTCGGCCGGCTTGCGCGCATGGCAACGCGGTGAGACGGGCTATAGTCTGGTCGATGCCGGTATGCGTCAGCTCTGGCGCACGGGTTTCATGCACAACCGCGTGCGCATGGTCTGCGCCTCGTTCCTATCGAAGCACCTTCTGATCGACTGGAGGCTGGGGGAACAGTGGTTCTGGGACACGCTGGTCGATGCCGACCCGGCCAGCAATACGGCAAGCTGGCAATGGGTGGCCGGCTCCGGAGCCGATGCCGCCCCCTATTTCCGCATCTTCAACCCCTTGACTCAGGCCGAGAAATTCGACCCGAAAGGGGCCTATCGACGGCGCTTTGTTTCCGGTTTTACGGAAAACATGACGGGTGCTACGTCCGTTCATCACCAAAAATTTGAACGCGACCTGTTTGATTTCGCGGGCGTTTCAGCCTCTAACTCAGGGGGTGCGCCGCGCCTGATCGTCGATCACGCTGTGGCGCGTCAGCGGGCGCTCGATGCCTATGCGCAGATGAAAGAGGACTAAGCCATGCCTGCCCAGATAGAGGCCGATGCCCTGAAACCCCTGCTCGATGCCGGGTCGGTCAAACTCATCGACGGCAGTTGGGCGCTGGACGGCACGGACATGCGCGCCCTCTATGCCGAAAGCCAGATCCCGACGGCGCAATTTTTCGATATCGACGCCATCAGTGACCGCAGCAGCGGCCTGCCGCACATGGCCCCAACACCCGACGTGTTTGCGCAAGCTGTCGGTGACATGGGCGTCCGCGAAACCGACCACGTGGTGGTCTATGACCGGCAGGGCCTGTTTTCTGCGGCGCGCGTGTGGTGGACCTTCCGCCTGATGGGGCACAAAAAGGTGCAGGTGTTGAAGGGCGGCTTACCGGCGTGGATATCGGCTGGATATCCGACAGGTAGCGGCGCGGAGTGGGTCAAGGGCGTTACCTACACCCCTACCCCAAACCCCGATCTTGTTATATCTCTCAATGTGTTGCGGGCACATCTTGGCGCATCAGATGAGATGGTGCTGGACGCCCGTCCCGCCGCGCGTTTCGATGGCACGGCGCCGGAACCGCGCGCCGGTCTGCGCGCCGGGCACATGCCGGGCAGCCGTAGCCTGCCTGCCACGGAACTGATCCGCGACGGCGCGCTGAAACCGGTCGGAGAACTGAAAAACATCTTGTCCGCCCTGCACGTCACACCCAAAACG
>NZ_JAIXSV010000065.1 GCF_027484505.1 Asticcacaulis sp.
CCGCCGCAGCTCATCTTCCCAGTTTTCTAGGCTTTGCTCCGGCAGGGCATAGATCAGGTCCAGCGACACCCGCTCAAAGACAGACAAGGCGGTCTCTAGCCCCGTAAGCGCTTCCCGCGCCGAATGGTTGCGCCCCAGAAAGCGCAGCGCCGCGTCATCCAGCGACTGAATCCCGATCGACAGGCGATTGATACCCGCCGCCTGAAAGGCGCGATAGCGGGCGATTTCCGCATCGGTCGGATTGGCCTCCAGCGTGATTTCGATATCGCCCGCGACCGGAAACAGGGTCTTGGCCTCGGCGATCAAAGCCGCCACCCAGTCGGGTTTCATCAGCGACGGCGTGCCGCCGCCAAAAAACACCGAGGCCAGACGGCGCGGCCCCAGCCATGACGCCTGCGTCCTCAGATCGGCGCGAATGGCCTCAAACAGGGCCTGCTGCGTATCGGTCTGACCGCGGTCGCGCGTCACATTAAAATCGCAGTAGGGACAGATGCGCGAACAGTAGGGCCAGTGGATATAGAGGGCGACAGGGGCCGGGTTCAGAACAGCCATGCCTTCAACTGTTCAAAGGCCAGATGGCGGTGGCTGAGGCTGTCCTTCAGCGTTTCGTCCATCTCGGCATAGGTGATCTCATAGCCATCCGGCTGAAAGATGGGGTCGTAACCGAACCCCTTGTCACCGCGCGGCGCGACGATGTCGCCATGCACCACGCCTTCAAAGACGACTGCATGGCCTTCGGGCCAGGCGACGGCCAGAGCCGAGGTAAACCACGCCCGTGTGGAGTAGGTGTCGGGATTATGCACCTCCGCCTGAATCATCTTGTGATGGATGATTTCCATGGCGCGCGGAAAATCCTTCTGCGGCCCCGCCCATCGGGCACTGTAAATCCCCGGATCACCGTTTAACGCCGCGATGCTCAGGCCGGAATCGTCGGCCAGAGCCGGCAGGCCCGCTGCCATGGCCGCATGACGGGCCTTGAGGATAGCATTGCCAACAAAGCTGTTTTCCGTCTCATCCGGCTCCGGCAGGCCCAGACTGCCCGCCGAGACAATCTCAAACCGCCCATTGAGCAGGCTGTCGATTTCGCGCGCCTTGCCCGGATTATGGGTGGCGGCAATCAGTTTCTGACCGGCAACAAGCGCAATCGACATGAAGTGTCTCCGTTTGCGGACTGTGTAGCCTATGCCGCGCGCAATGAAAAAGCCGTAATTTGGCGATGACGGTTTTTTGTGGCAGAGATCGTTTTCATTCCGCGGCACAGGGTAGCTCATGCGTTTCTTAGGCCCCCGTTCGATTTCCAGCCTGCTCAAGACGGCCCTTGATGTCGTCTATTACGGCCTGTTCGCCATGATCGTGGCCGTGGGGATCGCCGCCCTGTGCCTGTTGTCGGTGCCAACGCTCGCCGCCGAAGTGATGGCGCGCATGAAGATGGTGGCGCAGATTAACGGCACGCAGCAGGCGGTGCTAATGCTGGCCTTTGCCGTGTCACTGTCGGGCTATCTGCTGATCATGCGCTGGACACGGCAGGTGTTCCGCACCCTGGCCGAGGGCGATGTCTTCCACCCGGACAATACGCTGCGCCTGCGCTGGATCGGCTTCGGATTGGCCGGGGTGGAGCTTTATTCCTACGCCTCGCGCGCTCTAGCTGAAGCCATACTGAAAATGCCGGTGGAGCCGGTTTATGGGATGCGGGCGGTGACGGCGTGGTTTTCGGTGCTGGTCGTCTTCGTGCTGGCCGAAGTGTTTAAGGAAGGGGCGCGGCTCAGGGCCGAAGCCAATCTGACCATATGAGCGTAACGATCTGTCTGAATGAACAACTGGCGCGGCGACGTTTGTCTCTGGTCGAACTGTCCGACCGGACCGGGATCGCTGTGCGGCATCTGGAATTACTGCGCGATCAGAAGGCCGTGGCCGTGCGGCTGCGCACGCTGGAGTCGTTGTGCCGGGCGCTCAACTGCACGCCCGGCGATCTGCTGGTCATCAAGGACGAGGAATAGGTCTTACTTCCCCGCCGCCGTGCGTTGCAGGGCAAACAGTTCCGCCGCCCCTTGGGTGGCCAGATCGAACAGGGTGTTGAATTCATCGCGTGAGAAGCCGCGCTTTTCACCGGTGGCCTGAATTTCGACGATATGGCCCGAACCGGTCAGCACAAAATTCGAGTCCGTTTCCGCCGTCGAGTCTTCATCATAGTCGAGATCGAGCACCGGCACGTTCTCATAGACACCGCACGACACGGCGGCGACCTGATCAATGATCGGATTGGCGGAAATCAGTTTCTGCTCCAGCAGCTTGTCGCAGGCCAGAGACAGGGCCACCCAGGCCGCCGTGATCGAGGCGCAGCGCGTGCCGCCATCGGCCTGAATCACATCGCAATCCAGCGTAATCTGACGTTCACCCAGCGCCTTGAGATCGACCACAGCGCGTAAAGAGCGCCCGATCAGGCGCTGAATTTCCTGTGTGCGGCCTGACTGTTTGCCCGCGGCGGCTTCGCGGCGCGAACGGGTGTGGGTCGAACGCGGCAACATGCCGTATTCCGCCGTCACCCAGCCCTGCCCCTTGCCTTTCAGGAACGGCGGCACGCCCTGCTCCACCGACGCCGTGGCCAGCACCTTGGTGTGGCCGACCGTGATCAGGCACGAGCCTTCGGCATAGCGCGTCACGCCCGTTTCCAGCGTCACCTTGCGCAACTGATCCGCCTGACGGTTGGACGGACGAAAGGTTTTCAAGGCATTCAGGGCGTCGAATTGCGACATGGCGGGGACCTCCATTATGTGCGGACGTGCCTATCAGCCCCGGCAGCGTTTTGAAAGTTGGTTTATCGCTTAGTCCCGCTTTTCATCGACCTTGCGCGACACCTTGCATTCCTTATCGACGCAGGCATAGGTATTGCCGTTCTCATCGACGGGCTCCTTACCCTTGTTTTTCAGCGATTTGGTAATGCGCCACGGGCCACGCAGGGGCTCAAAATCGCTGGTTCTGGCCTTTGGTTTGGGCTTATAGGTGCTGGGGATTTCGGTCGCCGCGGTGTCCGTGCGGGTTTTGAACACGGGGGGCTTGGTCAGGGTTACTACCTCTTCGGCCTGCACCGTCCCCGCCACAAGCAGCGCCATCGCAGCCGCGATACAGATTGATTTATACATTAAACGCTCCCCGTTCAGTTGCCCCGATGGAGCCCTGCAATCGTGGCAATTTGGCGGCAAATGCGGCTGGGCCTTGCGAAGCCTCTTCACAAGCGCCCAAAGGCTTCTATATCCTTAAGCCATGAAGACATCGCTCTCGACCCTGATGAGTGGCACGGCCTCGCTGACCGAACTGGACGCGCGGGCGCGTGAGGTATTCCGTCACGTGGTGGAGGCCTATCTGGAAACCGGTGAGCCGGTGGGCTCGCGCACCCTGTCGAAGGGCGGAATCGCCCTGTCCCCGGCGTCAATCCGCAACACCCTGTCCGATCTGGCCGAGCTGGGCCTGCTCAGCGCGCCGCATATTTCCGCCGGGCGGATGCCGACGCATCAGGGCCTGCGCCTGTTCGTCGATGGTCTGCTGGAGGTTGGCGATGTGGCGCAGGACGCCAAGCGCGAAATCGAAGCCCGCCTGACGGCCAGAGGCATGACCTTCGACAGCGCGCTGCGCGAAGCCTCCAACCTGCTGTCAGGGCTTGCTGGCGGGGCGGGTGTGGTGATGACGCCTTCGTTTGAGGCCGGGGTGCGCCACGTCGAATTTGTCAAGCTGGCCCCGGATCAGGCGCTGGCGGTGCTGGTTTTTGACGACGGGCGGGTCGAAAACCGCCTGATGGCGCTGGATGCCGGTGTGACGCCTGCCGATCTGATCGAGGCCTCCAACTATCTCAGTACGCGTCTGAGGGGTCGCACACTGAGTGAGGCCGGGCGCGACCTGCGCGCCGAGCTTGAGGCCGAGCGTCAGCAACTCAATGAGGCGGCGACCGGTCTGATCGCGCGCGGACTGGCCGCCTGGGCCGGCGGGGAAACCGGAAATCAGAGTGATCGGCGCGCGCTGATCGTGCGCGGGCAGGCCAATCTGCTGGAGGCTTCGGCGCTCGAAGACCTTGAGCGCGTGCGCGCCCTGTTCGAGGATCTGGAGGAAAAGGAAGAGCTGATCAACCTGCTCGACAATGTGCGTTCGGCGCAGGGGGTAAGAATTTTCATCGGATCGGAATCGAAACTGTTTTCTTTGTCCGGTTCGGCTGTTATTGCAGCGCCCTACATGCTGGGCGGTCCCAAGACTGGGCAACCGCAAAAGGTCGTCGGCGCCATCGGCGTCATCGGGCCCGCCCGGTTGAATTATGCGCGCATCATCCCACTTGTGGACTACACCGCGAAAATCCTCGGCCGCCTGCTGGAGCAGGAACGGTCCTAACTCACAGAGTCTGAAGAGTAATGAGCGAAGAACACACTGAACAACAAGACGCCCCGTTCGCCAATGACGCCATTGACACGCTGAACGCCGCGCTGGAGCAGCTTCAGGCCGAAAACACAGCACTCAAGGAACAGGCGCTGCGTTACGCCGCCGAGGCCGAAAACGTCAAGCGCCGCGCCGAGCGCGAAATGAACGACGCACGCGCCTATGCCATTCAGCGCTTTTCGCGCGACCTTCTGGGCGTCGCCGACGTGCTGCAACGCGCGCTTCAGGCCGTCCCGGCACAGATCGAAGACCCGGCGTTCAAAAACTTCGTCTCCGGTATCGAGATGACGGAAAAGGAACTGGCCGGGGCGTTTGAAAAGAACGGCGTAAAGAAGATCGCGCCGCTTAAAGGTGACAAGTTCGACCCGAACTTCCATCAGGCCGTGATGGAGCAACCCTCCACCGAGGTCGAGGGCGGCAGCGTGCTGATGGTGATGCAGGCGGGCTATGAGCTGTTTGGCCGCACCATCCGCCCGGCCATGGTCGTGACGGCGGCCAAGACGGCCAGCGCCGCCAACGGTGCCTATAATGGCGGCGACAGCGCTTCCGGCGGCACGGTCAATACGCAGGCTTAAAACCGGGCAAGATACCTCCCCGCGTGCGGGGAGGTATTGTCGCAGCTACAGATACGTCTCAAACCACTTAAGCAGTTCGGCCCAGCCTTCCTTGGCCGCCTTTTCGTTATAGAGGGCGCGGTAGTCGGCGTGGAAGCCGTGCTTGGCGTCCTTATAGACCTCGATATGGCTGGGGGTCTTGCCCGAGGCTTTCAGCGCGGCGTTCATACGCTCAACGCTGTCCAGCGAGATGCCGCCATCCTGCCCGGCATAGAGGCCCAGCACCGGGCGGCGCAGGTCGGCCGCGCGGTCGATCGGCCACTGGCGGTCTTCCTTACCCAAAAAATCGGTTGCCGCCGGACGCTCCAGACGCCCGTACCACGCCACGCCCGCCTTGATGTCGGGGATGGAAGACGCCGCCATCCATGTGACGGCCCCGCCCCAGCAGAAACCGGTAATGCCGATGCGCGAGGTATTGGCGAACTTCGTCTTGCCGAACACACCCTTTGACTGACCGACATCGGGGTTGGTTTTCAGCCAGGCGATCAGGGTTTTCAGGTCACCCATCACCTGTTCATTGGTCGCGGTTTCGACCAGCTTGCGGATTTCAGCCGTGTCTTTCAACGCCGCCGCATTGCCCTTACGCGCAAAAGGATCGAAGGTCAGGGCCACATAGCCCTGATGCGCCAGCCGGCGGCAGACATCGCGCAGATAGTCGTGCAGGCCGAAGATTTCCGGTACGACCAGCACCACCGGGCGGCGTTTGGCGTCTTCGGGCAAGGCGATATAGGCCGGGATGGCGTAATCGCTATCGGTCGGCACCGTGAGGTCTTTGGCGATGAGACCGGCCGAAGGGGTCGTGATCGGCGATTGCGCCGCGGCGGCTCCCGCCCCCAGCGCATAACCCGCAAAAAACAGCCCGGCTATGCCGCGACGGCTGACGTGAAAATCTTTCGCCTCGCTACCTTCGGGTCGCGTCAGGGGCAGGTTGTTCGTGGTCATTGGCAAGTCTCCCGGCATCTGTCTTTGTATGCCCTACCTAACAACAGGATGCGGGCCACTGCAATACGAACCGCCCTTATGACCGGGTTCTGAAAAACCCTAAAAATAATGCCAGCATTGCAGGTGTCCCTCTTGCAGGTCGAAACGCGCCCCTTATATCGGTTGCAGATTTGGGGCTGCCGAAATCACGGGCCGTCCTGAAAATCAGTAAATTTCATCTCACCGGGGATGGACAAGCGGGGTGCTTAGCTTCAAAAGGCCTCGAAAGCCCATTGCCTTAAACGGAGTAAATCTGGACTCATGGCTAAAATCATCGGTATCGACCTTGGTACGACCAATTCGTGCGTCGCCGTTATGGACGGCAAGAACCCGAAGGTCATCGAAAACGCCGAAGGCGTTCGCACCACGCCGTCGGTGGTCGCCATCGTGGACGACTCGGAGCGCCTGATCGGGCAGCCCGCCAAGCGTCAGGCGGTTACCAACCCCTCCAATACCTTCTTCGCCATCAAGCGCCTGATCGGCCGCACCTATAACGACCCGATGGTCCAGAAGGACAAGGGCATGGTGCCCTACGAAATCTCCAAGGGCCCGAACGGCGATGCCTGGGTCAAGGCCCACGGCAAGGACTATTCGCCGCAGCAAATCTCGGCCTTCATCCTGCAAAAGCTGAAAGA
The DNA here is from genome assembly GCF_027484505.1 of Asticcacaulis sp. GTDB lineage: Bacteria > Pseudomonadota > Alphaproteobacteria > Caulobacterales > Caulobacteraceae > Asticcacaulis. Next base: position 6,650 of record NZ_JAIXSV010000065.1, read on the forward strand.
AGACGCCGAAGCCTATCTGGGTGAAACCGTCACTCAGGCCGTCATCACGGTTCCGGCCTACTTCAACGACGCCCAGCGTCAGGCCACCAAGGACGCGGGTAAGATCGCCGGTCTCGAAGTCCTGCGCATCATCAACGAGCCGACCGCCGCGGCTCTGGCCTACGGCCTCGACAAGAACGACGGCAAGAAGATCGCCGTCTATGACCTCGGTGGCGGTACGTTCGACGTCTCGGTGCTCGAAATCGGTGACGGCGTTTTTGAGGTGAAGTCCACCAACGGCGATACGTTCCTGGGGGGTGAAGACTTCGACATGTGCGTCGTCGATTACCTCGCTGATGAGTTCAAGAAGGAAAACGGCGTCGATCTGCGTTCCGACAAGCTGGCTCTGCAACGCCTCAAGGAAGAGGCCGAAAAGGCCAAGAAGGAGCTTTCGACGGTCGCTCAGTACGACCTGAACCTGCCCTTCATCTCGATGAACGCATCGGGCCCGCTGCACCTGAACCTCAAGCTGACCCGCGCCAAGCTGGAAAGCCTTGTTGAGGACCTGATCCAGAAGACCATCGCTCCCTGCCAGCAGGCGCTGAAGGATGCCGGTCTGAAGGCTTCGGACATCGACGAAGTCGTCCTCGTCGGCGGCATGACCCGTATGCCCAAGGTCGTTGAAGCCGTTAAGGCCTTCTTCGGCCGCGAACCGCACAAGGGTGTGAACCCGGACGAAGTCGTGGCTCTGGGTGCCGCCATTCAGGCCGGCGTGCTGCAAGGCGACGTCAAGGACGTGCTGCTGCTCGACGTGACGCCGCTGACGCTCGGTATCGAGACGCTCGGTGGCGTGTTCACCCCGCTGATCGAGCGCAACACCACCATCCCGACCAAGAAGTCGCAGACCTTCTCGACCGCCGACGACAATCAGTCGGCCGTGACCATTCGCGTCTTCCAGGGCGAGCGTCCGATGGCTGCGGACAACAAGCTGCTGGGTCAGTTCGACCTCGTCGGCATCCCGCCCGCACCGCGTGGCGTACCGCAGATCGAAGTCACCTTCGACATCGACGCCAACGGTATCGTCAACGTCAATGCCAAGGACAAGGCGACCAACAAGGAGCACTCGATCCGTATTCAGGCCAATGGCGGCCTGAGCGACTCGGACATTGAGGATATGATCAAGCAGGCCGAGGCCAACAAGGCCGAAGACGAAAAGCGCAAGGCGCTGATCGAGGCCCGCAATCAGGCCGATGCTCTGGTCCACTCGACGGAAAAGGCCCTCAAGGACTTCGGTTCGAAGGTCGCCGCCGAAGACAAGACCGCCATCGAAACCGCTCTGGCCGATCTGAAGACGGCCAAGGACGGTGAAGACGTCGAAGACATCAAGGCCAAGCATCAGGCGCTTCTGACCGCCTCGATGAAGCTGGGTGAAGCCATGTACGCCGCTCAGGGCGCGGGCGAAGCCGGTGAAGAGGCTCAGGCCGATGACGGCGTCGTCGATGCCGAGTTCGAAGAAGTCGATGGCGACGGCAAGAAGAGCGCGTAAGCCAGCGCTTTGACAGGTCAAAAGGGGGAGTCTGATCTCGGTTGGGCTCCCCCAACTTATGTCTCCCTTAGCGACGCAGGCGTCTCTGAGGGCTGTCCATCGGGACACTCACCCGATGCGCGTGTGGATTTTCAATTCGTTCCCTTTTCCGGATTTTCGACTGGAGTCGGAAAGCGTGAACAGGGGATGTAGCGGGTGTTCTGAGCACCGGCTGCTGTATTGTCGGCCTGTGTTCAAAAGCTCTAAGCGGGACTGCTGTTTATAATGGCGCGTGATTATTACGAAATTCTGGGCGTGGCCCGCGATGCGGATGACGCGACGCTGAAATCGGCCTTCCGCAAGAAGGCGATGGAGCATCACCCTGACCGCAATCAGGGTGATGATCAGGCCGAGGCGCGCTTCAAGGAAGTCAACGAAGCCTATTCGGTGCTGTCCGACGCCAACAAGCGCGCGGCCTATGACCGCTTCGGACACGCCGGTGTCAATGGACAGGGTGGTGGCGGCTTTGGTGGTCAGGGCGGCTTTGGCGGACAGGGCTTCGGCAATGTCGAAGACATCTTCTCCGAAATGTTCGGCGACATCTTTGGTGGCGGGGGCGGTGGCCGCCGCTCAGGCCCGCAACGCGGCCCCGATGTGCGCTATGATTACGAAATTACGCTGGAACAGGCCTATAAGGGCGCGGATGTCGAACTGAACGTGCCGACGACCCTGACCTGCGAAGTCTGTAAGGGCTCAGGGGCCAAGGCGGGCACCAAGCCGGTCACCTGCCACACCTGCGGTGGCGCAGGGCGTGTGCGTACCTCCAACGGCTTCTTCGCCGTGGAGCGCACCTGCCCGACCTGCAACGGTCAGGGTCAGGTGATCAAGGAACCCTGCACCAACTGCCACGGCCATGGTCAGGTGCGCGCCAATCGCAAGCTGAACGTGCGCATCCCGGCCGGGGTCGATGATGGTGCGCGCATCCGTCTGTCCGGTGAGGGTCAGGCCGGGGCCAATGGCGGGCCGCGCGGCGACCTCTACATCTTCCTGTCGGTGGCCGAGCACGAGATTTTCGAGCGAGATGGTGCCGATCTGCACTGTCAGATCCCCGTGCCCATGCCGACCGCCGTTCTGGGCGGTGAGGTCGAGGTGCCGTGCCTGATGGGGGGCGAAGGCTGCGACGGCACCTGCAAGCTGGAGGTCGCCATCCCCGAAGGCGCGCAGACCGGCCACAAGGTCAAGATCAAGGGCAAGGGGATGCCGGTGCTCAATTCCAAGCATCGCGGCGACCTGCTGGTCGAACTGTTCGTCGAAACGCCAAAGCATCTCAGCGCCCGCCAGAAGGAACTGATGAAGGAATTTGCTGAGATCGCCGAGGCGCAGTCCTACACGCAGTCGCAAGGCTTTATGCATAAGGCCAAGCGATTCTGGGACGACATCACGGGAACCGCATAAACCAAACCCTGTAGCCTCCCCCCTGATATCAGGGGGGACACCGCCGGAATCGGCGGAGGGGGGTTAAACCACGCGCTTAACCCCACCCGGCGCTTCGCGCCACCCTCCCCTGATATCAGGGGAGGTGCTTTTCTTACCGCGAGGAGGCCACATGACCCAGATTCGTTTTGCCGTTGCCGGAGCCAGGGGTCGCATGGGTCAGGCGGTTATCCGTGTCCTGAATGAGCGCGAACTGATCGTCACCACCACCTTTGACAAGGGCGACGCCATCGACCTGTCGCAGGCCGATGCGGTGATCGACTTCACCACCCCCACCGCCACTCTGGCGCTGGCCGAAGCCTGCGCTGCCGAAGGGCAAAGGCGCGGCAAGCCTTTGGCGCATATCATCGGTTCGACCGGCTTCATGCCGGAACAGATTGCCGCGCTTGAAGCCTATGGCGACCGCAATATCGTGCTGCGTTCGGGGAACTTCTCTCTGGGCGTCAATATGCTGATGGGGCTGGTGAAGCAGGCCGCGACCAAGCTGGGTCCGGACGCCTGGGACATCGAAGTCTTGGAAGCCCATCATAAGCGCAAGGTCGATGCGCCGTCAGGAACGGCCCTGATGCTGGGCGACGCCGCCGCCGAAGGGCGCGGGGTCGATCTCAAGGATGTGCGCGTGGCGGCACGCGATGGCCTGACGGGTCAGCGCGAACCGGGTACGATCGGATTTTCGGTCATTCGCGGCGGCGGCATTATCGGCGAACACAGCGTACTGTTTGCCTCTGAAGATGAAGTGATCACCCTGTCGCATTCGGCGCGCGACCGCACCCTGTTTGCGCGCGGCGCGGTCGAAGCGGCGTTGTGGGCTGCACCGCAGTCGCCCGGTCTTTACGATATGCAGGACGTTCTGGGCTTTCGCTGAGTTAATCGCCTTATACCCAGCGCTTCGGTCAACCAGACAGGCCCAATGGCGACCAGCGCCATCAGCGCAAACTGGATGCTGTATTCCGGCTCACCAAAGTCGGGAGCAAGGGGCGGCAGGCCATACAGCAGGGGCCACAGACTGCTGAAAACAAGGGTCAGGCACAGCCCGATCAACAGACGCGCAGCCACCGGCAGCCAGATCAGGAGCGCCGCTATGACGCCCGCCAGCAGCGCCGGCCACAGATTGAGGCCGTTCAGCGCCGCTTCGACCAGATCGCTCAACAATCCGTACAGTTCGAGGGTTTCTGTCATGGCTCATCACCCAGATTCGCGTATGGGGCGAGTCTGGGGTGCTTCGCTGCGCCGGTAAACCCGGCGATCCTGCACAATTGCGTGAAATAAAAAGATCAGCCCCGCCCGGTCGAGCCAAAGCCGCCCGCGCCGCGCGCCGTATCGTCGAGGCTTTCGACCACTTCCCATTCGATGCGGGCGTGACGCGCCACCACCATCTGCGCAATGCGGTCGCCGCGGCGGATTTCGAAATCCTCGGCCCCCAGATTGACCAGAATGACCCCGACCTCACCGCGATAATCGGAGTCCACCGTTCCCGGCGAGTTGAGGCAGGTAATACCGAATTTCAGCGCCAGCCCTGAACGCGGGCGCACCTGCACCTCAAACCCTAACGGCACGGCGACCTTGAGACCCGTGGGCACCAGCGCTCGCCCTAACGGCTTGAGCGTCAGCAGCTCGCCTTCAGGAATGGCAGCACGCAGGTCGAGACCCGCCGAGCCTTCCGTCTCGTAGGCGGGCAGGGCCAGACCGGCAGCGTGCGGCAACTGGATGATATGGGCGGTGGGGGTATAGGTCATTTCAGCCTTGTCGTCAGATACTGGATAAGGTCGGCGGCCACTTCGGCCTTGGTCAGGTGCTTGCCCGCCGTCGGGCCCGAAGCGTCGATAAGGATCATGTTGGTGGTGTCGCGGTCGAAGACGTCCTTCGACACGTCATTGGCCAGAATGGCGTCGGCCCCCTTGGTGCGCAGCTTGGTCTGGCCATAGACCTCGACATTGCGCGTTTCGGCCGCAAAGCCGATGACCAGCGTCGGGCGCTGCGTCGGGTGGTGGCCGATACTGGCCAGAATGTCGGGATTTTTGACCAGCGTTACGGTCAACTCGCCGTCCACGCCCTTCTTCTGCTTGTCACGGGCAATCTCTTTGGCGCGCCAGTCGCCGACAGCCGCCACACCGATAAACACGTCGGCGGGCAGGGCGGCGTGCACCGCATCGTGCATCTCAACCGCCGTCTCCACGTCGATACGGGTGACACCTGTCGGGGTCGGCAGACTGACCGGGCCGGAAACCAGCGTCACACGCGCCCCGGCCTCAGACGCAGCGGCGGCGATGGCATAGCCCTGCTTGCCGGAGGAGCGGTTGGTGATGCCGCGCACGGGGTCGAGAGGCTCAAAGGTCGGCCCGGCGGTAATCAGCACATGACGGCCCTTTAACGGTTGCGCCTTCGGCTTCAGCGCGGCCTGAATAGCTGCAAAAATGGCGTCAGGCTCACTCATGCGACCCAGACCGTACTCCCCGCAGGCCATATCCCCTTCATCAGGCCCGCTGAACAACACCCCATCGGCGCGCAAGGTCGCCAGATTGCGTTGTGTGGCCGGGTGGTGCCACATGCGTACATTCATGGCTGGCGCCATCAGGACGCGCTTGTCGGTAGCGAGCAAAAGCGTGGTCGCCAGATCATCGGCCTGTCCGTTGGCCAGCGACGCCATCAGATTGGCCGTTGCCGGGGCCACGACCACCAGTTCGGCCTGACGCGACAGGCTGATATGGCCCATTTCGGTTTCATCGGTCAGGTCAAACAGGTCCGTATAGACCTTGTCTCCGGACAGGGCGGCGGCGCTCAGGGGCGTGACAAACTGTTGCGCGGACTTTGTCAGGACGACGCGCGCCGCCATCCCCGCCTTTTTGAGGAGACGGATCAGCTCCAGCGACTTGTAGGCGGCAATACCGCCGCCGACGATCAGCAGGATACGAGGTGGGCTTGCAACAGTCATGAGATAGCCTTTAATGGCCTTTGCGAGGGTCTGGCAAGACATATGGGGGACAGATGACCGTCATACAACGACTTCTGATCGCGCTGGGCCTTCTGCTGCTGACGGCCTGCGATGCCGGTCCGTCTGCCGTCCTGACCGATGGCAAGGGCGAGGCTCCGGCGCAACAGGTGGCCCCGGCCGAAGCGCCTGCGCCGCGCGCTACCCCGTCCGAGGCACCGCCGGTTGAGGCCGAAGCCGAAGCCCCGGCCCTGCGCGAAGACAGCCACGCCATACGTCTGCCCGTCGGGCCGAAGTTAGAAATCACCTCCGCCCGTTATGGTGACTGGCCTTTGTGGTCGTCGAACCGCAAGTACAGCGCCTATGAAAACGCCACCTATCATTATGAAAAGCATGGCTCAGAAGTCGGCGCGCGCTCCTATGAGGAATGGCTGGGTATGGTGCACGGTTTTATCCATGCGCCGCCCAAGGGGGTCGAAACCCTTTCTCGCAATAATGGCGACACACTATTTTATGATTCCAGACGCAACATCTTTGCCGTCATGACCAAAAAAGGCGCGCCGCGCACCTTGTTCCGCCCCTATGAGGGGGCCGCCTACTGGCAGAAGCAGAAGCAGATCGAAGCGGAGCGCCGCACCATAACCCGCGATAATTTTGACCCCGGCGTCGATTAAATTCTTTTTAGATAAAATGGCTTAAGGTGGTCGTAAGTAACAACCTCCCGGTCAAAGCTGTGACATCTTTTAGTAAAACCCTGCGTACCCTTTTCAGCGTCTCCGCCAATGATCCCGAACTGGCGGTGGCGCAGTTTCACGCCTTGTCACGGCAGGTGCCCCTGCTCTATTTCCTGCTGATCGTCAGTTCTCTGGCTGTCAGCTATACCTTTTCCCACCTCGCGCCCCTGTGGTTGTCGGTATGGCTGCCGGGCACCTTGTGCCTGATCGCCGGTGTGCGCGGGATTCACTGGTGGCGCAAGCGTCGTCAGAACGTAACCCCGGACTTTGCCATCGCTCAGCTTCGCCGCACCACCAAGATGGCGGCGTTTCTGGCCATCGGGTTTATGAGCTGGGGCCTGAGCCTGCACCCCTATGGCGATGACCACGCACAGGGCCATGTGATCTTCTACATGGGCATCACCGTCGTCGGCTGTATCTTCTGCCTGATGCATCTGAGATCGGCCGCCATACTGGTGACGCTGATCGTCAATGTGCCCTTTATCCTGTTCTTCGGTTTGTGGGGTGATCAGACTGAAAAAGCGATAGCCGTGAATATCGTGCTGGTCAGCGCGGCCATCCTGACCATTCTGATGACGCATTATCGCGACTTTGCCGATCTGGTGCGTTCGCGTCGCGACCTGATGACCAAACAGGCCGAAACGCAAGCCTTATCGGACGAAAACTTCCGCATCGCCAATCTCGACGCCCTGACCGAACTGCCCAACCGCCGCCGCTTCTTCCACGATCTGGAACAGGCCTTTGCCGAAGCGAAGGCCGGGCGGCAGGCCCTGTCCGTCGGCGTGCTTGATCTCGATGGCTTCAAGCCGATCAATGACACCTATGGACACGCCACCGGCGACCGGGTGTTGAGCGAAACGGCACGTCGGCTTGAAAAGGCCTGCCTGGGCTTTATCGACGCCAAGGCGGACATCTACCGTCTGGGAGGCGATGAGTTTGGTCTGATCGTGCGCGACGCCATGTCCGACGAGGCCTTAAGCGAAGTCGGTCGCCACCTGACGGATGTTGTACGCCTGCCCTTTACCATCGGCAGCACGCACGCCCACATGGCCTGTTCCATCGGCATGGCGACGTGGAGTGAGACTATACAGTCAGCGGAAATCCTGTTCGAAAATGCCGACTATGCGCTTTATTATGCCAAGCGCAATCTGCGTGGTCAGACCGTTCTGTTCAGCGACAAGCACGCGGCGGAAATCCGCACCCAGACACAGATCGAGCGCCATCTTCTGTCCGCCGATCTCGAACAGGAGTTGATCCAGCTGTTCCAGCCCATAGTCGATCTGAAAAGCGGTCGCGTGCTGTCTTTTGAGGCTCTGGCCCGCTGGTACAGCCCGCAATTGGGTCTGGTTGCCCCGGATGTGTTTATCCCCGTGGCCGAGCGCGCCGGCCTGATTGGCGGCGTCACCCGCGTGCTGCTGGAAAAGGCGCTGCGCGAAATGCGCAACTGGCCCGAAGATATCGGCCTGTCGTTTAACCTCTCGGCGCATGACATCTGCGCCGCCGAAGGGGTGGTTCGGCTGGTGGCCATCGTCAATGCGTCCGGCATTGACCCCCGACGCATCGACTTTGAAATCACAGAAACCGCCATGGCCCACGACTTCGTCAAGGCGCGCCAATCCATGCAGATGCTGAAGACCCTCGGCTGTCACCTGTCGCTGGATGACTTCGGCACCGGCTATTCGTCACTGAGCTATGTCCACCGCCTGCCGCTGGACCGCATCAAGGTCGATCGCAGCTTCGTCACCGACATCGAAAATGACTGCGCCAGCAAGGTGGTGCGCTCCATGACCGGCCTGTGCGCCGATATGGGGCTGAAGTCGATCATCGAAGGGGTCGAAACCGCCGAACAGCTTGACCGGCTTCAGGCCATGGGCTGCGACATGGCGCAGGGCTATCTGTTCGCCAAGCCAATGCACCCCAGCATGATCTCCGGCTATCTGGCCGACACCAACCGGATTAAAGCCAGCCCCGCCGTTTAAACACCCAGTAAGGCACCAGCACAGCCACCCCCATCAGGCCCAGCGCCAGCGGGTAGCCCAGCGCCCAGTGCAGTTCCGGCATGTGGTCGAAATTCATGCCATAGATACCGGCGACCAGCGCTGGCGGCAGGAAGAAGACCGCCGTGGTCGAAAAGATCTTGCCGATCTGGTTCTGTTCGACATTGATCATCCCCAGCGCGGCATCAAGTTGAAAGCTGATCTTGTTCGACAGGAAGGTCGTCTGCTCAGCGATGGACTGCGTATCCTTGAGCAGAGTGCCCAGAGCGCGGCTGTGGTCCGATTGACCGGCGGGCGTGTGAGTGCGCAGAAACCCCGCCACGCGCTGAAGGCTCGATATGCTTTCATGGATGCGCGAATTCAGATCGGCCAGCATCCCCAGCGATTGCAGCACACCGTGCATGATGTCCGAGGGCGTCCCCTTCTCGCCTTCAAATCCGCGCGGCGAAAAGATGCGCCGAGACAGGCCGTCCAGCCCGGTAATCACCTCATCGGAATGGACCACGGTACGCAGCACAATGGCTTCCAGCAAGCCGGTCAGGACATCCACGCTGTCCGGAAAGGCCTTTGGCATCAGCAGCAGGCGTTCCTGAAGCGCCAGAAAGGGCGGCGGATCGATGTCACGCAGCGTAATCAGGAAATCCGGCGTCAGTATAAAGGTTACCGTCCCGCAGGCGCGCGCCTCGCGGTCGTCGCTGATGACGGCGGCGGTCATATAGGCTGTACCATCGCGCGTGTACATGCGGTTGAGCGCGTGGTTGCGCCAGGTTTCCTCACGCGTCGGCAGGGCGATATTGAGGTTTTGCGGCAGATGCCGCAGTTCCTCCTCGGTGGGATTGAGCAGGTCGATCCACACCGGCTCATCCGGTACATTCTGATCGGCCCGTTGCTGGGTTTCCGCGATACGTTCGCCAAGGCGATGGAATATGGTGATCATGGAATACCCCTGTACTGTCGGCGGCTGCCTCAGGCGGCCCGGATTCCCGAAATGAACTCATGGACGTCTTTGCGCAGGCTATCGGCCTGACGCGACAGTTCTCCTGAGGCGCCGAGCACCTGTGTGGCGGCAGCCGTGGTTTCTTCGGTCGCCCGCGAGATGCCTGACATGTTTTGTGCCACCTCGACCGTGCTTTGCGACGCCTGCTGCACATTGCGGGCAATTTCCTGCGTGGTGACATGCTGCTCATCGACCGCGGCGGAAATCGCCATGGAGGCTTCGGACATCTGATCCACCGTGCGGCGGATGTGATCAATGGCCGCTACCGCCTCGCCGACGATGGCCTGAATCTCCTGCACCTGGGCTTCGATATCCGCCGATGCTTTTGAGGTCTGCTGCGCCAGCGTCTTGACCTCGCTGGCGACCACGGCAAAGCCCCGGCCCGCCTCGCCAGCCCGCGCCGCCTCGATTGTGGCATTCAACGCCAGAAGGTTGGTCTGAGAGGCAACCTGCGTGATCAGGCTGACGAAATCGCCAATGCGCTGCGCCCCGTCTGACAGTTTGTGAACCACCTCTGAGGAACGCTGCGCTTCGGCAATGGCGCTTTGAGCGATATGCACTGATCCCTGAACCTGCCGGGCGATCTCCTGTACGGTCGCGGCCATTTCTTCCGTCGCCGCCGCCACAGTCTGCACGTTCATCGACGCCTCTTCCGAAGCCGAGGAGACGACAGTGCTCTGACGGGTCGTTTCCTCGGCACCTGAAGTCAGGCTTTCGGCTGACGCTTCAAGCTCGGTCGCCGCCGTCGAAACGAAGTGGATACTTTCGCGTGTATGAACATCGAAGCGCTGAACAAGCTCCTCGATCAGACGTGCCCGCGCCTCGCGCTGCGCCAACGCCGCCTTTTCCGCCGCTTCCAGCCTTTGCCGCTCAAGGCCATTGGATTTGAACACCTCAACGGCGCGCGCCATTTCTCCGATCTCGTTGCGCGCCTCGCGCGCTGGAACCTCGGTCTGGTATTCGCCCTGCGCCAGACGGGTCATGACCGCCGTCAGGCTGTTGATCGGCGCGATGACCCGATGACGCACGATCCAGATGCCGGCGATACCGAGCGCGAAATTGACCAGAAACGCCGCCCCCAGTGCCCACAGAAGGGTCGTCTGTTTTTGTGAGGCCACATCAAACGACTTTTTAGCCTCGGCAACCTGTAGCTTCACCAACACATCAAAGGCCGCCGTCACCGGGTCGATGGCGGGATAAAGCTCGCTGGACACATAGGTTTCGAGCGCCGCCTGATCCTTGCGCAGCATGATATCCCGTAGGCGCGCTATGGAGGCCTTGGCCTTCTCTTTCTGATCCTTGGCCGCCTGTGCGAGGGCTTTTTCGTTCGCGTCCATCCACGTCAGCATATAGGCGTCAAAGAGCTGATCCGAGCGCGTCAGGGCATCGTCCATATTGCGCACGCCATCGTCAAAGCTGACTGTGCCGGCACGGACCTTGTGCGCATTATCGACAATCAGGACCGCATAGTTGTCGCTGATGCCCTTGAGCTGTTCCAGAGGGATCACCCGGTCAGCATAGACGGTCTGAAGCCCCTGCCGCCCCGCCTGAGCGATCAGAAACGCCAGTCCACAGCTCAAAAGCGCGCCGATAATCAGCACAGACATCACGCCCTGAAGGCGCGCGCGAAGAGTACGCATGGTTTACCCTACCCCAAACACAACCCGCCCTGTGGCGGATCATCCCTTGTAAAGGATTTCAGTTATCTAAAGGTGGGAAGAAGCGGTTAACGGAACCCTAAAGCCGAACCCTTGCGAGAGCGGTGTTATGGAGGGCAACTCTGCGGGGTAATAATAGGTGCGTCAGGCCGCGTCAGAAATGAACAACGGCCATCCACACCATAACACCCAGCGCCAGCACCGAGGCGATCAGGGCCAGAGCCGAGACCGTGCGGCTGTGGCGCAGTTCGGATTGCAGCGAAATGAGCGCCCGCCGTTCGCGTTCGCGGTCCGCCGCATCGTCATCATCCAGCTTTAGCTTATGCACCAGCTTGTCGATCAGGCGGCGCGCTTCGGCCACGGGCGACAGCTCCGCCTGAATGAAGTCGCGCACCACCGGCCGGGCGGCTTCCCAGATGTCGTGTTCCGGATAGATGCGCCGCGCCACACCTTCAACACTGACCATGGTCTTTTGTAGCAGGACCAGTTCCGGCCGCAGGTGCATATCGAACTGCGCCGTGATCTCAAACAGTTGCGTCAGCAGACGCCCCATCGACACCTCGGTCGCGGCCCGCCCCAGCACCGGCTCACCGACCGCGCGCAGGGCCTGCGCAAAGGCCTGAACGTCGTGGTGTCTGGGGACGTAGCCCGCTTCGAAATGCACTTCGGCCACGCGCTTGTAGTTGCGGCGCAGGAAGCCCCACAGCATTTCGGCCAGATAGAGGCGCTCCTTGGGCTTGAGCCGCCCGACAATGCCGAAATCAATCGCCGTCAGCTTATCCGGGGCCTGCGCAAACAGATTGCCTTCGTGCAGGTCGGCGTGGAACATGCCGTGGTTCAGCGCCTGAGACAGGAAGGCGCGAATGAGGTTATCGGCCATGGCCTGCGGCTGAAGGCCCGGCTGGGTCAGGGCTTCGGGCCGGCTCAGCGGGATGCCTTTGGCCCATTCGATGACCAGAACGCGTTTGGCAACGTGGTGCCAGACCACTTTCGGCACGGACATATAGGGTTCGGCATTGATGATCTGCCCCAGTTCGTCCGCCGCCGAAGCCTCAAGCCGCAGGTCCAGCTCCAGCAGCAGCGACTGTGCGACCGTGGCGACAAAGGCTACGGGCTCCAGACGCCGCGAGGCGGGCGACAGAAAGGCGATGATTTTGGCCGCCAGCGTCATCATGGCGATGTCGTCCGCAATGATCTGCTCGATACCAGGGCGCAGAATCTTGACCGCCACCTGCCGCCCGTCTTTCAGGATGGCGCGGTGCGCCTGCGCGATGGAGGCGGCGCCGATGACTTCCCCAAATTCAAAGAAGATGTCATCGACCGGCTTTTCCAGCGCCTCTTCGACCAGACGCCGCGCCGTCGCTGCATCAAACGGCGGCAACTGATCTTTCAGGTGGCTGAGGTCGCGGATAAATGCGTCCCCGAAGATGTCCCCACGGGTGGAGAGCACCTGCCCCAGCTTGATAAAGGCCGGGCCCAGCTTTTCAAAGGCACGGGCATAGCGCAGCCCAACACGGTCTTGCGGCCCGCGACGAGCAAAGACAAAGCGCAAAGAGTTCGAAAAAAAACGCGACGGCGGATTGAGCTGAGAACTCAGTTCGCGCGGGATCAGCACATCCTCGCGCATCAGGACGAACCCGGCCTTGATCAGGCGGAAAAACGAAGTGAACACCGACGCCAAGGCTTACGCCCAGCCGTAATGCAGGGCGCACACCCCGCCGGTGAAGTTGGTATAGCCCGTGCGGCGGAAACCCGCCTTGTCCATCATGCCGCGGAAAATCTCCTGATCCGGGAAGCGTTTGATGCTTTCGACCAGATACTGATAGGAATCGCGGTCATTGGCGATCATCTGTCCCATGAAAGGGATGATCTTAAAGGCGTAGAATTCGTAGCTGCTTTCCACAAGGCCCGTCGTCGGGTGCGAAAACTCCAGACAGAAGAAGCGGCCGCCGGGTTTCAGCACGCGCTTGGCCTCATTGAGCGCCACCTGCACATCGGCGACGTTACGGATGCCGAAAGAGATGATGTAGGCATCAACGCTATTGTCGGCGATGGCGAGATTCATCGCATCACCCACCGACCAGGTAATTTCCGGCTCAGCCCCCTTCTGGATGCCCGCCTCGATCATCGCCTGATTATAGTCGATGATGCGGATTTCCGCGTCCTGACCCCCCCGGCGCACTTTGGCGGCACGCGCCAGCTTGGCCAGACGCCGCGCAATGTCGCCCGTCCCGCCAGCGCAGTCGATGATCACTTCACCCGGCTGCGGGTTGAGCTTGGCGCAGGCCGCGTCCTTCCACAGATGGTGGACACCCACCGACATGACATCGTTCATAAGGTCGTATTTGGCGGCGACGTTTTTGAACACGCCGTGGACCAGATTGACCTTTTCCTTCGCTTCCACATCGCGGAAGCCGAAGGTGGACATTTTGGGGGATTCGGAGGGGGCCGTCTGTTCGCTCATGCGTGGGTTTTTAGACCAGCCGCGCGGCTTTGGCGATAAGGAAAGTCCTTATTTGGACGCCTGCGTCGTTTTTTCCCGCCCGATCAGGGCCAGAGCGGCCTTGGCGCGGTATTCGTCGAACGACACCTTGTGGTCTTCGTTGTCGTCATAGAGCGAGATGAAGAACTTGGCATCGGCCTTTATCGCCTCCGGGTCATTGCCCGTATGCGGCAAACGCGGCGCCTCGTCTTCGGTGATGGAACCGTCGCGATTGCGGTCAAATTCGGCAAAGATGCGCTTGATTTCGGCTTCACGCTGCGCCGGGGTCATCTTGTCCGTGCGCTCGGTAAAGTTGGGCTTGTGCTTCGGGTCGATGACGTCCTGCGCCACAACCGCGCCCGGGAAGGACAACAGGGCCAGTGAAATCAGGGTCGCACGCATGAAGAGTCTCCCGGACAATATCTCACGCATCATATGAGACTTTACCCTGCCGATTCAATGGGGCGGCATTGGGGCGTAAGTTACCGGCTATCGGGCCCGTAATTACCGGTGGCGCTGTCGCTGGCCACGGTTTCAGCGGCGGCGGTGGCCGGGGCCTCGATTTTCAGAGCCGGTGCCTGTGTGCCTTCGAGCTTTGATGGCGCGTGCAGATCGTCGCGCACATAGTGGTACATGCGCTCATCCGAACAGGCGCAGACGCGGATGTGCTGCGTGCCATCGCGCCAGATGATCAGCGGGTAGCGGATCGGCACGCCGTTATCGCCCAGAAGCGGCTCCAGTTTAGCGATAAAGTCGCGGCTGGCCTGCACCACCGCTGAGCGTGCCAGATCACCGTCCGCCGCGCGGAAGGTCGGCTGCCACGTCTCTTCATTGGCCGCACGCCATTGCTTATACAGCGGATAGGAGCGGTTGAGCCAGAGTTCGGCAATGGTCGAACGTTCCGAGGCGGTAGTCGTCACCTTGCCTTCGACGTCCATCGGGGCGAAGGGCACGATGCGGATGTCGGCTGAGATGGCTTCGAACTTCGGCAGTTCCTGATCTTCCCACACCTTGCAATTCGCGCAGTTGCGATAGGTGATGACCCATATTTCCGGCCCCTCCTTGCCCGACGCGGCATAGCCCGACGAATCAAGAAGCTCCTGAATATCCTTTTGTTTTTGCGTGATGGTCACGGGTGCCCAGCGCACAAAATTATCCCAGTACAGCCAGTAGGCGACGCTGCCCAACACAGCGCCGGTAATCAGGAACAGTATGGCGTAAAGTATGTGCTTTCTGGTCATCCGGCGCTCAGCCCCTCTTGAACCTAAGGACTATACGCGCGTTATGCGGCATCTGTTAAGGGTTTGGTTAACAGATTCAGCCCCATGACAGGGCAACAAGACCGAATATGATACCAGTGAGGGCCGCAAACCACAGCCACAGATAGGGGCCCATGGCCTTCGGGCGGCGCGAATCCTCGCTTTTGAGGTCTGGGTTCGGGGTGTGCGAAGCGGGCATAAGAGAGCCTTAGCAAGAATAACAGGATAGCGAAAGACTGGGGAGGGACAGGATGGCGTTAACGACGCCGCGTAACATTGTTGAAGAACTGATTATCGAACGTGCGCCGCATCTGGCCTCATCGGCCGTATGGCCCGTGGCGCGCCCGCTGTTGTACGGCCTTTTGGGCTACGAACGGGCCGTGCGTATGGCGCAAGCCATTGCGGACCTGTCGGGGCCTGAGGCGCTTGACTATATCTCCCGCCTTCTGTCGCTTGAGGTCGTGGCGCGCGGGGTCGAGCGCATTCCGGCCACGGGGCGCTGCGTCGTCATCTGCAATCACCCGACCGGCATAGCCGATGGTATAGCCGTCTATGACTGTTTGCGGAAAGTGCGCGCCGACATCACCTTCTTCGCCAATGCCGACGCCCTGCGGGTCAATCCGCGCTTTGGTGAGGCGCTGATCCCGGTCGAATGGGTGGAGGCCAAGCGCACGCGCGAAAAGACCCGCACCACGCTGAGTGCGGCGCGTGCCGCTTTCGAGAGCGAAAAATGTGTAGTGTTGTTCCCGGCCGGGCGGCTGGCGCGACGCGGCGCAGACGGACAGCTCAGTGATCCGCCGTGGCAGACGACGGCTCTGTCGCTGGCACAGAAATACGACGCGCCTGTGGTGCCCATGCACCTTTCGGGTCCCAATTCGATGTGGTTTCATGCCTTTAACCGCGTCTCACAGGAACTGCGCGACATCACCCTGTTCCATGAGTTTCTGAACAAGGCCGGCAAACGGTTCGACCTGAGTTTGGGGCCGGTCATAACATCCGAACAACTCAGCGGCGAAGTCGGCCTGTTGTGTGAGCGGTTGAAGACCTATATCGAACGGGAACTCCCGCTCGATCCGGACCGCCCTGCCCTATGACCTTTTCCGACGATTGTTTTCTGGCCGACGATAGCGCCACCGCCGATTGGGGGGCGTGGCTGGCCACGCAGCTTAAAGTCGGGGATGTCGTCTATCTGCTGGGGGAACTGGGGGCCGGGAAATCGACCCTGGCGCGCGGCCTGATCCGGGGGCTGACTACGCCCGATGAGGACGTGCCGTCGCCGACCTTTACGATCGTTCAGACCTATGAAGGCCGCGACTTCAACATTGCGCATTTTGACCTCTATCGCCTGACCGACCCGGAAGAGGTGCACGAGATCGGCCTGTTTGAGCTGGCAGACACGCATCTCTGCCTGATCGAATGGCCGCAAAGATTGGGGCATTTCGGCTTTGACGCCCCGTGGATCGTGCGCCTAAAAGAAGAGGCTGCGGGCCGTCGCGTGACGCTTGAGCGGCCCGCCCCATAAGAGCTTTGAATGTCCAATCGTGAAGACCTCCGCGTCCGTTTTCTGCAACAGCTGGGCCTTGCCGAAGCGCGGCGTGACCCGCTGCCCGGTGATGCCTCGACGCGGCGCTATGAGCGCCTGACGCGAGCAGACGGCTCGACGCTGATGCTGATGGATCAGCCGCCCACAGGGGCGCAGCCCTGCCCGCCGGACGCCAATACCGAGGCGCGTCAACGGCTTGGCTATTTTGCACAGACTCGTCTGTCTGCGGGTGATCTGAGGGCCTTTGTCGGGGCCGCAACCTATCTGAGCGGGCGGGGCTTTTCCGCACCGACCGTCTATGAAAGCGATCTGGACAATGGCCTGATCCTGCACGAAGACCTTGGCAATGCCCTGCTTGCCCGCCTGATCGAAGAGGGTGAACACGAAGCGCCGCTCTATTTGTCGGCGGTATCCGTGCTGGCGAAGCTGCACGAGGAGCCGCCGCCGGCCACGATGGGCGACTGGCCGCTGCTGGCCTATGACGCGCTGGCGCTGAAAACAGGGGCCGACCTGTTTGTCGAATGGCTGCCGCAGTACGATCCTGCGCTGCACTTTTCCGAACAGGCGCGTGCCGATTGGGACGGGTTATGGGCCCCGTTGCGCGCCGAAGCCGAGGCCGGGGCCAGCGTCTTCATCCACCGCGACTATCACGCCGAAAACCTGCTGTGGCTTGGGGGTCGCGAAGGCGTGGCGCGCGTCGGTCTGATCGATTTTCAGGACTGCCTGAAGGCACATCCGGCGTGGGACCTGCATTCGCTGTTGCAGGACGCCCGCCGCGATGTGTCACCAGAGGTGGAAGCGCTTTGCCTCGACCACTATTTCAGCCTGCGTCCCGAACAGGACCGCGAGGCCTTTATGCGGCTCTACACGGCGCTGGCGGCGCTCAATCAGGCACGTATTCTGGGTGTCTTCGCCCGGTTGGTCACACGCGACCACAAACCGCGCTATGAGGCCTTCATGCCGCGCATGTGGCGACATCTGGGGCGCAATCTCAATGCACCTGCACTGGCCGGGGTGCGAAACTGGTTTATGTCCAACGGTCTGGGGGGCCGCATCGCATGACGCAGATCAAAACAGCCATGGTATTGGCGGCAGGGCTGGGCACGCGGATGCGGCCGTTGACCAATGACCGGCCCAAGGCACTGGTCGAAGTCGGTGGGCGTACCCTGATTGACCACATGATCGACCGGCTGAAAAGCGCGGGCGTCGAACGCTGTGTGGTCAATGTCCATTATTTTGCCGACCGGCTGGAGGCCCACCTCAAAAGCCGCAGCGATGTCGAGATCGTCATTTCGGATGAGCGCGAGAAGCTGCTGGAAACCGGTGGGGGCCTGAAAAAAGCGCGCCCGCTGCTGGGCGATGATCCGGTGCTGGTGGCCAATATCGACAGTGTGTGGATCGAAGACGGCGGCGATGATCGCGCCATTGCCGATATGCTTAAGCAATGGCAACCGGACGCGATGGACGCCCTGCTGCTGCTGGCCGACATGGCGCGCTCCAGCGGTTTTGATGGGGCGGGTGACTTCTTCCTTGGCGACGATCAGCGTCTGAGCTTCCGTGGTCAGGCCGTGTCCGCGCCGTTCAACTATATGGGTGTGCACATCACCCATCCGGACATAGTGGCGGAGGTGGCCGAAGACGCGTTTTCCCTGACGCCCATCTGGCGGCAAAAGGCGGCCGACGGGCGTTTGTTCGGGGCGCGGATGTATGGCGACTGGATGCATGTCGGTGACCCGGCTGCGCGCGATGCCGCCGAAGCGCGATTGCAACGGGTATGAAAAGCCGCGACCTCTTCGTCACCCCGGCCCCGCGCTGGTACTCCATTCCGTCTGGCCGGCCCTTCCTCGATGATCTGGCACGCGGACTGTGTGAGGCGCTGGGTGACGACCTGCCGCACGCTCTGATCCTCACCCCGACCCGGCGCGGCGCGCGTCAGATGGCGCACGCCTTTACCGATCAGTGCCGGGCCAAGGCGCTGCTTTTACCGCAGGTACGGGCGCTGGGTGATCTCGAAGAGGGGGAGCCGCCGTTTGATCTGGAGCATCTGGGGCTCGACCTGCCGCCCGCCCTGTCTGCGACGCGGCGGCGCTTCGAACTGGCGAAGCTGATCAAGGCGCATTACGAAAGCGATGCGCCGCTCAACGCGCGAACGGCACTGGAACTGGCTGATTCTCTAGCTAAATTCTTCGATTCACTGGCTCTGGAAGAGGTCAGGGCCGCAGATAGACTGGACCGTCTTGTCCACGACCCGGACCTGTTGCACGACGGTATGGGGGCGCTGGCCGAACACTGGCAAGTATCGGCGCGTTTTCTGGCCATTGCCGTCGATCTGTGGCCAAAGCGTCTGGCTGAACTCGACAGGATGGACCCCAGCCAGAGGCTGGTGACACTGATTCATCGCCTTGGTGATCAATGGGAAAAGACCCCGCCCACCCAGCCGGTCATTATCGCCGGGACCACCGGCACCACACCCGCCACGGCGCGGCTGATGGGGCTGGCCTCGCGTTTTGAGCAAGGGGCCGTGGTCCTGCCAGGTCTCGACCTGTCGCTGGCCGAGGACGTCTGGGCGCAGGTGGGCGATTCGCATCCGCAAGGGGCCATGAAGGCCCTTTTGGATCGCCACCGGGTCAGCCGCGAGGTCGTCCATACCTGGCCCGTTTCGATCGAAGCTGACCGCGCGCGTCACGCCCGCCGGCGCGTCCTCAATGAAGCCTTGCGCCCCGCCGAGGCCACCAAGGACTGGCGCACGCAGATTGCCGCGCTGAAGGCCGGATCGGGAACCGCCATAGAGGAGGGCTTAAGCGGCCTGACCCACATCGAAGGCCGCAATGACGAGGAAGCCGCCGCCGTCATCGCCCTTCTGATGCGCGAGGCGCTGGAAACGCCGGGCAAGACGG
>NZ_JAIXSV010000201.1 GCF_027484505.1 Asticcacaulis sp.
AACATAATGATCTAGATTTTTGTTTCGCCCCTCGCCGGGCGGTGGCTTTGCCACCTTGGCCGCCGCCTCAATGGCGGCTTGAGCGGAATGATTCCATTTGAAATCATTCCGCTCTAAACTAAGCCGTCAAAGGGCAACACGGCAGCGTCGGAATCTACTCTGTGCCGCAGAATTCTGCGGCAGAACGGCTCTCAACCGGGCTTTGCGAACGGCGCATGGGCGGTCCTGCTAAGGCTTTATGTAGTTTCCGAACCTGTCATCAGCCCTTGGTATGGCCTACCCTTGACGGCTCAACATGAATTGGAGCCTCCATGACCAAAGCCAAAAACCTCGGCCACCGCGAGCCGCGCAAACCTAAACAAACGCGGGTGGCCGCTCCCCAGCAGACACCTTTGTTCAGCCGCAGCATCACCGGGAGCGGGAATTCGCCTAAGACACGCAAAGCGCGTAGCGTTCTCAGCTTACCGGCGTCTATGAAGACTCAGCCGGGAGGTGAGTAAGCCACTTACGTCTGCCGTTAAGTCAAAACGCTTGGTTCTGGAAAGATGAGATATGACCCGTTTGCCTCCAGACTTGGAAGACAATACCCCAAGCCTTAGCGCTTCTTTTGAAGGTGCCCCTGAGGTTTCTCCCGCTGATAAAGTGCCGCGGATGGAACTCTCCCTGAGGCCAGCCGAAGAGACTAGCCTTGAACGCAGAGTCCTGGCGCATGAACGAATCTTGCAGATCGTGGGTAAGCGTAAGCCACGCCCCGTGTTTTCTGGCGGCCTAAAAAGTTCGAAAATGCCGTGTTTTAAGACGCGGGGTATGAACTTCTATGGCTACGCCTATGCGTACGACTAGAAATAGTCAGTTTGTCGAGCTTGTGACAGGGGGCGAGATCGAGCGGGTGCGCCGGGACTGGCCTGAGGACTTCAAAGCGGAGATGGCGGCGCGTTCGATGATGCCGGGGGTGAACGCGTCGGCGCTGGCCCGGGAGATCGGCATCTCACCGTCGCAGTTGTTTGGCTGGCGGCGATACTGCCGTGATCGTGGGCTGGTGGAGACCGTTTGCGATGTGTCGGAGCGGCGAGCTGAGGAGAAGGGTTCGATCGAGATTGAGGTCAACGGCGTAATCGTGCGATGCACGGGGCCGGTTGAGGAACAGGCGCTGGTTCGGGTGATACGCGCGGTTCGCGCGGCATGATCCCGGCCGGCGTTAAGGTGTTGCTGTCAGCCCAGCCTATCGACTTCCGAAAAGGCATGGATGGTCTTCTGGGTCTGGTCCGTGATGCGGGGCACGATCCGTTCAACGGGACGGTCTATGTGTTCCGGTCTAAGCGGGCCGACCGGCTTCGGATGGTGTGGTTTGATGGCACCGGGGTTTGTCTGGTATCGAAGCGTCTTGAGACGGGAGGCTTCTGCTGGCCGAAGGTCGGGCAGGCGCGCATCCGCTTAAACCAGGCGCAGACACTGGCCTTAATCGACGGGCTCGACTGGAAGCGGGTTCGCCCCGAAAAAGTGACGCGTCCCCGTCTTGCGGGATAAGGAAATTTAGTCCGAAAATCTGAAAAAACCCATGCAGATAAGGGGTTTGCATGGTATAAGTCGTCCATGTCGGACCCCTCGATTATCCTCCCGAAAGATCCAGCCGCGCTGATGGCGTTTGCTCTGGAAATGGCCCAAAAGGCCGCTCGGGTGGAAGCGCTTGAAGCCGAGGTCAGCGCCCTGAAAAGCCGGGAAGTCGCGTTGAATGAGCGCCTGGATCGGCTCAATGATATCCTCAAGATCTTCAATCGTGGTCGCTTCTCGCGCAAATCTGAGACCTTACAGGTGACGCCTGCCGAGGATGACGAACAACTCGTGCTTCTGTTTGAAGAGGTCGCGACGGGCGTAGGCGCCCTTGAGGCTGAAATCCGCAAAGGACGACCGAAGTCATCGTCGTCGCCGTCCCGACCCCGCAAAAGCCTGCCGGCGCACCTTGAGCGCATCGAGGTCGTCATTGAACCCGATGAGCCCGAAGAGCACGCGGGTAAGCAAAAGGTACGTATCGGTGAAGACCGGAGCGAGCGCCTCGACGTGGTACCTGTGACGTATCGGGTCATCGTCACCGTGCGCCCCCGTTACGCCTACAAGGACAAGTCTATCGATGGCGTCCTTCAGGCCAAGGCACCTAACCATATCGTTGAGGCGGGCCTGCCAACCGAGGCGCTGCTCGCCCATATCGCGGTCGCCAAATATGCCGATGGCCTACCCCTCTATCGTCAGGAAGCGATCTTCGCCCGGCAAAACATCGAGGTAAGCCGGCAGGTGATGGCCAGCTGGATGGGCGCGGTGGGCTTCGAGTTGACCACCTTGCACACCTATATGATGGCGCAACTCCTCAAGGGCGAGCGTTTATTCGCCGATGAGACGGTTCTGCCGACCTTGTCTCCCGGAAACGGGAAGGTGTTACACAACTATCTCTGGGCCTATGTGAAAGACGACCGCCCCTTCGGCGGCGGGGATCCACCGATCGTCGTCTACCAGTTCGAGGATGGGCGCTCAGGCGACCGCCCAAAGCGCCATCTCGCCGGCTTCAACGGCGTGCTCCAGGTGGATGGGTACGCGGCCTACAATCAGCTTGAAAAGGCCCCGGATGCCAATGCGGGCATCCAGCTCGCCGGGTGCTGGGCGCATGTCCGCAGAAAGTTTTACGACCTGCATGCCAACAACAGCTCGCCCGTAGCCACCCAGACGGTTGAGATCATGTCTGCACTCTGGCACCACGAAGACAAGGTGCGTGGGCAGTCGCCTGAAGCGCGGGCTGCCTACCGCCTGAAGCATGCCAAGGCCATAGTCGAGGCGCTCTTCCAGCTCTGGGAAAAGACCTCGTCGCAGATCTCTCAGAAATCATCCCTGGCCAAGGCTATCGACTATGCCCTGCGTCGTCGCAAGGTACTGGAGCGGTTCCTTTATGACGGGCGTATCGAGCTGGATTCCAACATCGTCGAACGCGTCATCAGGCCTCAGACTATTACGAGGAAGAACAGCCTGTTCGCGGGCTCCGACGGCGGTGGCCGGACATGGGCCATCATCGCCTCGCTTATCCAGACAGCCAGGATGAACGGGGTCAATCCTCAGGCCTGGCTGACACAAACTCTTCAGCGCATCGCAGACGGCTGGACCGTCTCTCGTCTCGACGAGTTGATGCCATGGAATTTTAAGCCAGATAAAGCCGGCGCCTGATCCACAAAATCGTCAGATCCGCAACATGGGTGCGTGTTTACGCTTACATCATTCCTACTCTATACCAATGACAGATTGGCACTCATGCTGCGGCGTATGCCTTCGCCTCGGAACGGGTAGACCGTGTGGAGCATCCATGAGGGCCACAGATAAAAATCTCCAACCACCGGCTTAACCGTGAATAGATTCTGAACACCGATGGCGGTACGGCTATCGATGAACTGCAGGCAGCCTACTGAATGCTGGCGTGCCTTGTCAGCCTGAAATTCCTGCTCATATCCTTCAGGATTGCGTAAGAAGAGCACGCAGCTATAGGTGCTTCCCTGATGAAAATGCACAGGATTGAAGTCGCCGGCGATCATATCATTGATCCACCCTTCGCTGATACGAATCTCGATCTTTTTGTCTTTAAGTTCGGTGGCTTCCTCGTAGTTCCCGTAGTGAAGCAGCGCATTATGACATTTGTAGGTATAGGTGCGCGCCACATCGAACAGTAAGTCGGTGAGAGCCGGTGTTGACCGGATAATGTCTGTGATGCGCATCTCGGTCTTGAGGTTACCTGCCAGAAATTCCGACCAGTCTCTGGTCTGGCGTTCCCGTTCCTCCATTAACAGTGCATCGATCTTTTCATTTAGTGCGTCCACCACACCTTCGGGAGCTCTGGCCTTGATGATAGCCGGACTGAAAGGCGCAACGCTCTGCATCTTGTAATCTGGTCCCATTATGACTCCCTGAGCGGCTGGATTGTCTGATCAACCACTTACGCCGCTGTGATTTCAGCCTGCAAACCCGTTTATGATACTCGGTTGCGGTCTTTCGGTTCTTGGCCACGCCTCAGCAACAGCGCAAACGCACAAAGCGATCGCTACCCGATAGCGTGATCGATTTACCGTTTACATCAACTCGCCGTTGGCTGAAGGGCAGCCACAGGCCAAGTTCAGCATTTGCCTGTCCCTGCATCCAGAAGCGACCTTGACCATAGTCGGCGATCAGAAACCGTTTTGAGAGACTGTCAAGCAAAAGAGTATCATCAAAGCGCAGATAACTGCCATCAACGACAAAGAGGGTTTCAAGCGTGGTGGGTGAAGGTTTGGTGCCTGCTTTATAAGTCAGAGCAAGCATGTAAGCGTCCGTTTCCCAGCCCATGAGGGCCGTGGTTGCGTTACGATGGCGTATACTGCCATCGGCTTTCAGATTGATGTAAACATCCGTCACACGGCTCCCGCGCGTGATACGGGCGCCGATCATATCAGGCCCCGTCAGACGCTCGACTTGTGGAGCAGGCCCCTTGTCTTCGGGGATAATGGCCGTCAAAAACTTCTGACGCTCAGCTCTCTCTGCGGGGACGAAAGCGTAATAGGTCGTTCGTTCGTCCGGCGCCCGATCCTTGTATCCCTTCAACTCTTCAAGCCGCATGTTTTCAGGGTAGTCTGTTGGCAGGCCTGCATCGGGAAACGGCATGGGAAAAAGCGGTCGCACACTCACTGACGCCTCGCCGTTTTTCACCACCAGGTTTTGTCCCTGCCGCTTGGTGTCACCCTGCGTGTGTAGCTGAAACGCAAACTGTCCCGGTTCACGGGCTTTGAGATCATCGTAAACCAGAATGACACCATCAACCCAAAGGAAATGACGGAAATTCCGCGCAAACGTATCCGCCGTCGGGCCCGTTGCATCGGCGAAGACGTAGCGGTAGCCGGCAGCGTCCATCATATTGGGGATACGACCTGGAGTGTGAGAACCTATGTAGGTATCTTCCTTGGGTTCAGCCTTACCATTGAAGGTCACCACGTTATGGGCCGCACTTTGGCGGTAATACTCGTCATATTCCTTGCGGGCATAGCTGGCGTTACCCGAGTCGATCAGAAGGGGCTTCCCGTTATGGAAAAGCAGGAAAGAGCCTGCGTCAGCATGACTATGGTTCCAGGTAAAACCGGAGCGGACAGCCAGTAAGGTCGCATTTTCAGCCCAGGACGTCCGCAATGTGGCCCAACCTATACCACGGTACCAGGCGCTTAGTGGAAGTTGTGGCACCTGCCCGGCTCCACCTGGCTCAGACTTCAGAGGCATGTTGACCAGATAACGCGGCTGGTAGCGAACATCTCCACCTGTCCCAGCCGTAGCTGACAGAGTCGTGTACCACAGCAGGTCAGGACGCTTGACACCAGTGAGCCAGAGGTTCGCGGCTGATCGCGAATAGTTTTTGTTGATGTTGCTATCACCAAAATTCACGTGCAGAAGTGAGGGCGAGGTCGGATAGGCATTTTGGATCAGGAAATCGACTGACTTTTCCAAAATGGGCACATCTGCGGGTTTTTGAGTGAACATCTCAAGCCACGCCAGACGAAAGGCGAGATAAGTCCCGACCGCCAGTTCGGCATAGTTGACGCTTTCGAGATTGCCTCCGTCAGCGTCAAACGTCGGTATCTTCCCCTCTATCTGGCTACCTTCATAAGTCCACCACTCTGTCCCAGCCGTTTCAAGGCGATCCAGATAAGCCATAGCTTCCGGCTCGTCACGGGAGATCGCGATCAGGCCTACACCGGTTCCAAAAACGATATGCGCCCACCAGTTATGGCCCATGGTGTCCAGTGTGTGAATGCGTTCGCGTCCGTCGATCCAGTCATTAAATACAGGCTTGGCGAGTTTGCTGAGAAAGCCTGCGGTAAGTGCTTTTCGCTCCGCAGGCGTAAGTTTTTCTCTGATAGAATCGTAGATAAGGCCAAACATCTCACCCGTTGTTCCCATGCCCAGGTCTGAATTCCAGACCGGATCACGCTTCAACAGCGGAGCATCCGTAACCAGATTGGGCTGACTGATGAGATTACGCAGGATATCATGAAGCTTGTCGGCATAACGCGCCTCTCCCGTCACTCGCCAGGCCAGTATGAGCGGCTCGACACTTTCGGGAATGCGACGGCTGTCGCGCGTGATATCTTTGGGTGAAAGAACCACAAGACGGGCAGCCTCAGCCTCAATCTTTCGCCATTGCTCCGCGACCTCTGGCTGCGAGGCGACCCGTTTCTTGAAACCGGCCACTGCCTCGTCTGAAAAACTTAAATGGACACCGCCCGGCCGAACCTTGAAGACACGCGGAGGGACCTGAGAGACCATACCGTCCGTCTGAGGGACCGCGCTGCTGGCGGGAAGCCCTCCCAGAGCAAGACAAATAGCAGCAAACGCTACGCCGCTGCGGCGCAGGGATATCCGGGTCATATGATCCTCTCTGTTTCTTCCGACGACACATCATTACGCTTCGACTGCGCATCGCCATAAGCTGATATCGATATCACTAAATTTTTCCGTGCGCCACCCCTTTCAAGCTCCGTTGAGAAAGCGCGCCATTGTTATCGATATCCATTTTTGATAACCTCAGGCATCATAACAACAGGTTGGAAATCGAACATGTCAAAAAAATCGTTGCCCCCATTCAGCCTGGTCGGGCTACTTGCCCTGCTTGCTATTTTTATCCCCGGTCTAAGCTTTGCAGACGCAAGAAGTGACTACCTCGCCACGCAGAGAGGACGCGCTGAAGTCCCCAAAATCATTGCAGCTAACGCTATTCCCTGCGAAATGGCAGAGGCTTTTTTTGCCGGAAAAGTAACGACAGAAATCGAGGGCAAAACGCGCGACCTTCAAGTTTACGAAGTCGCCTGCCAGGGTAAGAGGGGGCTGCTACTGAGGGTGGCGTCGCCGACAACTCTTATAAGCGCCACGCCTTGCGACGAAGCTGAAGCCGAAAAAAAGCGCAACAAGGACGCAATCGCCTGCGTGATACCCGCCAACCGGAGTAATACGCAATGGATAACTGGTTGGGTAAAGCCCTTGTTTCCCAAATGTGAAATCTCGGGCGTAGTCTATGTGGGAAAGGCCGCTGGCACCGCAAATCGGATATACGAGGTCGTCTGCAAGGGGGGGCAGAGTGGAGGATCAGGATTCTATACCCTGCCAGAAAACGTAGACACCCTGCCTTCTCCGGTTGAACCGCTCGCCTATGTCAGTTGTCTGAGAGCGCGGGATACAGAGGTTAAATGTACCCGCACAGATGATAAAGGTGCCATTGGCAACTATCGCCCGCTCGCCTGGCAAGCGTTGAAAGGATGCGTGCCCGCTGAGGCCCGCTTCATGGGCGGCGGGAAAAACCAGCTCTATTATGAAGTTCTGTGCGAAGACCGGACCAATCTCGTCATCGTAACGGATGGCCTTGATCGCTTCAAAGGCGCCCTCGGTTGCAAGGAAGCCGAGACGTATGGGGCAAAATGCAGCTTTGGCGGATCGGCACCTTCCGGTCTTAATACGGGCGGTAACTCTGCGGGTGGTTCAGCGCCGTCTGACAAGACAAAACTGGCAACCTATAATTCAGCCCTTTCGTCCCTGGGGAAGTTGTGCACCGCATCCGCCTATAATCTGGTTGGGCAAGACAGCGCTCTTAAGCGCGAGCTGATAGAGTTCAAATGCCAGGCCCCCCCCTACGGCCTGGCCGGCTATCTGCCGGTCGAAGGCGCGACATCAGCTGCCGATCTCACAGACTGTTTCGTGGCCACCCTCCGAAAATTCAACTGTCGTTTCTATCCGATCGAGGCTCAGAGAAAGCGACTGAGTGACCTGGCAGATGAGAGCACCGCCATTAAACCGGATTGTGTTGTCAAGGATATTCTTTATGTCGGGGCGACCGCCGATCAGGACCTTACGGTGGAAATTGCCTGCGAAAACAAACGCGGCTACATGGCCATTATCGCCCCCGCTCGCGACAAGATCAGTCGCGCGCTGCCGTGCACGATAGCCGCGAACCGTAGCGATTGGGAGAAGTGTACGATCCCCGGCAATGGCACCTATAGCGGCAGCTAACGCTTCCAGGGCTTATAGCTAAAAAACAACCGTCCTTCGCTGAAATGTAGCATAGAAGGACGGTTTCTCAGAGCCCACACCTCGGCATTTTCTTAGTGTCTAGGTTGTAGTGACAATTTAGGGATTCACGGACCGCTCAAAAATGGCCGGGAAGCAACGGATATCGACCTGTGGTGGCTTGAGGACTTTCTGGTCGGCGGAGTGCGGTTACTCTCCGACTATAACCCGGCCTCCCAACAGCCGTATGAACAGTTCAACCGTTTGAATCTGTTCACCCTGGACGATCAAAAACAGATAACGCTAGACCAGCGAGCAGACAGTTACGCGATCACCCGCGATGGCCAACTCAAAGGGTTTTCCACCTTTAATCGTGAGAAAGGTATGACCGACATTATGATGGCGGTCGAAGCCAGAGGACGATCGGACAGCTTTGTCTCCATCCGACGCGAACAGACAGCAACGCAAAATCAGTTGATTGTTGAAGGTTTGGGGCGCACGGATGAAGAATTACTGATAAGCGACCGCACCACTGGCCGATTTGAGTATATTGACCGTGTTGGGCAAGTGACACTGACGGAGGGTTCTGGACGGCCCCTGTTTGATGCTTACAGCCACCATCACATCGGGTTCATTTCTGACGAAACAGAATCAGACCCTGTTTATCTATCTGAAAAATGGAAAAAAATATGGGCGGGGCTCAAGTCCATGGCCCCGGCAGAAACTCGACTGAGGGTCGAGTCACACGCTATAGATGCGCGCCAACTAATCGCCTCGACGGCTTACAAATCCGGCCTGACCTTATACTATTTCGTGGACCTGTCGTCCGGCCGAACGGAACTTCTGACGCGCAACATGGTCGATTCTGATTACACAGGGCAATAGGTGTCGCGGCCCTTCGCGAGGTCCTTACATAGGCCTATTGCACCGAGGGTCAGAGGTGGGCCCCATTTTACGGACAGGAATGCGGCTTAGCTAAGCTTGTGTCTGTGGTGTGATTATGCCGCTTGCCTCGTTATTCCCGATCCCAGGTAGGCCTCGTCTGGTGTCTGT
>NZ_JAIXSV010000250.1 GCF_027484505.1 Asticcacaulis sp.
CTCCGTGTCACGCTGAACAATCCGCCGATCAACCTGATGAATGGTCTGATGGTGGGAGAACTGATGCAGGTTGGCGGCATGCTGATGCAGCGCCGCGATCTGAAACTGGTGTTGGTAGACAGCGCCGATCCTGATTTCTGGATTGCTCATTTTGACGTGACCGAGCTTGAGGCATCGCTGCAGAATCCGCAGACGCAAAGCAAGTTCCCCGATATCAACGCCGTACAGTCTCTGGGCCTGATCTGGCAGAACGTGCCACAAATCACCATCGGCAAGGTCAATGGGCGGGCCCGCGGTGCCGGGCTGGAATTCCTGCTGGCCTTAGATATGCGCTTTGCCACGGAGGCGTCGCTGTTCTGTAACCCTGAAGCCGGGGCCGGGTTCCTGGCAACGGGCGGGGGGGCCACCCGGGTCATGATGATGGCGGGGCCAGCACGCGGGTTGGAAATCCTGCTGTCCACCCGTGATTTCACCGGGGCTGAGCTTGAACGGTACAATCTGATCAACCGGGCGCTGCCGGTGGATCAACTGGATGCTTATGTCGAAGACCTGATAGCCCGTATCGTCAGTTTGTCGACTGACGTCATTGCCATGCACCGCGCCGTGCTGGACAGGGTTGTGCAACCCTTTGTGGAGCCGATGTTCGCCGCAATGGCGGCAGAGAATATCGGCTTCCAAACGGCGATCCAGAACGGCTCCATCGCCGCCAGTATCCGCCGGTCGGCTGAAGTTGGCCAGACCCGGGAGTTTGAGTTGGACCTGCCGGGCAGCTTGGCCAAGCTATCCGTCAAAGCATAGTAATATCCTCCCACCCCGAGCATTTGGTAGGGGTGCCCCCCTTCAAGGGGGGGGCTGTTGCAGGGGGCGTCGATGTAGGATGCCCCCAACAATTCTACCGCCAAACCGATCACCTCACGCTGCCGCCATTGGCGCTGCCCTGCGGGCAGCCAAATGGCGCGGTTTCAGTTTCAGTAAGCAAGGGGCATTTGCCCTGCCAACAAAGACGCCAAAGAGCGTCTCCGCAATTTGAAAATCCCAGGGAGGGATACGATGCTTGGAAGGCGACAAAAACACACCATAAATGCGTCCGCAATCGGTCGGCGGACTTATGGGCTGCTGCCCATGGCGCTGCTGGCGGCGGGATCGGCATCTGCTGCGCAGATCGAAACCGATGTGCCGGGTTTGAAGCTGCGCTGGGACAACACGGCCAAATATAGCGCCGGTTACCGGCTTGAGGGCGCCGACACCCAGCTACGCAGCAATGTAAATCTGGATGACGGGGATACCAATTTCCGGAAAAGCGGTTTCATTTCCAACCGCTTCGACCTGCTGAGCGAGCTGGAGGCAAACTATCAGCAGTTCGGTCTGCGCGTCAGCGGGGCGGGCTGGTATGATACAATTTATAATCAACGCAATGACAACAATACGGCTGGCGCCTTCGGTCCCGGCACGAGCGCGGTCAACACAGGCCCATCGACCGCGCCGGACAAATTCAATTCCTATACCCGCCGGGTGCACGGGCGCGATGTTGAACTGTTAGACGCGTTTGTCACTTCCCGCTTCGACCTTGGGGAACACCCCACGACCTTACGCGTGGGGCAGCACAGCGTAATCTGGGGCGAAAGCGTCTTTTTCGGTGATAACGCCATTGCCGGGGCCATGTCCCCTGTTGATGTGGCAAAGGCTCTGTCTGTGCCAAACCTGCGGTTCCAGGAATTGCTGCGCCCGGTGCCGCAGATATCCGGCCAAGTACAGATCACGGACGAACTGACCGCCTATGCCATCTATCAATTGGGCTGGCGTGCCAACCGCCAGCAGGGCGCTGGCAGCTATTTCTCCCCGCTGGATTTTCAGCCAGGCGGCAACCTGATCTATACGCCTGCAGGTGCCCTGCGGCGGACAGATACCCAAGGTGGCAAGGATGGCGGGCAGGGAGGGCTTTCCCTGCGCTACCGCGGGGAAGATACTGATTACGGACTGTACGCGGTGCGATTCAACAGCAAGTCCAGCCAGTTCGTCAGTAACCCTGTCACTGGGCGCTTCTATGAAGCCTATAATAACGGGATCAATGCTTTCGCTGCCAGCGCCAACCGTTCCATTGGCCTGTTCAATTACGCGGTGGAAACCTCGCTGCGCACTGGTCAGGATCTGTTGTCGCCGAATGCTTATGATCTCGGGGGCGGTGCACGCTATGCTGTCGCGCGGACCTTCCATCTGAATGTTTCTGCCTTTGGTTCCAACCTGGGGCACAATACCCTGTGGGATGATGCAACGCTCATCGCGGAAGTGGCATTCAACCGTGTTTTGAAGGTGACGGACAACGCCGACACCCTGAGCGGCTGCCAGCCTATCGGCTTCCCAGGTGGCGTCTGTCGGCCCAATGGCACGCGCAACAGCCTGCGGGCACAGGTACTGTTGGAGCCAACCTATTATCAGGCTCTCCCTGGCATTGATATCCGGTTGCCCATCGGCATCAGCTATCAGCCCAATGGCTCGCGCAACATGGTTGGACTGGCCCCAATGGCCGAAAATGGCGGCTCGGTCAGTCTCGGTGTGAAAGCAACCTATCTGGATACATGGCAGGCAGGTCTTAGCGTCACCCACTATTATGGCGGCGGTGGCGTACTCTTCAATGCCATCAGCCCCAGTACACAGGCCTGGTCTTACAGGCAGGTCTTCAAAGACCGTGATTACATCTCGTTGAACGTCAGCCGCACGTTCTGATCCTGTCTGGAGACAATCATGAAACTGCAACGACTGTTTCTGGGCGCGGCTCTCACTCTGAGTGTCGCGGCCGCGACACTGCCCGCCTTCGCCGCCGCCACAGAGAAGGAAGCCCGCCAGCTTCAGACCATCCTGACTCCCCTTGGGGGGGAGCGGTCGGGCAACAAGGACGGTACCATTCCTGAATGGAAGGGGGAGGGGGTGGCGATGCCGCCCGGCTTTACCAATGCCCAGCGACGGCCTGACCCATTTGCGGCGGAAAAGCCGCTATACTCCATCACCGGTGCCAACATGGCCCAATATGCCGACAAGCTGTCGGATGGGCAGAAGGCGATGCTGAAGCGCTATCCGGCCTATCGTATTGATGTCTATCCCACCCATCGCACCGCAGTGGCCCCGCAATGGGTTTATGACAATACTTTCAAGAATGCGACGCGGGCCAAACTTGTGGATGGTACCAACTATCCTATCCCGTCCGGGGCCTTTGGTGGTCCGCCCTTTCCCATTCCGCAGAGCGGGCTGGAGGTGATGTGGAATCACCTGCTTCGCTATACCGGCATCCAAACGCGTGCCAGCAACGGCCAGACCTGGATGATCACCGCCGATGGCAAGAAGGTAATGGTGGTGAAGGGTGAACAGCACAATATGTCACCCTATTACGATCCCAATGGATCGGCGGAAAAGTTTGACGGTGTGTACTGGCAGACCCGTGTGTTGAACGATGGCCCGCCCATTCGCGCTGGGGAAGCCCTGGTGGGGCGCCTGCATGTCGACGATACGAAGACCAATACCTGGGTTTACCTCACGGGCCAAAGGCGCGTTCGGAAGTTGCCGAACCCCAATGGCGACACGCCACTGCCCACGTCCGCAGGCTTGATCAGCTTTGACGAGGTTAGCGTCTTCGGTGCCGGCCCCGGCCTTTATGACTGGAAGCTTGTCGGTAAGAAGGAAATGTTGGTTCCCTACAACACCTACAAAATGCTTCAGCCGGATAACCCGGAAACACTGATGACGGGGCCGTTCCTTAACCCGGATTATGTTCGCTGGGAGCTGCACCGGGTTTGGGTGGTGGAAGCCACCTTGAAAGCAGGCAAGCGTCACACCTCTCCGCGCAGTGTCTATTACGTGGATGAAGATTCCTGGCTTGCCTTGCTGGGTGACCGTTGGGATGTGAACGGACAGCTTTGGCGCACGGTTTATGGCATGCCCATCACCTATGGGGAGATGAGCATGACTGATATCGTCACCTTCGGTTATTACGATCTGGTCTCCGGTGCTTGGTATGCCGGGCCGTTCATGAACGCACCCGGTCCCACCATCGGGGTGGGTGCCAGCACCGACCTGAAGGAAGGGGATTTTACGCCCGATGCCATGGTCGGCAATCAACTCCGCTGATACAGCCCCTAATGACCTTGAACGGCACGTCAATCTCATTGGCGTGCCGGTTGGAGAAGTCGCAATGGATGTTTCCGCGCAAAGGCTGCGGGCGCTCGGCCTGTGTCTGTCGTTGGTCTTGGGCATGGTGGCTCCCGGCGCTGCCGCTCGCGAGGCACCACCCCTGGAACAGGCGGCCCTGATCACCCCTCAGGCGGCCCGTTCTGTTCTGCTGGGGTTGGCACGGGCGGGGGACCGGCTGGTTGCCGTAGGCGAGCGGGGGATCATTCTCTACTCGGATGATAATGGGGCAAATTGGCAACATGAACTGGCCCCCGTTTGGACCGGACATTCAGGCCTAGCCAGGGAGGCTTGGGGATATCCCTGAGCATGTGCTTATGCCTGAGATTGAGATCATCACGGACGGAGGTCGCCGGCGTCGC
>NZ_JAIXSV010000232.1 GCF_027484505.1 Asticcacaulis sp.
CTCAAGCAGTTCAGGGGAATTGCCACACGATACGACAAAAATCCCCTTAACTTCCTTGCCGCTGTCAAGATTGTAGCCTCTCGCATCTGGATCAAAGCGTTATGAGTCTACGGCCTAGTAGAGGCCGGATTACAAGCGATTGTTTGTCTTCAGCACTTTCGTGCAGACAACGCTAAAGTTACTTTCTCTGTCAGTTCGGAGATCTAATCCTGCTCGACGTTGATATCGATATCATTCTGCGGAGTTGTCATTACTATGTCTCTTGTTGCTCCATCAGTGCCGCCGGAAGCGGATGAAATTATTACACTGTCCGAAGGTCCTCAGAACGTACTTGAGGGCGAGTGGCCGGAACGGCGTTATTACACCATAAATCGCCTTGAACTCGCGAGGTTTGCGGCCAAGGGCCGGCCGCAGGGGAGGGCGCTTGTTTACCCAGGTGGCGGATATCTTGATCTGGTGCATGACAAGGAAGGTATCGACATCGCCCTCTGGCTCTCAAATATAGGTATTGAGGCGTTTGTGGTGACGCACCGTCTTCCCGGGGCGAAGTCGCCAGACGGGGTATGGCCATTCGATATCGCTCTGAAGGATGGGCGCCGGTGTCTCGATTACCTGCAAAGCCTTGACCCGCTACCTCTCTTTCATGTCGGCCTGTCGTCTGGTGGGCATCTGGCGGCCGTCATGACCTGTCAGGCTCATCCTCTAGCCCCTGCCGGCGTGATAATCGCTTACGCGCCGATAAACGCGAATGCCCGATTCTATAAGGCTCCCGCCGGAAAGCCGGACTATCCGCCGCAAGAGAAGCAGGCCTTCTATGACGCATGGCCGATAGGCATAGAGCAGGAACCCCACGCGATACCTCCGGTGCCCGTCTTCGTGGCCTACGCTCTGCATGATAAGCCCGTCCCCGTCGATCATGCGCTCAATCTTGTGCGCACCATGCACAAGATGGGTGGCAGAGTCGACGCGCATATCTTTGCGCAGGCACCCCACGGTTTCGCTTTACGGGATAAAGCCGGAACCCACGCTGTCTGGGCTAAGCTAGCAGAAAACTGGTTGGCGCGTACCATTGAGGAGGCGCTTTAGGGGCGTGCCTAGCACCATCTCGGAGCATTCTCACAAAAGAGGATGGGCGCCCCAGCGGCAACCTACCTCGTTGTGACATTTTTAAAACACAACTCTTCGGGTTCGTGTCAGCATTTCAAATTTCTTGACTCGATTTGAAATATTCTGATATCGATATCTCAATTCCGGCTTTTGATATCATCGTGTTATCGATATCTTTAGCATAAGGGTTCAATGTTCGGGCGCTAGTCCCGTTGGAGGAAACGATGAAGACTATTGGAGCGCCTTTCGGGCGTGGTAATTTCTCGCGCATTTCGTACATCGCTCTCGTTGCGGGCCTCGGTCTTGCCGCAATGAGCGGATCCGCCAGTGCCCAGGCCAAGAAGGAAGACCCCAAGTCTTCCAAGCCGGCTGAGGAAGTCGAAACTGTCATTGTTACCGGCGTTATGGCTGCGACGAAGGCCAAAAAGGCCAATGTGTCCTACTCGGTTCTTAACGAGGAAGATATCAATCGCTTCACGCCGATTAGTGCCGACGATATGTTGCGCGATATGCCGGGTGTTATCGTTGAATCGAATGACGGCGTGGCTCGTAACGAGGTGTTCACGCGTGGCATGGTCATTGGGACCGGGACCAACACCACCGGTTATTTCTGGTCAACCATACTGGAAGATGGGCTTCCTACGACGCCGTTTAAATTCAGCGGGTTTCAGGACGGCTACTTCTACCGCGCCGACATTTCCACAAGTAAGGTCGAAGGCGTTCGCGGTGGCTCCTCGGCAACGGGCGTTCAGACGGCTATCGGCTCAACCTTTAACTATCTATCGGGCAAAATTCGCCCTGGCGCGGCTATCCAGACCCGGATCGGCTTGGAGGGCGAGGACTCGCACCTCTCCTGGAAGCAGGTCGATGGTTATTACGGCTGGTTGAACAAGAGCCGGGATATGGGCTTCAGTGCGAGCGGGTTTTACCGTACCTCGACGGGCCAGACATCGCCGGGTTACGATATCAACAAGGGCGGCCAGTTCAAGCTGAACTTCTACAAGAGCTATGAGGGGGCAAATGGTTCGTTCGGCTCGTTCAGTGTGACGGCCAAGCACTTGGATGATCAGAATGGAGAACTGACGGCTGCGCCAAACCCGGCGTATGGGTACAGTGATCCACAGGATATGCCGGGCTTTGGTCGCGATATCGACTTCAATATCAAAGGTAACGCCTCGCATTTAGTCCCCAACTACGGCGGGACGGGTTACCAGTTGCATGACCCGACCAAGGGTTATCGCTACCTGCAAGACGCTATCTGGGCGAAATGGGAGCACGATACGGGGGGCGCGTGGAACTTCAGTGCGTCGTTGAAAGTGCAGAAGTCGGGTGTGGAAGGAAACCAATTTAAAACTCGTACCATTGCGTCTATCAATAGCGACACGAACAGCCGGTCTTTGTTTGGTCTAAATATCAACAATCTTGATCGTACCCCTGGGTATTACGAGTATTATGACTCGACCGGCAACCTCGTCGCGCGCGTGGCCAACAACGTAGCCGGCTCGCAACTCGGTGTTGACTATCGTACTGGCACCGCTTGCCCCAGAGTGACGTCTACGACCTCGGCGGGGCGTTGTATCGTCTTAAACACGCTCCCAAATCGGAACATTGACCTGCGCGGAGGCTCTGTCACCTCAACCATACCCAGTACGGCGACGGCGACTCTTGGCCAATTCTTTACGGGGGTAATACCAGCGGGTGGCTCCGATAAAGACATGGTCATCTCAACCCAGGCTGAGTTCAGTCAGCGGGAGTCACGCGATGTCCTTGGCAACCTGACGGCTAACTATCGTGGCGAAAAGGTCAGCATGAACTTCGGCCTTTATTTCGCAAAGGCCAGACAATTTCATAAGGCCTGGGGTTCAGGCTTTGGTGTCTCCGCCTTGCAAGACGGCGGGATCGAAAACCTGAACGTCAAGTACGTTACCCAATCGGGCACCACCTATCAACTCACTGACGCGGGCGGCTGGGCCAATCTGGGGACGGGTAACACTTCGACCTTCTTCTTTAACTCCGCTCTTACTGAGGTTTCACCCTATTTTGGTGTTCAGTGGACCCCGAATTCGAAGTGGGACTTGAATTTCAGTGCAAAGCAGTCCTTCTTTACAGCAAAAACCGATGTCGAAAACTGGAACACAAACAATGCCAGCGCAACCAGCCTGACCAATGGCGGGCTCGATGGCAACCCTCTGACGGTTTACGACAATCTGAGCCGGGTTCTGAACGCAAACGGTCACGTCAGCAATGAAACCGACGTATCGATCGTCAACTACAGCGGCTCGATCGGCTATAATTTCACGAGCGATCAGAAATTGTACTATCGTTACACCATCGCCAATCAGGGGTCATTTGGCGCGATCAACCGCTATCAGACGGTTGCGAGTTTTGCCCGCCCATTGGGCCCGACGGCCAAGAACAAGGGGCATGAGGTCGCTTACACATTCAATGTACGCAACATGCCCTACAATCTGGGGCGCGCGAACGGTCAGGTTACTGCGTTCTACACCAGCTATTCGGTGAACGATTATCCGACGGCGATCGACACAGACAATGTCTCGACCTATCTGCTGCCTATCCATGACCAACTCTACTTCACTCGAGGTGTTGAGGCCTGGGCGAAGTGGAACCTGAACCGTAGCTTTGACTGGATGTCGTCTGTAACCTTCGCAAACGGCAAGGTGGTTGAGGAAATTCAATGGCGGAATACGGGGGCTAACGGTCTTGGCGCGGCGGATGATGAGTTCTCTCTCGTAAGCGCACCGATTAGCCGCTCACCGCGCTGGATTTTCAGTAACACGTTCAACTATCGCTATAAGGACTTTAGCTTCAGTGCCCGGCATCGCTGGATGGATGAACGCAAAGTCGCAAACAATCCGCTTGA
The DNA here is from genome assembly GCF_027484505.1 of Asticcacaulis sp. Classification (GTDB taxonomy): domain Bacteria; phylum Pseudomonadota; class Alphaproteobacteria; order Caulobacterales; family Caulobacteraceae; genus Asticcacaulis. The sequence goes on from NZ_JAIXSV010000232.1 coordinate 3,989, forward strand.
TACGCGTTACCTGCCGGCTCAGGACAATCTCGATCTTGCCATCCAGTACACGGGTATAAAGGACACGCGTATCGCTCTCGATATCCGCAACGCACTGGACACCACTTATGTTTCGCGCGTTGACACCATGATCGGCGGGACCTGGCCGACGAACGTGGTCGCCTACGACATCTATAATCAGTTGCCGGATTCGGCGACCCTTGTGCGACGCAACGCGCCCCGGTCGTTCTGGTTGACGATCAAGCACGATTTCTAGGGTCGTAAGAGAACGTTCAGAAGGAGTCGCGAAAGGTAGCTTGGCTATGCCAAAATTGTGTCGCTACCTTTCGCATTCTTACGTCTCGATGCAGCAAAGTATGAAGGCGGGTTCCGAGCGGGTTGAACGGAATCCATCTCTATCCATAAGGGTGAGGGACAGATGCTTCGAAAATTCAAGGAACGAGTAACCTACACTTTACTTATAGTATCAGTCGTGTCCGTTGCGGCTGTCGGGGCCTTGGCCGCTGCAACGACCTTTGTAGATACAACGGATCATAAGGAGTCCGGATTTTCAAACGGACAGATGACGCCGTTCGAGGCCGAAGCCGGGGTCACGACGCGTGGGAACTATATGCGCGTGGATCAGATCGAAGGGGAAACGGCCGTCAAGAGCTACTGGGCGCAGGCTAATTATAATGGAACCAGAGCTACCCGAGGTGCTGAGGCGCAACCCATAGGCCTGCAAATCCACACTGACGGGTGGTACGCATTTCGCTTCTATCTCCCCGCCGATTTCCCGACCGATAAGGAACTGGCGATAGCTCAGATTTTCTCGCGCGGCGGCTGCAGTTCCTGGTCTTCCATGGTCGTTGTCCGCAATAACAACCTGTTGGTATCCCGACGTTCAAGCAATGGCTGTACGGCGACTGTTGAACACATGCTTGCGACCGACATCCAGCACGGAACCTGGAATACCGTTATACTGCGCTTCAAGGCCTCCGATCAAAAGGCTGGAGAACTGAAAGCGTGGTATAACAATAGTAATGAACAATCTCCGGACATAAACATCCAGAATTTGAATTTTGGAGCGGGGACCTTCGTGAATGGAAGCCTTGATCCGAATGTAACTAACAATTGGATCAATCTCAAATTTGGTCAATATGACTATGATCATGCCAATTACACCGTTGGTGAAACGCGCACGATCTATTTTGACGACGTTTCGATGCTCCGGGGTAATCCGCAAGGGGCTTTCAGCATGGTCAGCCCCCAGTAAAGTGCAGTGTGCAGCCTGAAACTTATAAAGCTGAGTTTTCTGAAACGGCCTACGCGTGGTCCAAGGCTTACGCTAATTCGGAGGGGTCTTTGCGACCCTTCGTCGACATGAGTGGGCCGAGACGAAACAGTGACTTATCCGTAAGAGCAAGCCAAGCCCAGTGTTTTTCGCGGCCTGACAGGTTGGAAAATACCGCGCTTTGAGACACAGAGTATGAGCTTTTGTGGCTACGCCGATGCGTACGAACAGGAATAGTCAGTTTGTGTAGCTCGTGGCGGGCGGCGGGGGCGGTCGGGTGCACAGGGACTGCCCTGAAGACTTCAAGGCGGAGATGGCGGCGCGTTTATTGTTGCTGGGGGGAGTATGGGCAAGCGCTGGCCCAGTCGATCGGTGTCCAAAGCCTACGGTGAGGACCGCGGAAAAATTCGGGATTTGAGTATGCAACCTGTTCTCGTATGAGCGTGCTTACGAGTGAAAAGAGCGGCTTTATGGCGTGAATTGTTGTCCCGAGTGGTGTCGAAAGGAACCCACAACTTAGCGGTTAACCAGTTCGATTGCCACAGGGGACGGGCTGGCTGCTTGTGGACACGTTTCCGAGGTGGTCTTTGTGTTCTTGTCCGTTCTGATTTCGTCTCCTGTGTTCTGTTGGGCCATTCAAAGGTAATCACGATCAGCAAACCCTGACTTGGCGATCCGCACGAAAATATGATAGCGGTATCAAAAACGGAGGATTGTGATGCCTAACACCCGAAGCTTGAGTGCCGCACTGGCTTTAAGCCTGACTCTGTTTAGCGTGTGCGCAAGTCTGACAAGCCGGAGCGCTCATGCGGCTGAGGGTAGGGCTGCCTTTGACTGGTTTGAGTATAAGGGCTCGGATGAGGTCTTTGCCGAACCTCTGTCCCAAGACAGGTATCAAAATCCCATCCTGGCTGGATATCACCCTGATCCCAGCGTGGCACGGGTTGGTGAGGACTACTATCTCATCAACTCCACCTTTGCCTTTTACCCGGGAATTCCTGTGTTTCACAGTCGCGACCTCGTGAGCTGGACACAGATTGGAAACGCTATCGACCGACCGAGTATGATGCCGTTTGACAAACTGCACCTCGGTTATAACGGCATTTATGCGCCAACCATCCGCTACAAAGACGGTCTCTTCTACATCATTACGACTTGCGTGGGGTGTGGTGGAAACTTTGTGATTACCACCAAAGACCCCAAGGGGCCGTGGTCAGACCCCATATGGCTTCCGCACATAGAAGGCATTGATCCGTCATTGTTTTTTGACGACGATGGAAGGGTCTATATCGTTCATCACCGCAACCCGCTCAAACCACGCTATGACGCGCACACGGCTATTTGGATCATGGAGGTGGATCCAAAGACCTTCGCGCCCAGGTCGGAAGACATAATGCTGGTCGACGGTGGCGATAAGATGCCGTGGAACACGGACTACATCGAAGGCCCACACATCTACAAGGTTGGTGGACAATATTACCTTTCGGCGGCCGGCGGCGGCACGGGTTATTATCATGGGCAGTTGCTTTATAGAGCGGACAAACCTTTTGGTCCCTACGCAGCCAACCCGAACAATCCGATTTTGACGCAGTACGGTTTGCCCGACAGTCGCAAGAATCCCGTCACGGCCACAGGTCATGCCGATATGTTTCAGGACAGAAAGGGTCAGTGGTGGGCTGTGTTCCTGGGCACTCGCGTCTACGATCTGACGACCCCGCCGCAGGATCCTGGCCGTTTTGCCACGGGGCGCGAGACCTTTATGCTCCCCGTAAGCTGGAAAGACGGCTGGCCGGTGATTCTGGAGAAGGGCGTGGCTCTGCCCTATCGCCCCAAGCGCCCGGATTTGCCCTGGGATAAGCCGCCCGCGCTACCGACAACCGGGAACTTCACCCTTCATGAGAGTTTCGATTCCGAAAAGCTTGCGCCGCAGTGGCTGTTCATACGAACGCCCAAAATGCAGTGGTGGAACACTGCGGGTGGGAAACTGAACCTTGAACCCAGAGCAGATCGCCTGGCCACGGGCGGACAACCGTCATTTATAGGGCGCCGGTTGATGCACATGAGCGCGAGTTGGACCACAAAGCTGACATTCTCTCCCCAAACCGCCGGAGACGAAGCTGGCTTGATGGCCGTGCAGAACAACGAGCACTTCTTCGCGTTTGGCCTGAGTTTTAATTCGGCGGGTCAACCGGTACTAAAGGTTCGCAAGCGTCAGGGTGAAAAGGACCCAGAACAGGGGCTCACCCTTGCAGAAGTCAGGCTTAGCTCGAAGCCTGATGTCCCCGTCTACCTACGAACAAGCATCGACAAGGCCAAGATCAGCTTCAGCTACTCATTGGACAATAAACGCTTTGTCCCAGTGGTCGAAAACACCGACGCTTCTGCACTTACGACGGCTGCGGCCGGTGGATTCACAGGGGCGGTTATAGGCATGTACGCCGAGAAATCGATACCTAAATGAGTATGAATATGAGGGCGTGTCGGTTGGGTTTCGTCAAAAAATGACCGCTGGACGTCGGAATTTTTGGTTCGTGTCGACGTTGACCCTCTGCTGATTATCGCACGAACTGTTTGCATAGGCTGTTCCAGTGCCCAAAGCGTTCCGGCAAACCGTAGGATCCGAACAGCGTCTCATGTAGCCATCAGGTCATAAGGGTTTTTTGCGGGTGCCATCTCAATACACGGACAGTTCCGCACCACCGTGCCTCATTCCAAGTTTGTGTGGTAGCGCCGTATTTATCGGTCAGAGGCCAACCATCTTCAGGATGGCCATGTGGGTTTTATGTTGAGAATGGCAGACGCAGCGGGGTTGCTGCGCCTGCAGTATCAATTATTTTGCACAGTCAGGAGCCCCGTCAATTGGGGGTTTCGACTGAGGCGGTATGATTTTCGATCTGGATGAAACCTGCCATTCCAATACGCCAAAGGCGGCGTAGGTTTTTCCGTCGGTTGAGGCATCAAGCACTGCACGGAGGCAGCGCGTGGTTACCGGTTTAAAGGCGACCTTTGAATAGTCACCGGATTGGGTGGTGTAAGGTTGCGTTGGGCTCACAGCTTGCCATTCTCTTTCATCCCAGTACTCAATACGCCAGGCTTTAGGGATGGCAACACCCACGCCCGCCCCGGCGGGTTGGTCGCCCCAGAAATAGAGGCTGGTTCCATCAATGGTGACCGCCTTATCCCATTGGTATTGTATCCAGCCTTTAGGGGCATCGTTACGGCCGGTCCAGTTCCCCCACATGTCGGGCGGCAAGGGCGCGGGCGGGACTTTGCCGTCTGTAAGAGCTCGCAAACGATACTGAACCGGTAGAGGGGTATTAAAGGCCGTTATACGCGCGGTCAGGGCAACATTGTTTGTCGGTGTTGAATCAACTGGCGGGCGGGTCTGAACGACTTTTTTAATAGCGGGCGGAGAGACCGTGTCGTCCCAGAATAGCTCGTCGACCGCAACACTGCGACGGAAATGGCTGCCATCTTTGGCATCGCCATTGTGGTAGGCGATGTACCACTTGTCATTATAGGGGACTATGCCGGCATGGGATGTGGCCGAGGTTACCGGATCAAGAAAAACGCCGCGGTAGGTCCAGGGGCCGAGTGGGGAGGTGGCCGTGCCATATGCCTGGCAGGCATGATAAACGGCCTCGGTGCATGATGAGGTTGGGCTGGCATTGTTGGCGGCATAGGCCATGTAGTAGATGCCGTTTCGCTTAAAAATCCATGGCGCCTCAAAGAAACCAGTCAATGTCGTAACATCAATCGGCGTGCCTTTTGGCGTCTTCATGTCCGCCTCCAGTTCAATGCCTTTAAGCTGTCCGAACGTACCCCAATAGATGTAGACCCGACCGTCGTCATCAATAAGGACGGTCGGATCTATGTTGTGAATAGTGTTTCTGACCGGCGTGGATTGAGAGAGAATTGGACCTTCCGGGTGAAGGTCGGTATAGGGCCCTAACGGGCTGTCGGCAACGGCGACTCCGATGCCAAAACAGTCGTCTGAATCGCAGCTTTTGGCTCTGACTGGCGCATAAAGATAAAAGCGCTTATCTCTACCTTGAATGATTTGGGAGGCCCATGCCCCGTCCTCCTGTGCCCAGGCAAAGACTTTCTCAGGACGCAATATATCGGGGTAAAGCTTCCAATCCTTTGAAGCAGGATTACTGGCTTCAAAGATTTGCCAGTTCAGCATCTTAAAGCCGCCGGCGTCCACCGGTGCCTCGTCACGTCCGGACAGTATATAGAAAGTGTCGCCAACAACCAGTGGTGCCGGGTCAGCAGAATACCGGCTGCCGTCGGAAATCAGGGTGTTATAGTCTCGATGTATGGCAATGGATGCCGGCGGATTGAGCGAGGCTGGCTGAGCGTTAACGTTACCTGTGCACAAGGCCAGGCAAGCTGTCAGAACGGCATAGTTTGAGGGCGACATAATTCGTCTTCTTCAAGAGAAAGAGATTAAATGCGATGACTAAGCGAGCCTATGACCCTATTTCTCAAAGACCATAAGTTCGGTAAGGCCGGTACGACCCGGTGAATCATGTTTGAAGATGACGCGGATCTTGGGGGTCTTCACCGGCCTCACTTGAACGCTATTAACGGTTCCCTGTGTCGGCTGATCTGGTGTCATTGACACGATCTCCATCGGCTTCCATTCCAAGCCATTCCAAAAGATCAATGAATAACCAAGGGGGGAGCGAATACCTGCGCCGTCGCCAAATATATATTGATCTACACGTCCAATCGTCTTCTCCTCGCCAAAATCGAGCTGAACCCAATCCGTCTCATTGGGGGATTCAAAGGCCGTCCATCGGTTTCTGGAGTTGGATGAGAAGAATACCTTGCCGTCATTGACCTCTTCGACCTTGTCAAAATTGGATGTATAGGACGCACTTGCCCTGGGGTATTCCTGATTTCCTGGATTGAAAGCCAGATCATCGATTTCAGCCGTAGGTGCAGACAAGGGGAGAGTGGCATGGCCCCACGCCTCAATTTCTGACAATCCGGTGAAGCTGCCCGGGTTATGAATAAAGGTGAAGCGAAATTTTTCAGCCGAAACGGGAGCCGCGAAGCTGACAATATTCGGCCGAAGACCTTCGGGTTGTCTGGGATATTTGGTGCTTGCGGGCACTTTAAGCCATGTGCCGTCCTTCCAGTACTCAACCTCATAGTCTTTGGGTGGGCGCAACGTGTCCCCATCATCCAGGAAATAAAGTTTGAGCGAAGATACAGGCCGGACCGCACCAAAGTTCATCACCAAGGTATCGGACATATTTGGTGAGCCCTCCGTGGTCCAGCGGTTGGGCGGGGCGTTGAGATACCAGGCGACCCCGTCATTGAGCCGCTGCAACGCCGTCTTGGGATCACTGAAGGATGCTGTAAAGTTGGGGAAATAGCTGCCTTCATTATTAACGGCGAAGTTAATCGCCGCGTCAGTCGGCGGCGCAGGTACAGGGGCCGGTATGGCGACCTCAAGCTTTTGCAGCGTGGGAGAGTTGCCAGCGATATTGCCGTCGACGATCAGGGTCAGGCCCTTGCCCCGATTATAGCGCGTGCCGTCTCTGTCCCAGAGGATTGAAACATTGTGGCCGTGATATGAAATGTCATCCAAGGCAAAATAGGTCCACTCTGCCGGAAACAACGGATTAATCTCCAGAACGTCATCGGCACGGGGGCGCAAGCCAGCCAGTCCGGTAACGACGAGATCGATATAGGAGGAGTGGAAATAGTGCTCGCTATGGCCATCAACAATCTGCCAGGCGCCAGTGTCCGGATTGGCGGCTTCGGCGATGTAGGGCTTGCCCTCGTGGCGCTGGGTGACGGTAAAGACCTTTAGGAGTTTCAGGTAGTCTGCCTTGGTGACGTAAGGCTGGTCATAATTGTTAAGCAGGTTGGCCATCGCCTCAAGGGTTTGGGCTGTGGCGTAAGGCCATGAGTCGCCGCTCCAGACACAGCAGCGTGGCGTTATCTTGAACTGCGGGTCGTTCCGCTCGACCGTGGTCGGACCATAGGGCGCATAGAAGACCTGCGGGTCCATGACCGTCTTCCATGCCGCCGCATAATCGATCTTGGCCTTCGGATCGGGCAGGTTGAACTGCCAGGGCACAAATCCGATAAGTTCACGTCCGTAGGGGCTGCCGGCATGTGGGCCTGTTTGATAGGTCAGGCTATTGGCCTTGATTCCGCCCCGTTCGTCATTGGCGAACATGTGGAAAAAATGCTGCCGCTTAGGGTCCCATAAACGGGACTGAACCTTATCTCTAAGCGCGGTAGCCTTATCGGCGTAAAGTTTGGCGGTTGCCGTATCACCGGTAAGTGCCGAGGCGCGCGAAATGGCTAAGGCGTCTCCATACATATAGGCGTTCAGTGTCGGCCGATATCCTTCAGCGCCTCGGAACCAATCTTTGGTCAGGCGTGAATTGATGTTGGTTTCCATGCCGTCTTGCATGCCGTTCCAGACGAACATCTGCGCCCTGGTATCAAATCGCTCTCGCTCCCAGCCCTCGTATTGTGCCTTCATGTCAGGCAGAATCGACTGGATGAATGCCTTGTCACCCCAGGTTTCATAAAGCCCCCACATACTGGTACCGAACCAGTTGCTGTAGGCGCGCGGCAGAGCGCCCGGGACGTTAAACCAGTAACGGGCATAGTCACGCGTGATGCGCTGATCCCTTAGCCAGCGCATGTCTGAGAACTGCAAACCCACTGGAGCTATAATTGCGCCATAAGTGCCCGACCAAGCGGGCCGGTCAATGAATTCGGTAACCGAGTATCCGTGCGCCGGTGACCCGTAGACAAAATGCTTTGTCATCATGTCGAAGCGATAATAATAGGTGGCGTCGATCTCTGTATCCGGTGTTTCTAACATCGGCACATTTGCTGTGTACCAGTCCCAGTCCCGGTTATCGAGGAACGTCATCCGATCAAGGATAGCCCGGGGCTTAAGGACGCCATTTCGACCCACCTTGTCCTCGGCAGCAATAGCTGGCGTCGCCTGGGCATTTGAGGCTAAAGGCAGGGCGCATTGTCCCACAAGGGCAATGCCCGCGAGCAGGCTGTTGCGGATAAAGTGTCCCATGTGTTTCCCTTGTAGTTAGGCCTGTTCTTGATGTGCCCATGAATGGTATACGATATACCGCAATCGATGAAAATCAAGCCCGTGTTCAATAATATTATAATTAATGCGTTTTTCTTACCCCTGATGCTGTCACTTACAGCGCTGCTGGCGGCGCCCGGGTGGAGGGTTATATTGGGTGGGCAGCGCATTGATGCCGGTCAGGCACCGGCTCATCTCTCTCATGTCCGGTTTCGGGAACTCGTTGGTCACCAAATGTCGCATTGATGCCGGTGCCAGAAACTTGAGAAGGCGTAAGGGGGGGGGGCCGGTATACCTTCGTATGAATGCGGCGAAGATATATCGCAGTTTACTTCTCGCGGAACGGAATTAATCGAAATGATTTTGATGGAGTCGCCTTGCCTGGGCGCGTCGAGTCTCATCGATGTGCGAAACCGCAGGGGGCCGCGACGCAATGCAGGGAGACGTGACCAGAATCGCCCCGGATGGACACCATCCGGAGCGTGATGTATAGGTGGTGAAACTAGGAGTTCGGGCTCTTGGTTTTTGAATGACGTGGTGCCTGACCAGAGATATTTTTCATCCGAATTCAGCCTGAATCAGTTTTGTAAGAATATTTCTGTAAATCTGTAATTCAGTTTTTATTTTGCCATCTGTAGTCGTCGCGCTTGATGGATTCAAGTTTTTCTCTCAAATATTTGTCTGGCATCATAAGTAAAGTTCTATACTTCGCCGCGAAGGCCAGCCAATTTTCTTTTCCTGCATCATCGTACCCGCCGCTCGATTTTGGGTTAGGTTGCAAGATGGTATTTTCCAGAAGTAAATCAAACGGTTTTCGGAAATTGGCTGAAAGTTGAGCGTCCTTCCAGGTGCAGTTCGATAGTACGAAATTTAGCAGCCTTTTTCGCGATGCGCCTTGGTGTTTTTGGAAGATTTCCTCCGCGTCTCGGGCGAGGATCAGCAGATCCACACCTTCATTCATGTAGGCCTCGCTGGCTTCCTGGTACCGTCGCAGTTCGTCGTGGCAGCGCCGCATTTCATCCTGCCATTGGCTCGACGCACGTTTGTAGTATTCGGCGCTGATCTTCCCATCGAGCTTGTCGGTGTAGACGGCCTCGATACGCTTACCTAAGCGGTCGATCTCCCCAGTAAGTCGTGTGACGGCCAGTTCATGTTCTTCGCGCTCGGTGGCGAAGCTGCTCTTTAGAGCTCTGACAATCAGGTCATAGATGCCGGGGGTGGATTTCAGTCGCGACAGGATGGCGGCAAACTGTTCAGCCATGACCTCCTCGCGAACATATTTTTCGGGGCATTTCCCTTTGTATTGCGTGCAGTGATAATAGATGTAGCGGCCCTTTTTGATTTCTGCCGTGAGGGCACATCCGCAGTGGCCACATGACACCAGGCCGGAGAAGGTGAACTCGTAGGCATAGCCGCCGGTTCTTGGGATCCTTGCATCCACCCGCCCGTCCATGACGTCCTGCGCCATCAGCCACAGGTCCTTCGATATCAGGGCCTCGTGCCGGCCCTTGAATGCTCCCATCAACGTTAATCGCGACGAGAGCGTACTTCGCAGAGGCAGTTGCTTCAAACGATTCGGTCAGTTCTCTTCCGTGCGATCTTTCATCCGAGGTTTGAGAGTTACATGCTCCCCTGTATCCGGATCATAATTTATCACCTCGACCGTATTATTTATGCGAACGGTCAACCTTCCCCGGTTTAGATCATCCTCAGTCATGACCTCAAGCATAGGCTGCCCAGGGCA
>NZ_JAIXSV010000244.1 GCF_027484505.1 Asticcacaulis sp.
ACCACGCCAAAGCGCATCATCAGCCAGCCGGTCAGCGGCACCGAGATGCCGTTGGCGACGGCGAAAGAGGTGATGACCCACGTCCCCTGATCGGAGGCGACGCCGAGATTACCGGCGATAGTCGGCAGGGCGACATTGGCAATGGTCGAGTCGAGCACCTGCATGAAGGTGCCGAGCGCCAGGGCTACGGCGGCCAGAGCCAGCGATACGCCAGTCAGCGGCGCGGGTCCGGCAGGGGAAGAAGATGAGGCCATAAGGCGCTCCATAAGATCAGTTCCCCCCCTGATATCAGGGGGAAATACCGGCGTAGCCGGAAGGAGGTTATGTACGACGGGCCTTACTTCGACACGTCGATCCTGGCCTTCATCGACAGGCCAACGCGCAGCGGATGTTCCTTCAGGTCCTTTTCGTCGATCTGGATGCGCACCGGCAGGCGCTGCACGACCTTGATCCAGTTACCCGAAGCGTTTTGTGCCGGGATCAGCGAAAAGGCCGAGCCCGTGCCGCCGGACACGCCGACGACCTTGCCCTTGTACTTGATGCCTTCGCCGTACAGATCGGAGGTCAGTTCAACCTCCTGACCCGGCTGCACTTTTTTAAGCTGCACTTCCTTGAAGTTGGCATCGACATAGGCCTGCGAAATCGGCACCACCGACATCAGCGGCGTGCCGGTCTGCACCTGCTGGCCGACCTGCACCGCCTTGCGGGTAACAACCCCGGCCACAGGCGCGCGCACCACGGTGCGTTCCAGCGCCAGTTCTGCCGAAGCCAGACGCGCACGCGCTGCCATGATTTCGGGGTTTTCACCCGGCTTGACACCGGCGATCAGCGTCGCATTGCTCTGACGGTTGCCTTCGGCCGCGGCGAGCGCGGCCTGTGCCTGAATGCGGGACGCACGGGCGGCATTGAGGTTGGCGATAGCACCGGCATAGGCGCTTTCGGTCGCCACGACCTCTTCCTGAGACACGGCCCCACTGGTGGCGAGGTTCTTGCGGCGCTCGAACTCGAACCGGGTACGGTTGACCTCGGCCTCGGCGGCCTTGATCCCGGCGTCCGCGCGCACGATGTCGGCTTCGCGGGCCCCCATCTGACCGCCCAGCGCCTTGTCATTGGCGTAGTAGCCCATGACGCGGCGTTCGGCGGTGGCCAAAGCGGCGCGCGCGGACTCGACCGCGATCTTGGCATCGGCATCGTCGATGACCAGCAGCACGTCACCGGCCTTCACCGTCTGGGTTTCCTTGACGAGGATGCGGGCGACCGGCCCGCCAACCAGCGCGTTGACCTGCGCCGTTTCGGCCCCGACATAGGCATTGTCGGTCGAAACATAGTGCGAGGCGACCAGCATGTAATAGGCGCCGTAGCCCAGCACGCCGACGGCCACCACGGCGGCCAGACCGGTCAGGAGCTGACGGCGGCGATCATTGGATTTGGCGGGGAACGTTTGGGAAGGCGTAACGGGCGGGGTGTTTTCAGTATCGGACATGGTGCGTCACTTTTTCTTCAGCGTGGAATTCAGTAGGAACCGCCGAGCGCCTTGACCATGGCGACTTCGAGGGTCAGGGCGCGGCTTTGCAGGGCCGTATTGGCGGTCCGCTGCGACAGGAGATTTTGTTCAATGACCAGCAGGCTGGCATAGTCGCTGAGGCCCGCCTCGTAACGCAGACGGGCCATGCGATAGGCCTCCTCGCTGGCGGTGAGGGCTTCATTGGACAGGCTCAGTCGCTCGCTCAGCGCGGTCTGGCTGGCACCGGTATCGGCGACCTCCTGCATGGCGTTGATGACGGACTGATGATAGCTGGCCAGAGCGACCGACTGATCGGCCTCGGCGCCGCGCAGATTGGCGCGCAGCTTACCCCCTTCAAACAGGGGCAGGCTGATCACCGGACCGGCATTGATGGCGTCGATACCCGACCCGGACAGGTCGTTGAGGAACACCTTGCCTGCAAAGGCCATCAGATTGACATTGGGATAGAAGGACGCTTTGGCGCGCTCGGTGCCGTGCACGGCCTGTTCGGCGCGGGCACGGGCCGCGGCCACGTCCGGACGACGGGCAACCAGCTCCAGATCAATGCGCGCCGGGGCCTTGAAATCGTGCGTATCGGGCAGGACGGGCCTCGGTAGGGCCTCACCAAAGGCCGGGGCCTGACCAGCCAGCGCCGCAATCAGGTGACGCTGGATCAGGATGCGCTCGTTCAGCGCCGCCACCTCGCCCTTGCTGTTGGCGACATTGGCGCGGGCCTGTTCCAGTTCGGCGCGCGGGCGCAGACCGCCTTCGACCTTTTGCGCAACCAGAGACTGCGTGTCCGTGCGGATGGCCAGATTGCGTTCGGCGACATCGAGGTCTTTGTACATATGGCCCAGTTCGAACCAGGCATTGACCAGTGAAGTGGAAAGGACCAGCACGGCCTGCTGTCCGTCGGCGCGGGCGGCTTCGGCGGCGGAGACGGCCGCCTTAACCCCGGCGCGGTTCTTGCCCCAGAAATCCAGCTCCCAGCCGAAATTGATGCCGCCGAGGGTCAGGGCATCGATGGCGGGATCTTTGCCCCCCATCTGCAAGGAGGCGCCCAAGGCCGTCGCCGTGGGATAGAGCGTCGCCTTCTGCGTGTCTTCGAGCGCGCGCGCCTTCAGAAGACGCCCGGCGGCAGCGGTCAGATTGGGAGAGTCGCGCAGGGCCGTTTCGACCAGATCGCTCAGTTGCGCGTCCTTGTAGCTCTCCCACCAGCGCCCGATCAGCATGTCCTGAGGCACAGCGGCGGCAGTCGGCACGGGAGAGACGGACTCGCTTTTCGGCAAGGCCGCGCAGGCGGTGAGCGCCAGAGCGGAAACGCCAAGAAGCAAACCAATTGCGGGTCGTTTAAATACAAACATCAGGTACGCCCTCAGTTTCTCGAACCGTACGGTACGGTCATTTATCTGTTGCGCCTATACGCCGCGATCGCTATATTGTCAATCAAACCGTACGGTACGGTCAGTAATTTTTTGCGCGCCGCAGCAAGCTGATGTATCGACGACACATATTCAAAACGTGGCACAGCGCATTGCCTGCAAATGATTGCACGCCACACCGAGGCTAAGATGCAAGAGTTAAAATCTCGTCCCGACAAGGACGCCCGTCGTGAAGCCATACTGGATGTGGCCAGCCGGATTTTCCTCGAAGAAGGGTTTGACGCCGCGTCCATGTCGGCCATCGCCGCGAAGCTGGGTGGGTCGAAGGGCACGCTTTATAACTACTTCAAGAGCAAGGAAGAACTGTTTGAGGCCTTCGTGGATCGCCACTGCGCGATTCATGCGCGGCTGATCGACTCGTTCGAAGTCGATGGCGGCGGTTATCGCGAAGCCCTGCGCCGCTGGGCCAAGCAATATCTGCGCATTGTGACGTCCGACTCGACCATGCGCAATTACCGCGTCATCATGGCGGTGTCCGAACGCTGGCCCGACATAGGCCGGGCTTTTTACGAAAACGGCCCGCTGCGTGGTGCGCGCAATCTTGCCAGTTTTCTGAATAAGGCCGCAGACGCAGGGGAATTCGTGCTGACAGACAGCTTACGCGCGGCGCATCAGTTTATTGCCCTGTGCCAGAGCCGCTATCAGAAGGCGCGCTTCCTCAACTACCTCCCCGAACCGGATGAGGCCGAAATCGAAACCGAGGTCGAAGCCGCTGTCTCGGCCTTCTATGCCGCCTATGGGCGAAGCGCCTGAACCAGGCATGCCTTAGACAATCCTTACCCCTCGTCGCGGGAAGCACCGCAACATCCTTACGGACAAAGGGCTATACAGAAGCCGCCTCCCCGGCTTCACCCCCTGCCCTTCCTCCCCCTAACCCGGCTATGC
>NZ_JAIXSV010000176.1 GCF_027484505.1 Asticcacaulis sp.
GTTGGTGAGTCCAATGACTATGTGGGCAAGGGCCTGTCGGGCGCGACCATCGTCGTGCGTCCGAAACAGTGGCAGCCGAACCAGATGCTGGCCGGCAACACCAACCTCTATGGGGCCACGTCGGGCAAGCTGTTCGTGGCAGGCCGCGTCGGAGAACGCTTCGCCGTGCGCAACTCCGGTGCGGTGACCGTGGTCGAAGGGGCAGGGGCCCACGCCTGTGAATATATGACGGGCGGCAAGGTGGTTATCCTCGGTTCGACCGGTGCCAATTTCGGCGCGGGTATGACCGGCGGCGTCGCCTATGTCTGGGACACCGAAGGGGCGTTCGCCAAGTACATCAACCCGGAAGGCATCACCCTGCGCGAAGTGCCCGAAAGCGATCAGGCCGACCTCAAGGCCCTGATTGCCGAGCACTTTGAAAAGACGCAGTCTCCGCGCGCCGAGACCATCCTCGACGACTGGGACAATGCGCTGAAGGCCTTCGTTCAGGTCATGCCGAACGAGATACTGGCCATTCAGGCGAAACGCGCGGCCGCCGTGGCCTGATAACCCTACCTGTGAGGGGCTGCGAAGCCTCATCGGTCTGCGCGCCGGTGCTCACGTACTCAAGTACGCTGCGCGCCGGTGCTCACCCGCTAAGCCTTATCGCCGCCTCACAGCGGGTTATCTGAGAGCAAAAGAAAAGCCGCCCCTTTGCAGAGGCGGCTTTTTTGACTCCCACAAACGGGTGCAGGGGCTGTGCCCCTGCTACTTCACCTTCGAAATGGCTGCTGTGGTGGAGGGGTCGTGCGCTTTGATGGTGCTGCCGGTGATGTCTTCCAGCACGGCATTGGCAAGCGTCTTGCCCAGTTCCACGCCCCATTGGTCGAAGCTGTTGAGGCCCATGACGATCCCTTCGGCGAAGGTCTTGTGCTCATAGAGGGCCAGCAGGGCACCGAGCGTTTCCGGCGTCAGGGCCTCAAGCAGGACCAGGGTCGAGGGTTTGTTGCCGGGGCAGACCTTTTGCGGGGCGATGATGGCGGTCTTGTCGGCGTCGAAACCGGCGGCGCGGCATTCGGCCTCGGCGGTTTCGAGGCTCTTGCCGACCATAAAGGCTTCACCCTGCGCGATGACGTTCGACAGCAGTTTTTGCTGCATGTCGAGCGGCGCTTCGGGGTTCGACTTCACGGCGATCAGCTCCAGCGGCACAATGTCTTCCGACTGGTGCAGCATCTGGAAGAAGGCGTGCTGGGCATTGGTGCCTTCGTCGCCGAAGACGACCGGGCAGGTCTTGGTCGGTAACAACTGGCCATAGCCGTCGGTGCGTTTGCCGTTCGATTCCATCTCAAGCTGTTGCAGGAAGGCGGCCAGACGGCGCAGACGATGCGCATACGGAATAACGGCGCGGGCCGGACGGTCGAGGCCAATGCGGTTGAAGACCTGAGCGGCGGCCAGCAGCAGCGGCGCATTCTTTTCAAACGGCGCGGTCAGGAAGTGCTGATCCATCTCATAGGCGCCGGCCAGCAATCGTTCGTACACGTCATAACCGGCGGCGATGATGACCGACAGCGACACCGCCGACCACAGCGAATAGCGGCCACCGACCCAGTCTTTGAAGCCGAACACGCGGTCTTCGGGGATGCCATAGGCTGAGGTCTTGGCCGGGGCGGCAGAGACGGCGGCGAGGTGTTTTGAGGCCGCCGCTTCACCCAAGCCGGCGATCAGCCAGTCGCGCGCGGCAAGGAAGTTGGCCAGCGTTTCCTGCGTGGTGAAGGTCTTCGACACGGCGATGACCAGGGTTTCGGCCGGATCAAGATCGGCGGTGTTGAGCGCCAGTTCCGAGCCATCGACATTGGCGACAAAGCGGATGTCGATTTGCGGCTTCAGCGGCGTCAGGGCCTGCCAGACGAGGCGCGGGCCGAGGTCCGAGCCGCCGATGCCGATGTGCAGGATGGTCTTGAACGGCTTACCGGTCGCACCGACGATCTGACCACTGCGGATACCGTCGGCGTATGCCTTCATGGCGTCGCGGGCCGTCTTGACGTCGGCGGTGATTTCTGCCCCGCGCAGACGCGCGTTTTCGCCGTCGGAGTCGCGCAGCGCCACGTGCAGAACGGCGCGGTTTTCCGAGACATTGATCGCCTGACCGGTCCACATGCGCTCACGCGCGACCGGCAGGTCGGCGGCTTCGAACAGCTTCAGCGCCGCCTGAAAGCCAGCATCCGACCACGACTGCTTCGACACATCGACATAGAGCCCGGCCACCGACAGGGACTGCGCCCCCAGACGGTCGGCTTCGTATTCAAAATGCGCCACGATGGGGGTTTTGGCGTCGATGGCGGCCTGGGTTTTGAGGGCGGTAAAGGCTTCGGAAAGGCTCATTTCGGGCTCCGTAGGTCCAGGCCGCGCCGCAGGATCAGGCGCAGGTCCCAGCTAAATTGAGATAATAAATCCGTTGAACGCAAAAGACGGGTACTTTGTAATTGGTGGCGGTCCCGCATCACCGCGCCCAAGCCAGTAAGGGCTTCCCTCAGGGCGCGACCGACGACCGGGCCGCGTCCCTTCAATACATCCTTCAGCGCCCCTGACAAGCTAAACAAGAGGTGCGGCACCAGCATCAGCCACAGGATGGTGGCGGGTGTGTTCTTTATGAACAGCCACAGCCGGTTGCGATAGCCGTGGAACAGGGCGAAGTCCGAGCGCGCCCCCAGCGTGGCCGAGCCGATATGATCGACGCGCGCCTGCGGGATCAACAGGGTGCGTTCGCGCCGCAGACGCGCGCGATAGCCCAGATCGGCGTCTTCGCAGTACATGAAAAAGCGCTCGTAAAAGCCGCCCAGCGCCTCAAACAGCGAGCGTTTAATGACGAAGGCGGCACCGCACGGCGAAAACACCTCGCTGACCGGAATGTGCTCCGGGCGTGCGGCGCGATAGCCCATGCGGAAGGGGAAACCGAAGAAGCTCATACCGTCGCCGGCCCCGTCCAGCACGCCCTGATCCTGCGGGTCCAGTTGCAGTGAGGTGAAAATGTGCGTGTGCGGATAATCACCGATGGCCTGCGCCATTTCGCTGAGCCAGTGGGCGTGCACAAACACATCCGGATTGATAAAGCCCAGCCATTCGCCCTTAGCATAGCGCACAGCGGCATTGTTACCGGCGGCGAAACCGAGATTGCCGCCATTGTGGATCAGGCGCACCTGCGGAAATTTCGCCACCACGGCCTCAGGCGCGCCATCGCTGGAGGCGTTATCGGCCAGCAGGATTTCAAAATCATCCGTAGACTGAGTAAGCAGCGCCTCGATGCAGCGCTCCAGATACGCGCCGCTCTGGTAGGACAGGACGATTAAGGAAAACCTAGGCGACATGACGGCTCCATTCGCTCCACACGTCGGGATCGTCCTCCTGCGGCAGGTGCTGTGACCGCAGGGCCCGAAAGTCTTCGGCGCTCAGGCCACGCGACAAAGCCCAGACGGCCGAGCTGCGCACCACGGGGCTATCGTGGCGGAGGTTACGCGTCAAAACCGCGATCTTGTCCGGGTCCACCAGATCATCAAAACTGTTGCCCAGCGCGTAGTGCACATTGCGCAGGAAGGTCGCCAGACCGATGCGCTTGATCGGCGACTTGCTGAACAGGGTGCGGAACGCCGCGTCGTCCAGTTGCGCCAGATCGACCAGCGACAGGGCGTTGAAGCCTTCGCGCGCTTTCAGCTTGGCCTCGGAGGCCTCCACCGCAAACTTGTTCCACGGACAGGCGGCCAGACAGTCGTCGCAGCCATAGACACGGTTGCCCATGGCGGTGCGGAAGCGGTCGGGCCAGTGGCCGCGAAATTCGATGGTCAGGTAAGACAGACATTCGCGGGCGTCGAGCTGATACGGACCGACAAAGGCGTCCGTGGGGCAGGCATCGAGGCAGGCCCGGCACGACCCGCAATGGTCGCGCTCGGTCAGGCTCTGCGGCAGTTCCATATCGGTCAGGATGCTGCCCAGAAACAGCCAGGAACCAAATTCGCGCGAGACGAGGTTGGTGTGCTTACCCTGCCAGCCGAGCCCGGCCAGTTGCGCCAGCGGCTTTTCCATCAGGGGCGCGGTATCGACAAACACCTTCAGCTCGCAGCCATAGGCGGTCACGATGTCGGTCGCCAGTTGCTTGAGCTTTTTCTTGATGACGTCGTGATAGTCGTCGCCGCGCGCATAGACGCTGATATTGGCCAGATCGCGCTCGGATAGCCCCAGCAGGGGGTCGCTGTCGGGGCCGTAGTTGAAGCCCAAAACGATGGCGCTTTTGGCGCCGTTCCACATGTTTTGCGGGTGCAGACGCCGCTCCAGCGTCTCTTCCATCCATGCCATCTCGCCGTGATAGCCGGCGGCGATAAAGGCCTTCAGGCGCTGCGCGGCGTCCCAGTCCTGTGGCAGGTTGGTAAAGCCGACGCTGGAAAAGCCGAGCGCCTTTGCCCGCGCCGTGATGTCGGCCTTAAACCCCCTCTCCCTGAGGGAGGTGGGGGTGTCGGGTCGCGCGTCCATCAAAAATCCAGTTCCCGGTAGTGCGCCGACGGGGCAACCCCCGGCAGGGTGTCGGCCAGCAGCGGACGGAAGGCCGGGCGCGACTTGACCACCATGTACCAGGTTTTCAGGTGCTTATAGCGGTCCCAGTTCATCTCATCGACGTAATCAATGACGCTGAGGTGTGAGGCCAGCGCAAAATCGGCATAGGACATGTGCCGCCCGGACAGCCAGTTGCGCGCCTCAAGCAGACTTTCGAAATAAAGCAGGTGGTCGCGCAGCGCGTCGCGCCCGGCGCGCAGGGCAGAGAGATTGGGTGCCCCCATGCCCATCAGGCGCTTTTCCATCTTTTCGTGCAGCAGAAGGGCGTTGACCTCATAGTCGAACTTGCGCTCAAACCAGCCGACCAGACGCCGGGCCTCGGCACGCTCCTGCGGGTCGGTGGGCCATAGCCGCACCTCGGCGGCGCTTTCATCGAGGTGTTCGAGGATGGCGCGGTTTTCACACAGGGTCACGTTGCGCCCGTGGTCGTAGCTTTCGACCAGCACGGGCAGCAGGCCCGACACGTTCAGGCGCAGAAACTCATCCGTCGGCTCCCAGTATTTGACCGGGGCCTCCTCAAAAGCCAGCTTCTTTTCGCCAAGCGCCAGCCGGACCAGCCGCGAATGCGGGTCGAAGGCGAAATGATAAAGGGTGCGCAGGGGCGTGTTCATGTCAGATCTGATGCACCCGGTCGTGCGCTTCGGCAAAGACGCCGCCATGCGGCTCAGACGCGCCGTCCGGGTCGGGATGAATCAGGATGTCGGCATTGGGAAAGGCCGACAATATGCGTTTCTCAGCGCTTACGATTATTTCATGGGCCCTGACAAGGGTCAGGTCGGGCCGCAGCGCCATGTGCATCTGGATAAGCACGTGCGGGCCGGAAATACGCGTGCGCAGACGGTGGATATTCAGCACTTCGGCATCGTCAGACGCCAGTTCATGAATGCGCGCCTGATCTTCGTCCGACAGGGCGCGATCCATCAGACTGTCGGCGGCGTCTTTCAGCACGTGCAGCGCCCCCCACAAAAGCCACAGGGCAATGGCCCCCCCGGCAATGGCGTCGATATGCGGCACGCCCAGCGCACCGGCCCCGACGCCAACCAGCGCAATGCTGTTCCCGGCAATATCGGTCAGATAATGCGCGCGATCAGCCGATACCGCCACCGACTGCGAGGCCTTCAGGGCGGCGTTCTGCGCGGCGATCAGAAGCCCGGTCAGCAGCAGCGACACGATCATCACCGCCACGGACAAAAGGCCGCCGCTCACCGGCTCCGGCGTGCGCAGATGGTCCCAGGCGTCGCGCAGGATCAGGGCCGCCGATGAAAAGACCAGCGCCGCCTGAAACAGGGCCGAAAAGGCCTCGGCCTTACCGTGACCAAAGGGGTGTTCCTTGTCCGGCGGGGTGCGGGCAAAGCGTACCGCGAAGAAGGTGATCAGCGAGGCCAGCAGGTCTAGGCCGGAATCGGTCAGCGAGGCCAGCACCGCCACCGAGCCCGACGCCATCAGCGCCAGCGTTTTCAGCCCGATCAGGGTCAGGGCCACGAACACCGACAGGGCCGATACGCGCAGGATCATCTCCTGCGGCGTCAGGCCGTTGAAGCTGAACGGGTTGATCAGGCGTGTAAAGGGCAGGGCCATGGCGGAGGAGCCTTAAAATAACCAGAAACGGCATCTGTATACGCCTGAATCTACCACGCTACAAAAACTTTAAGCCCCTGTTAAACATGGCTGGATTTTAAACCCGGCTGTGTTTAAAGTTCCTGATAATCAATCTTGATTATCAGCCCCAATCCGAGGGTGAGCCCATGTCGCGCCAGTGGATCAGCCGCGCCGAAGCCTTGCAGCGACTGGATGTTAAGCCGCAGACCCTCTATGCCTATGTCAGCCGTCAGCGCATCGCCGCGCGCACCGACCCGGATAATCCCCGCCGCTCGCTCTATGCCCTTGACGACATTGAGCGCCTGACGCAGCGCGGGCCGCGCCCGGCGGAGGATGCCCCGGCGGTTTTACCGGCGCTCAGCGGCAAATCCGCCCTGCGCGGTGAGGCGACCATCGATTCCGACATCTTTATCGCCATCGACAACCGGCCCTTTTACCGCACGCACGACAGCCTCGCCCTCAGCGAAACCGAGAACTTCGAAACCGTCGCCGCCCTGTTGTGGAAGGACGAGGCCACCAACCCCTTCGGGCCGTTAAAACCGCGCCCGGACGTCAACTTCACCGGCGGGCCGCGCGCCCGCGTGTGGGGGATGCTGTCGCGGCGTCTGGACGAAGATGCCCTGTCGGAACAGGCGACCGAACGCCATCTGCGCCTTGAAGCGGCGGGCATTCTGAATGAGCTGTTCGACGCGGTGACCAATGGCGGGCCGCGCCTCTATTTCCATCAGCGTCTGGCCCGCGCCTGGAAGGTCAATGACCTGCGTGACGTCGATCTCATCCGCCGGGCGCTGGTGCTGTGCGCCGATAACGGGCTCGATGCCGCCACCCTGTCGGCCCGCGCCGCCGCCGTGTCGCAGGGGCCCTTGTCATCGCCGGTCATGGCCGGTTTCGCCACCCTGAGCGGCCCGGCCATGGGCGGGCGGGTGTCGCGCGCCGAAGCCTATGTCACGCAGGTGCGCCGTCAGGGCAATCCGCGTCTGGTCGCCGAAACCTTCCTGCGTCAGGGTGTCGAGCTACCGGGCTTTGAGGCCGAACAATCGCCCTGCGATGCCCTGCGCGCCGAAGCCCTGATGGCCGCCGCCCCGCACATCGGCGAAGACCTCAAGACCATCCGCGCCGTCGGTGAGGAGCTGACCGGGCGGCCACGGGGCTTTACTCTGGCGCTGGCCCTGATCGGGCGACACCTCGACCTGCCCAAGGACGCGCCGTTTACGCTGATGGGACTGGGGCGCTCGGCCGGCTGGCTGGCCCACGCCATTGAACAGACCGAAACCGGCACCGCGCCCAATGTGCGGCTGCGCTATGTCGGCGAACATCCTTTGGCCGCAAAGGCCTGACATCAGGCACCTAACCTTCTTTTAAGCCTTTTTAAGCCGGACTGATTTTATGGACTATCTGATTGCCTTGTTCTTAGGCTTTGTCGAAGGCCTGACCGAATATATTCCCGTTTCCTCGACCGGCCACCTGCTGCTTTTGTCGCATTTTCTGGGCTTTGAGTCGCCCAGCAACACCTTCGCCGTGCTGATCCAGTTGGGCGCCGTGCTGGCGCTCCTCAGCCTCTATTTCAACAAGCTGTGGAACGTGCTGATCACCCTGCCGACCTCGCCGGAGTCGCGCGGGTTTGCCGTCTCTATCCTTGTCGCCTTCTTTCCGGCGCTGGTCATCGGCGTGCTGGCCCACGACTTCATCAAGAGCGTGCTGTTCGAAAGCCCGCGCCTCATCTGCATCAGCCTGATCGTCGGTGGCATCATCCTGTGGCTGGTGGACAAGTACGCGCCGACGCCGGACAAGGGCGATGCCTTCCGCCTTGATTTCAAGACCTCGCTGATCATCGGCGTGTTTCAGTGTCTGGCCATGATCCCCGGCATGTCGCGCTCCGGCTCGACCCTGATCGGGGCCATGCTGTGCCGCGTCGAAAAGAAGGCGGCGGCGGAGTTTTCCTTCTTCCTCGCCATGCCGACCATGCTGGGGGCCTTTACCTATGACGTGTATAAGACCCATAACCAAATGAATTTCAACGACATGGGGCTGGTCGTCGTCGGCTTTATCGCGGCCTTTGTGACGGCACTGGTTGTCGTTAAGGCGGTGCTGAACTTCGTGGCCAAGAACGGCTACGGCATCTTCGCCCTCTGGCGCATTGTGGTCGGTGGCCTCGGCCTGATCCTGCTGTCGCTGGGGCATTGATCCCAAGATTTTGCTTTACAGACTTCCTTTTTTTTGTGTCCACTCTGTAACAAACGTCGCTATCTGTACCCCGCACGGGCAGCGGCCGATAAAAACAGACGAGGACGCTCACCGTGCTGGAAATCGACATCGACCCCGACCGTAAGCTGATGACCTTTCGGGTCCTTGGCGCAATCGACAGTGCGCGTCTCACCGACCTGATCATCGAAGGCTATAAGGCCAACCGTTCCGCCTGGACCTATCGCCGCATCTTCGATTACCGCCGCGCGACGGGGCTTTATGACTATGCCGAGGTGGAGCGGCTGCTGGTGTGGTGGCACGCCGAAACAGCCGGCATAGACATCTGTAACAAGGTGGCCGTCATCACCAACGAGGTGCTGTTTGAGGTGCGCGCCCGCGTCTTTGACGAAGCCTATACGCACGGGCAGATACTGACCTTTGACCGCACGTCCAAGGCGCTGGAATGGCTGGACAGCGTCGCGCCTGCGCAGTCGCGTCCATAAAAAAACCCTCCGGCGCAACCGGAGGGTCTGTCGTGCTATGTGTCGGTTTAACGCGACTACTTTCTCCTCCCCATATTATGGGGAGGTGGCAGCGAGCGAAGCGAAGCTGACGGAGGGGTATAACCCGCGGAAGGAATACCCCTCCGCCTCGTAAACTCGGCACCTCCCCATACAATGGGGAGGAGGAAGTTTATTCGTTACCCCGGCCTGACCAACTCAGCCCGCGTATTCGGCGAACTGACCGTTCTTGCGGAAGCGCCACAGATAGGACGGCACCACCGACTCCACAGCCGTCGGCACGATCCCCAGCTCACGCAGGCCCGGCAGCTTGCCCGACGCCACATTGTCCTTTTGCAGCAGCAGAACCTGATCAGACGTCAGCAGCGGCTTGATCAGCAGCGAACTGATGTCCCCGACCAGACCGATCAGGCTGGCCGCCGCAAACGGCATCCAGACGAGGGCGCGCGGCGACTGAATCTCTTCGCCGACATATTTGATGAGCTCATTGAACGTAAAGGTTTCCGGCCCGCCCAGTTCAAAGGTCTGACCCGCAAAGGCCGGGTTGCCCAGCGTATCGGCAATGGCGCGCGCCACGTCACCGACATAGACCGGCTGGAACTTCGTCTTGCCGCCACCGATGGAGGGCATGACCGGGAAGGTCTTGATCTGCTCAGCCAGACCGGTGAAGAAGCCGTCCTGCGGCCCGAAGATCACCGACGGACGCACGATCACGGCCGCGGGAATGGCGGCGCGCACCGCCTCTTCGGCCTTGCCCTTGGTCGAGGCGTATTTGGATGAAGACTTCGGATCGGCCCCCAGCGCCGACATCTGTACGAAATCGCTGATGCCGAGCTTAGCAGCCCCTTCGGCAATGGCTTTCGACGCGGCGCGGTGCACGGCGTCAAACGACGCGCCCGGCGTCTGATACAGAATGCCGACCAGATTGACCACCGCCGACGCGCCGCTAAGCGCGGCCTGCACGTCGGCCTCCTTGCGCACATCGCAGCGCACGACCTGAATCTGCCCCACGGTCCCCAGCGGCTTGAGATCGTAGGCGTAGGTCGGCTTGCGCACGGCGACGCGCACGCGCCAGCCCTTTTGCGCCAGCGCGCGGACGACCTGCTTGCCGACAAAGCCCGACCCGCCGAACACGGTGACCAGTCTGGAGGACAGTTGAGACATGATGGAAACCTCGGATGCGCGGATGCCTTTGGGGCGGCACCCCTTTGTAAACCTCAATTAGCGCATGGGCTTGTGCGTCGCAATCCCTGACGGGCCCGGCGTCCGCCATTTTCCGCGCAGTCATCTGTGGAAATGTAAAAAACTTTCAAAAAGGCCATTGACCTGCCCCGGCCTTCTCTGTATTTCACCGGCCTCCGGTCGCAAGATCGGAACGCAGCCTGATTATAAGTGCCCAGGTGGCGGAATTGGTAGACGCGCTGGTTTCAGGTACCAGTGGCTTAACGGTCGTGGAGGTTCGAGTCCTCTCTTGGGCACCAATCAGCTTTCCGGACAAGTCCGGAAATATTTGAAAAATCCTTTAAAATAAGGTAGTTTAGCGGATTAATTATCCGCGAACTTCCACGTGCGTCCAGCGTTTTCCGGCGCATTTGTGGGTAACGAGTGGGTAATTGGCCTTTTACCCACACTTTCTGAAAATCCGTTACCCACATGGCCCTCACAGACAAGATGGTGCGTACGGCGCAACCTCAGGAAAAAGCTTACAAAATTTCCGACGGAAACAGCCTTTATCTGTCCGTCCAGCCGTCAGGAAATCGCCTCTGGCAGATGCGTTACCGGCATTTCGGGCGTGAAAACATCCTGTCGCTCGGAAAGTACCCTGAGGTAACGCTCAAACAGGCCCGCTTTAAGCGTGACGACGCCAAGCGGTTGCTCTCAGAGGGCATTGATCCGGCTGCGGACAAAAAGCGAAAAATCGTTCAGGCGAAGATCGCTCATGCCAGCACCTTCGATGCCGTGGCAGCGGAGTTCATCGAGCTTAAAGAGAAGGAGGGGCTTTCCCCGGCCACCCTGATCAAACAGCGCTGGTTTCGCTCTCAGCTCGAAAATTCAATCGGCCGACGCCCAATCTCTGATATTGAACCGTTTGAGGTTCTCGCGGCTTTGAAGGCTATTGAGAAGCGGGGGAACTATGAGACGTCCAAGCGCACCCGCGCTTTTGCCGACCGGGTCTTCAGGTACGCCATCATCACGAGCCGGGCGAAAACCAACCCTGCCGTAGGCCTTGGCGATGCGCTGATTACAGGCAAGGTGAAGCACCATGCCGCACTGGTCGAGCCAAAAGCCGTTGGCATGCTACTGCGCGCCATCGACGCCTATGATGGCAGCGCGTTGACCAGGCTGGCCACACTCTTCCTCGCGCACGTCTTCGCCCGTCCTGGCGAGGTTCGTCTGGCCGAGTGGAAGGAGATCGACTTCGACCGTTGTGTCTGGCTTATCCCGGCATCAAGGATGAAGATGCGGGCTGAAC
Organism: Asticcacaulis sp.; assembly: GCF_027484505.1. Classification (GTDB taxonomy): domain Bacteria; phylum Pseudomonadota; class Alphaproteobacteria; order Caulobacterales; family Caulobacteraceae; genus Asticcacaulis. Next base: position 11,359 of record NZ_JAIXSV010000176.1, read on the forward strand.
ACGCCATTCCGCTTTCGCGCCAATCTCTGGAGATACTTAGGCAGGCGAAAGCACTGACATACGGCGGGACAAAGTACGTATTCCCGTCGCTCATAACCAGCATCAAGCCCATGTCTGAAAATACGATCAACATGGGGCTGCGCCGCATGGGCTACACCAATGAAGAAATGACCGCTCACGGCTTCCGTAGCACCGCCAGCACGCTGCTCAACGAGTCGGGCCTGTGGTCCTCGGACGCTATAGAAAAGGCTCTGGCGCACAAGGGCGGTGACAGCGTTCGGGCAATCTACCACCGAGGCAAACACTGGGACGAGCGTGTTAAAATGGCCCAGTGGTGGTCGGACTATCTCGATGATCTGCGGCAGGGTTGATAGATGTTCGACGTGACGCAAATGGCTTCGGCGACCGCGGCTTAGGTGACTTGAATTCGAGAAATAGCCGTTTGAATTCAATATTCTAAATGAAATGCACGAAGTGGCTAAGCCCCCAAATAGGCCCCCAACTTCTATGTGCTGTTTGAGTTACAGTCCTCAAAAATACCCAAATACCGCACGGTCGCCTTTGTGATCTCAGCATACGACATAGTGGGCAACACTGTGAAGCCCACGTTGCTATTGGCTGCTCGTGGCCGATATTGTTGAAAAAGTCGGCTTAGCAGTAGCGATTGCCGCGGCTGCCTGGTCAAAACTCTCGGGTCCTAAGCGTCGATTTGTCGTCCATACCGTCAAAGCCTTGCTCGATTTACACGACTGATAGCCCGCAGAGCCACGCAGCACCTAGGCTGGACGCAACCCTGATGTTATATTTTTCTGGCGCACGTCGTGAACGGGTAATACCATGAAAGCACCGGAGGAATCGATGGCGCGCGCGACGAAGGCTAAAAGTGTAGACGATTCAAAAACTATGACACTGTCCGTCCGCCTATTGCGAGACGATAAAACTGTGGAAGATGCCGTCCGAAGTAGCAGTGATATCCGAGAAGTTCCCGCCAAGTCAGGCCGCCTCTACATAGGACAAACCCACGGTAACAGCCCGGACTGGCTAAGCATTATCAACCAATATAGCGCAGAAGGTGATATCAAGCTTGAGAACAAGAGTTGTTCGTCCGTCCTGTTTCTGGAGGTGTCCCCCGATGGAGATGGTAAAGCAAAGCGCACTTTTGCCTTGGCCTTTGGCGGCGGTCATCTTGCCCTTACCGCCGACGCTTTCGTCCGTAACTTTGGATTACGTGTTACCCTGAATTCCGTTGCGCGCGGCGCGCTCAGAAATCTCGACGTTGCAACACTTGATTCAACAACATTCCAAAAGCGCATACAGTCGAGTCGAAAGTCCGATCTTCGAGGATTCGGCATTGACTACCAAAATGACCTTCTCCGCTTAGCGGGCGGCGTCCCTACTGATACTACCTTCGCAAACTCGCTTGCAGGAAAGGACGCCCTAACCATCACAAGCAGGCTGTCACCCAATGATATTGCTAAAAAATGTGAACAAGCACTCAAGCTGTTCAACGCGACCGACTATCAGAAGGACTACGGTTTCATAGACCAGATAGTGCCCGTGCGAGACGGCGATCTGCAGAAACAACTCGACGATTTAGTATTTACTGAAGTGCAACTTCTGATCAATGGACACCCTTCGGACCTCCATATGACGTTACCCGAGATCATCGACCCCGAAGAGGGGCATGATTTCGGCTACTTTGGGATCGGATTCAAATCAGGTGCAAAAACTGGTTTCGGCGAACTCGCAATTGAAGATTATATCGCCGAGCTCAAAGCCGGTAGACCCGCAGAGGTGTCCGGGATTGCTGAGCTCAAGGCCAGCCATGAAGTTCGCATAGTGGTCGATGGCCAGGGAGACAAGTCGAAGCGTCGTCGAGTGTATGATTGCTTCGTATACGAGCTCACATACAAGAAAAACACATATGTCCTGTTTTCAGGCGACTGGTACTGCATCGAGGACAAGTTTTTCGCAGAGGTCGAGAAGGGCTACCAAGCCCTGCTATCCGCTACCCCTATACGTGCATCGACAAAATCGACCAACGAACAGGAGTTGATCGCCGAGCTTGATAAGGACCCAGACCTTCTCAATCTTGATAAAGTGAAAGCATCTCCTTCGGGCGCCGCCGGCGCAAACCTCGAACCCTGCGATTTTTTCTCCCGTGACAAAGAGTTCATACACTTAAAAGACGGCCACGGTTCCGCGCCGATAAGCCACCTCTGGAACCAAGGCATAGTGTCTGCGGAGAGCTTCGTGCGTGACGATGTGTTCCGAAAATCGATGCGAGACTCGGCGATCAAACGGCAATGGAAAGCGGGCAAGTCAGGTTTTGAAGCACTGTTACCGGATGGACGCTCAAAGCCGACACCGAGCGAGTACAAGGTAATTTACGGGATTATGCGGCACCCGTACCAGCGATCGAAGAAGCTCGGGCTACCGTTTTTCAGCAAAGTTAGCTTGAGAGCGGCGGCAAGCCGTCTCCAGCTCATCGGCTACACGGTAGAAGTTCATCTTATCGAAAAGCTGTGATATCAGCCGGGACTTTAAACAGCTGGTCAGCTTCAAGGGTGAGTGGCGGCCTGCAGTCCGCCCTATGCGTGTAGACTCAATCTCTGACACTCTATATCCATTTAAGCATGAGTCTAATTAAGTCAAAAAAACGAGTTGCAGATCATGGTGAGGTCTTTACCCCGCCTTGGCTGGTCGAACAGATGCTGGACCTCGTCAAGGGTGAGAGCGAGCGCATTGACTCGCGGTTTTTGGAACCCGCTTGTGGCAGTGGCAATTTCTTGGTGCCAATTCTGAAACGCAAGTTGGCGGCCGTCGAAGTTAAGTTCAGTAAGTCAGAATTTGAGAAACAACATTATGCCCTCCTGGGCTTGATGTGCACCTATGGCATTGAGCTTCTGGCTGATAATATTGCGGAATGCCGCGCCAATATGCTTGAGGTGTTCGCAGACTATCTGAACCTTGATGAAGGCGACGACCTATATCGCGCTGCCTACTTTGTACTGTCGCAGAACCTGATTCACGGTGACGCCATGACGATGAAGGATATGGACGGGAAGCCCATACTCGTCGTCGAATGGGGCTATCTGGGTAAGGGCAAATTTCAGCGCCGTGATTTCCGTTTGGATGTGTTGACCGGGATGGCCAGTTTCAGCGTCGAAGGCTCGCTGTTCGCCCACCTTGGGAAGCATGAAATCTTCAAGCCTACCACCGCCTATCCACCGATGACGGTGCGAGAATTGGCCAGTGCGGGCAATGCGTCTGGGGAGGCGGCATGAACGATCAGGCCAGTTTCGCCTTGAGGGGCCGCAATCCTGATGTGCTGACCTGTATTGCCAACCTGTCGAACGACGAAGTGTTCACCCCGCCTGACTTCGCCAAACGGATGCTGGACACACTGGGGGACGCCTGGGCAGCGCAAAACGGTGGTCAAAGCCTGTGGGCCAATAGCACTGTGCGCTTTCTGGACCCGTGCACCAAGTCGGGTGTATTTCTGCGCGAAATCGCCATTCGCCTGATTGCCGGGCTTGAAGCCGAGATTCCGGACCTGCAAACCCGCGTCAATCATATCCTGACCAAACAACTGTTCGGTATCGGTATTACCCGACTGACCGCTCTTCTGGCCCGCCGCAGCCTCTATTGTTCGAAGTTTGCGACGGGCGAACATTCGGTTGCCAAAAGCTTTTCCAGCGAAGACGGGAATATCTGGTTTGAACGTACCGAACATAGCTGGCGCAATGGCCGCTGTGTCCATTGCGGCGCCGGTCAGGAAACAATGGACCGCGGCTCAGACCGTGAAACCCATGCTTATGCCTTTATCCATACCGATGAAATCAAATCTCGCATCGCCGGGATGTTTGGAGACGCTATGCAATTCGATGTAATTATCGGAAATCCGCCCTATCAGCTTAGCTCAGATGGGGGGACGCGCGACGTTCCAATCTATCAATACTTCGTAGAGCAGGCGAAGAAACTCCAACCACGCTTCTTATCTATGGTCATACCTGCCCGTTGGATGGCGTCCGGGCTCGGTCTGAGCGAGTTCAGGCAAGCTATGTTGAGTGATAGCCAAATAAAGGAGCTCGTAGACTATCCCGCTGCAAGCGAGGTTTTTCCGGGAGTCGAGATTAAGGCCGGTGTCTGCTATTTTCTTTGGGATGCAGAGCATCAGGGGCTCTGCGACGTGACTACGTACCGTAATGGTGAAGCTATTGGGCCGACACAACGAGACCTAAGTGAATATGATGTGTTCGTCAGAGATGCCCGAGCAGTTTCAATTTTGCACAAGGTTGTTACCAAAGAGCATAAGTCAATAAATACAATTCTTGCCAGAGACAAAGAGTTTGGTTGGACTTCTAATTTTGACGATTTTCATAAAATTAAAAATGAAGGCGACATTCCTTTACACTATATTCGGACAATGAAAAGGGGTATCGGATATATTAGTAGGGACAAAATAAATAAAAGCTCTCACCTTGTTGAAAAATGGAAGGTTTTGGTTCCGCAGGCATATAACGGTGGAGATATGATACCGCACCCTATACTCGGAAAATCAATAATTGCGCCTTCACCGTCCGTCTGTACTCAGTCATTCCTTTTTTTCTACGTTAATTCTGAAGATGAGGCAAAGAGCGTTCAGTCCTATTATGCGACCCGTCTATTTCGGTTTCTGGTGTCTGTACGAAAAATCACTCAACACGCCACCCATTCGACCTACGCTTGGGTACCCATGCAAACTTGGGATCGCATTTGGACGGACGAAGCTCTGTATGAAAAATATGGCATTACGCCTGAAGAACAGGCCTACATAGAATCCCAAGTCAGACCCATGGTTTTGGACGCGGGCGACGATGATTAAACCCACTATCGAACAGATTTTGGCCCCTAAGCCGCAGGTTAATCCGCGCCTTTATGCCTATACCATAGAGGCAGACAGCCATAAGGGGCTGTTGAAGATTGGCCAGACGACACGCGCAGTGCAAACGCGCATTGCCGAGCAGGTCAAGACCGCCGGAATTACCCCACTTATCGAACTGGACGAACCCGCCGCCCGCGATGACGGCACAATCATCACCGACCATGCCGTGCGCGGCGCTCTGGTCCACAAGGGTTTTGACAATCCGCAAGGGGAATGGATTCGCTGCACCGTGGCCGATGTCCGGGCGGTGCTGACCCAACTGCGCACGGGTCAGACCTTTGACCGCCCGCGCTCCGAATCCTTTCCGCCGCGCCGTGAGCAAGCCGAAGCCGTCGAACGCACCGCCAACTATTTCCAATCCATCTGGGCCGAAGACCCGCAGGCCGTGCCGCGCTTCTTGTGGAACGCCAAGATGCGCTTCGGTAAGACCTTTACCAGTTACCAACTGGCCAAGACGATCAATGCCAAACGTGTTCTGGTCGTCACTTTCAAGCCCGCCGTCGAAGATGCCTGGCAGACCGACCTTGAAAGTCATGTCGATTTTGACGGCTGGCAATATCTATCGCGCAAGTCGGAACGCGACCCCAGCCAGATCGAAGCCGCCCGCCCGGTGGTCTATTTCGGCTCATTTCAGGACCTGCTGGGGCGCGACAAGGCGACCGGCACCATCAAACCGCGCAATGCCTGGCTTCATGCCGTCAATTGGGACCTGGTGGTCTTTGACGAGTACCATTTCGGCGCCTGGCGCGACACGGCCAAGGAACTGTTTGAAGGCGAAGACGACTCCCGGCGCGACCTGAAACAGGAATATGATGTGGGGCTTGATGAGGTCAACGAAGACCTCGGTCGCCTGTCGGCCAATGAGGCCATGTTCCTGCCCATCACCACACGCGCCTATCTCTATTTATCCGGCACGCCCTTCAAGGCGCTGGCGACTGGTGAGTTTATAGAAGAGCAAATCTTCAACTGGACCTATACCGACGAACAGCGTGCCAAGGCGGAATTTGCGATCCAGAACCCCGGCAAGCGCAACCCATATGCCTCGTTGCCCCAGATGCGGCTACTGACCTATCAGATGCCGCCCGAACTGACCGTCATTGCCAGTTCGGGGGAGTTCGATGAGTTTGACTTAAACGTCTTTTTTGCCGCGACCGGGTCCGGCGACAACGCGACCTTTACACATAAATCTGATGTGCAGAAATGGCTTGAGATTATCCGGGGGGCGTACATGCCTCAGACAACGGATGCCTTAAGGCAAGGCGGGCGGCCGCCTTTTCCCTACTCCGACAACCGGCTGTTGCCCTATATGCAGCATTCGTTCTGGTTTTTGCCCAGTGTCGCGGCTTGCCAGGCTATGGCGAATTTGTTGGCCGAACGGCATAACACTTTCTGGCATGGCTATTACGTGATCATGGCCGCTGGTGCAGACGCCGGTATTGGCCTAGATGCCGTGCCGCCGGTGCGTAAAGCCATTGGCAGTGGCTTCGAGACCAAAACCATCACGCTGTCGTGCGGCAAGCTCACCACCGGTGTCACCATTGCGCAATGGTCGTCAATCCTGATGCTACGTAATCTGAAATCGCCGGAAACCTATTTCCAAGCGGCTTTTCGGGTGCAATCGCCTTGGTCGATCAAAAACCCGAATGGTGACAATCCGAACGAAGAAGAGATCGTCAAACCAGTCTGTTTCGTCTTTGACTTCGCACCCACGCGCGCTCTGCGGCAATTGTCGGACTACGGCATTGGGCTGTCGCCTGGTGAAGCTAATCCGGAAAACGCCGTCCGGGAACTGGTCTCATTCCTTCCCGTGCTGGCCTATGACGGCGCGAACATGACCCAGATTGATGCCGGGGGGATACTTGATATCGCCATGGCAGGCACGTCCGGCACGCTGCTGGCGCGCAAGTGGGAGTCCGCTCTTCTGGTCAATGTCGATAACGACACCTTGCGCCGCATCATGGACAACCCGGAGGCGATGGCTGCAGTCAACCGCATCGAAGGCTGGCGCGCTCTAGGCGACAACATCATTGAAACCATTATCAATAAGAACGAGAAGGTGAAAGACCTTAAAAACAAGGCCAAGGCTGGCGGTCTTTCCGAGAAGGAAAAGAAAGAGCTGACCGAAGAGGAAAAGGAATATAAGTCCAAGCGCAAGCAGGTTCAGGAAAAGCTGATCAAGTTTGCCACACGTATTCCCGCTTTTATGTATCTGACGGATTTTCGCGAAAATACGCTTCAGGACGTGATCACTCGGCTTGAACCTGACCTGTTCCTGACCGTGACCGGTTTGACCGTAGAAGACTTTCACTTGCTGGTGCGCTTGAAGGTGTTCAACACTGAGAAGATGAACCAGGCCGTGTTTGCGTTCCGACGCTATGAAGACGCCTCTTTACGCTACACCGGAATTGAAACTCACAAGGGACTTAGCCAGATCGGCCTCTACGATACAGTCGTGGCAAGGGATTGATGGGGAATGGGATGATCCAATGGCAAATTTGAACTGGGATAACTATTGATGACGGTCTGGCTTGTGCGATCTGGAAAATATGGTGAGCGAGAGACGTTGGCCCTCGAAAGCGGCTTGGCAGTGATCGGCTGGGATGACATGCCCGATCTCTCAAAATTGCCGACACGGGATGACCTGAATACCGCTCTTGCCTCCATCTATCCGGATGAAAAAGGCAAAACGCTTTCGAACTGGGAAAGCCAGTTATGGCCTTTCGCCCACATGATGGCAAAAGACGACATTATCGTAATGCCGCTGAAGTCGCGAGCGGCAATCGCCTTAGGACGTGTAACGGGTCCTTACTGTTACCGAACGGACCTCAATGACGCACACCATACTCGGCCAGTTGAATGGGTCAAAGAGGTTCCACGTAGCGCCTTCGCTCAGGACCTCCTTTATTCGTTTGGAGCATTTCTGACCGTTTGCCGTATCCATCGGAATGATGCCGAAACGAGGGTTGCTGCGGTCCTTAACGGTAAGATTGACCCGGCGATCTCCGGTAGAAATATCGCAAGCGTCGGAGAAGGCAAGGGTGTGAAAGATGCCAGAGAGGGCGTGATTACTGCAGATGATACGTCCGCCGCTGTCGATTTGATGGAAGTGGCCGATGACGCTATCCGGATGAAAATCGCCACAGTTTTTAAAGGTCATAGGCTCTCGACCTTAGTGGGGGCGGTTCTTGAAACGCAGGGCTATAAAGTGGTGGTTTCACCACCTGGCGCTGACGGTGGCGTTGATATTGTCGCCGGGAAGGGACCATTAGGCTTTGATGAACCAAGACTGGTGGTCCAGGTGAAATCCCAGGATGCTCCTGTCGATGTCTCTGTTCTAAGGGAACTCCAGGGCGTAATGAGGCAGTTTTCAGCCGAGCAAGGCCTTCTGGTTGCTTGGGGCGGCGTGACAAAAGCGCTCGCCAAGGAAGCGCAACGATTATTTTTCGAAATCAGAATTTGGGATGCAGGTGAAATCGTCAAGGCGGTGCAGCAAAGCTATGAGCAATTGTCAGAAGAGGTTCAGGCTGATTTGCCGTTAAAGCGAATATGGGTCCTAGCTGATCATGAGTAATTGCACTTCAAAATTTCACGATAGCAGCAGTGCGGGGCCGGACTGATGGAAAATTCAGCCTTGGTATCGCGAGTGGATGGGTTTCGGCGAAAATCCCATGAGGGCGAGACTTTTGAGTTTAAGTCAAATCTCAGCGATCCGAAGAAGATTGGCGAATATATAGCGGGCCTCGGCAACTCGGCGGCTTTAGAACGGCATGAACGGGCCTGGTTGATTTGGGGCGTGGACGACGAAAGCCATGCTGTCACGGGTACGACTTTTAATCCATTCAAGGAGAAGTTCGAGGGAAATCAAGCTCTGATTATGGGTCTGAATCAAAGCATTACACCAAAGCCTGACTTTCAATTCCACGAGGTCGTACATCCTGATGGACGGTTGGTGGTGCTCGAAATCCACGCGCCCAGAGCCTTACCCTTGGCTTACAGGGGCACGCGCTACATCCGGGTTGAAAGTCATGTTACCGCCTTGACGGGAGACAAGGAAGCTCGGCTCTTCGAAGTCCTCAATGGCAAAGATGACTGGTCTGGGCACGTGGTGGATGGGGCCACTCTCGCTGACCTTGACCGGCGCGCCATTGATTTTGCCCGAACCAAGTTCAAAGAATATCTGGGCCGCAATCAAAACCCCGAAGCTGACGAAGTCGATAAATGGGATGATGTGACGCTGCTGAATAAGGCGCGTGTCACAAAGCAGGGCCGGATCACGCGGACGGCTATCTTACTATTAGGCAAGGATGAGGCTCAGCATTTTCTGAGCCCTGCCGACACCAAAATCAGTTGGATTTTGAAGAACGAGCAATCTGTTTACGTCAGCGGCCAGCATTATGGGCTGCCGTTCTTACTATCGTCGGAAGCGCTGTTTCAAAAGGTGCGCAACCTGACGCTAGAATACATGCCGGACGGGACATTGTTTCCCACACCTGTGTCACAGTACGATAACTGGGTCATACGCGAAGCCCTGCATAACGCTATCGCGCACCAGGACTATCGACTAGGCGGCAAGATCAATGTGGTCGAGTTTCCAGATCGGCTGGTTATCAGCAATTTAGGTAGCTTCATGCCGCCCAGCGTCGAATGGATGTTGGAGCATCAATCGCCCCCGGAGCATTATCGCAATCAATGGCTCATCGATGCCATGATCCGCCTGCGCATGATTGACCAGATGGGCAGCGGCATTCGGCGCATGTTCGAGATTCAGCGTGAGCGGTTTTTCCCTTTGCCCGACTTTCTGATTGGCGAACATGCCGGCGGGATGATGGGAGTCGAGGTCTCGATTACAGGTAAGATTTTCGATCCTAAATATGTACAAGTCCTGATGCGGCGCTCAGACCTGAACCTTGACGAGGTCATCTTGCTCGACCGTGTCCAGAAAAACATCCCCATCCCGTCTGACATGGCGAGGAAACTTAGGTCAGGCGGCTTAATCGAGGGGCGCTCGCCAAATCATTTCATATCGTCAAAAGTCGCCGATTTAACGGATCAAAAGGCCAGCTATATCCGCAACCGCGCTTTCGATGATGGCCATTACCGCGCGATGATCATTGAGTTTTTGAAAAAGTTTCAGCGGGCGACCAGATCGGATTTCGATGGCCTTTTGCTGGAAAAAATGTCGGAAGTTTTGTCGGAAGCGCAGAAGCGAAAAAAGATAGCGAATTTGCTTCAAGGTATGCGGAATGATGCCCTGATCGTTAACAGCGGGACCAACCGAAAGCCGATCTGGGAGCTCGCAACGAAAAATGACTAAGACTTTCACGTTAAATGTGAAAGTAGCTATTTTTAGTCATTTCTCGAAGCTAAACTTTCTACTAAGAGGTTGAATTTTCACAAGAAAGAATAGCTTTGGATCGGCGTCCTGTCGGGGTAAATTGGTTGTCCGGTCGTCCTCAGATCGATTTCTCCGCTTCCCAACTTCATTCAATGTCACGAACGCCCGGACTAGCAATCTCCGGCTGTCTCATGTAAGATTCCCGTTGGCGCTGTACGTGCAGCGCTGGGGCGTCGAAACCCCTACCTAGATGGTTGATGTCGGCCATTCCGACACACCTCCTTGACCTATAGCTGGTCGGGGAGCCTGTGGCGTATGCAACAGGCCCCGGCTAAAGGCCACAGGGCCGTATCTAGGTGCGGTTTCGAACTCCCCGATCTCCAGGATCGAGGAGGCTTCCTGAGGCGGGGACGTACCGCCAATTGGAGCCTTGGGGGTTTCAAGATGACGATTGAGCTTAATGCCGTTGATACCCATGTAGGGGAGCGCATCCGCGCCCGACGGCTTTTTCTGCAAATGTCCGAAGAGTGGCTGGCCGGGTTCCTTGAGATGCCGGTTGCTGACCTCGTTGCTATCGAAGAGGGCAAAAAACGTATCGGTTCCGACGAACTGATGCTTTGCACCGAAGCCTTAGACGTGCCCGAGCGGTACTTCTATATGGGCTTTGGATCGAAGCCGCCGGGGCCGGA
>NZ_JAIXSV010000090.1 GCF_027484505.1 Asticcacaulis sp.
ATCCGGCAAGAGAAAGGGAAATCCACATGCCTTGACCCAATCATGAACCAAGCCGCATAATTCATAGGTGGGTCAATTCTCGACGGAAATCCCGGGTCAGTTCCGCGTGGAAATCAACATTCAGTACCCAGGACGAAGCACGGCGGCACATCCGTGTCCTCCTTGGTGGTCGTGCCGCGGAGGAATTGCGGTTTGGGTCCGTCGGCCTGGGATCCGGTGGTTCTACCCAGAGCGATCTTGCCCGCGCCACCAGCGTTGCGACTGCCATGATCGCCGGCCACGGTCTTGGTAGCCGCCTCCTTTGGCTCGGCGACGCCGACCCCGATACCATCTCCGCCTTTCTCCGCGCCTATCCGTCCCTCGCCGATGAGGTCAGCCGTCTGCTGGCGGTTGAACATGAAGAGGTGATGGCACTGCTCCGCCCGCGCGTTCAGCTCATCAATGAAATGGCTTCAATCTTGGTCGCGCATGGAACCATGATCGGTGCAGAGGTTGAGGAACTGGTCTCCTCGGTGCGCGTTGCCCAGAAATAGATACCATGATCACATGCTTCCCCCTGCCGGCTGGGCCCGATCATGGGGGAGCCTATTCCAAGGAGATGGGCCATTCATATGCGTCAGCCAGCTCCGTTCGCCAAGTGGTCACATTCAAGAACTTCAAACTGGGTGCCACATCTTCGAGGATGCGATGATCCACTTCCTGGACCAGGGGTCAGTCTTGGTTTGATGAACACGTCCACCGCCCATAGACGCATACCTTGATGGATTAATCATGCGAATATCGCATGAATACGAGGGCTGTTTGATCTCTTGGCATTGGAGCATCTGGGAATCATGGAGGGCGCATTGTGTGCCCCATGATTGAGGTGCAACCATGTCCAAGCCCCTACCCCCAACCGACAAGCGATCCGCCGGCGTGGCCTCACGGCTCGTCCTGGAAGCCTGCAACGATAATGGTGGCCAGACCGTCAACATCGACGCCACCATATCGCAGTTAGCGCGCGAGTTGGGCCAGCTGCTGGCCCGCCAGCATTTCCAAGCACGGGCGGCCAACACCGCCGTCAAGCCGGATAACCCGCCGCCATAATCCGGGGGTCAGCAGCGTCACCCGCCCCACCATTGACATCGCCCGACCAAACAGGTTGGATTTCACATCCTGGAGTGCCTGCATGCGTGCCGCCATCTACGCCAGATATTCATCGGACCAGCAAAGCGCGTCCTCCATCGAGGACCAGATCCGGATTTGTCGAGAGCGGGCGCTTCGGCAAGGCTGGCAGGTCGTGGGCTGCTACAAGGACGCGGCAATATCCGGTGCGTCCATGGTGGGACGGGCCGGCATCCAGGCGCTTCTCCGCGACGCCCAGTCCGGCGCGATTGACATCGTGCTGGCCGAGGCCCTGGACAGACTGTCGAGGGACCAAGCCGATATCGCCATTCTGCACAGGCAGCTGACCTTCCTGGGCATCAAGATCGTCACGCTGGCCGACGACGAAATCAACGAAATGCATATCGGCCTAAAGGGAACGATGAATGCGTTGTTTCTCAAAGACTTAGCCGCCAAAACCCATCGCGGCCTGCGCGGCCGCGTCGAGAAGGGTAAGGCAGGCGGCGGCGTCTGTTACGGCTATGACGTGATCCGGCAGTTCGATTCCCATGGCGAACCCATCAGGGGGGATCGCCGGATCAACGAGGCCGAGGCCAGCATCGTGCGGCGCATCTTCCGGGAATTCGCCGATGGTGTCAGCCCACGGACAATCGCTGGTAGGCTGAACGCCGAAGGCATTCCGGGCCCCGCAGGCAGCATCTGGGGCGACACGACCATCAGAGGCCATGTCGTCCGCGGCACCGGTATCCTCAATAATGGAATGTATATCGGCATGCTGGTCTGGAACAAGCTCCGCTACCGCAAAGATCCGTCCACCGGCAAGCGTGTGCCCAAGCTGAACCCGGAAAGCGCCTGGATCAGGACGGAGGTGCCAGACCTGCGGATCGTGGATGATGAGCTTTGGCAAGCCGTGCGCCGGCGCCAGGAGGCGTTGTCCATCAAGCACGAGACCAGCATTGCCGCCACCCGGGAGGCCCATGCCAACCGGCTGACCGGTGCCCGCCGGCCCGACGCCCTGTTGTCCGGCCTGCTGCAATGCGGGTGTTGCGGCAACCGGTATAATATCGTCTTCCGGGCCCGCTATGGCTGCGCCAACCATTATCGGCGCGGCGCCTGCGGTAATGGCCATACGATCAAGCGCCGGGAGATCGAGGCGCGCGTCCTGGACGGACTGCGGCATAAGCTGGTGACGCCCGAGAGGGTAACCGACGCCCTTGTAGGCTATATCGAGGAGGCCGACCGGCAGAACCGTGAGCTGCGCGGTCGCCAGGAACAGGAGCGGCAGGCCCTGGCCGCCGTGGAACGGCGCGTCGCCGCCATCCTGACGGCAATCGAAGAAAGTCCCAGGCAGAAATCCCTGATCGCCCGGCTGGAGGAACTGGAAGCCCAGGAGGCCGAGCTGCGTGCCAAGCTGGCCGCCATGCCCATCATCCCTGCCCTGGACGTGCCGGCTGATATCG
>NZ_JAIXSV010000078.1 GCF_027484505.1 Asticcacaulis sp.
CCGTCGTCGAACAGGTTGAACAGGGCGCGCGGCTGGCTGTAGTCGTCATTGCCTTCGCGGTGATCGTAGCGGTCGGCATCGCCTGTAATCCGCAACGGCGGTTCGCGGTATTGCGGGGCTTCGCTGGGGCCGCCGAAGCTGTTGGGCTCGTAATAGGCGTCCGGGTTCGACTGGAAATTGTCGAAAAAGCGCATCGAGCCGTCGCGATGATAGTGGCTCACCGGGCATTTCGGCGCATTGACCGGCAGGGCCTCATAGTGCGTTCCCAGACGGTAGCGGTGGGCGTCGGCATAGGCAAACAGGCGCGCCTGCAACACCTTGTCCGGTGAAAAACCGATGCCGGGCACGATGTTCGACGGCGAAAAGGCCGCCTGCTCGATCTCGGCGAAGTAGTTGGAGGCGTTGCGGTTCAGCTCGATGACGCCCACGTCGATCAGCGGGTAATCGCTGTGCGGCCACACCTTGGTCAGGTCGAACGGGTTGTAGGGCGTGGTGTCGGCCTCCAGTTCCGGCATGATCTGCACCTTGACGTCCCACTTCGGGTACTGGTGGGCTTCGATGGCCCCGAACAGGGCCTCCTGATAGGTTTCGCGCGACTGTCCGATCACATCGGCGGCCTGGGCATTGGTGTAGTGGGCGTGGCCCTGACGCGTCTTGAAGTGGAACTTGACCCAGAAGCGCTCATTGTCGGCATTGAGGAAGCTATAGGTGTGCGAGCCGTAGCCATTCATGTGCATGGGATCGGTGGGGATACCGCGGTCGGACATCAGTATGGTCACCTGATGCAGGGCTTCGGGCGACAGGGACCAGAAATCCCAGGCGGCGGTGGAGGAGCGCAGGTTGGTGCGCGGATGACGCTTCTGCGTATGGATGAAATCCGGGAACTTCAGCGGGTCGCGGATGAAGAAGACCGGCGTATTGTTGCCGACGAGGTCCCAGTTGCCTTCTGAGGTGTAGAATTTGAGGGCAAAGCCGCGCACATCGCGCTCGGCATCGGCGGCGCCCAGTTCGCCGGCCACGGTGGAAAAGCGCGCCAGCAGCGGGGTGGTGGCCCCCAACTCAAAGACGCGGGCGCGAGTGAATTTTGAGATGTCGTGCGTGACGGTGAAGGTGCCGAACGCGCCCCAGCCCTTGGCGTGGACGACGCGCTCCGGGATGCGCTCACGGTTCTGATGCGCCAGCTTTTCGACGAGCTGATAGTCCTGCATCAGCAAAGGCCCGCGCGGCCCGGCGCTCAGGCTGTTCTGATTGTCCGCCACCGGCGCACCCGCCGTCGTGGTCAGTAATGGCGTGGTCATGGTCGCCTCCGAACGAATGGAAAGTATGGGAAGAGGGGACCGCGCGTGCGGGGGTGACGGCGGTCCCCGGATAACAGGGCTAGCTCTTAAAATAAGCGAGCAGGTCCGCGTTAATGGTGTCGGCATTCACCGTCGCCATGCCGTGTGAAAACCCCGGATAGGTCTTAAGCGTGCCTTTTTTCAGCAGCTTGACGGCCAGTTTCGCGGAATTCTCGATGGGCACGATCTGATCGTCTTCGCCGTGCATGACGAGGACCGGGATGTCGATTTTCTTAAGGTCCTCGGTGAAGTCGGTTTCCGAGAAGGCCTTGATGCAATCATAATGCGCCTTGCTGCCGCCCATCATCCCCTGACGCCACCAGTTGTCGATCACGCCCTGCTGCACCTTGGCACCCGGACGATTGAAGCCGTAGAAGGGGCCCGACGGCACGTCGCGGAAAAACTGGGCGCGGTTGCTGGCCACCGCCATGCGGAAGCCATCGAACACCGACAGGGGCAGGCCATTCGGATAAGCCGCCGTCTTGAGCATGATCGGCGGCACAGCCCCCAGAAGCACGCCCTTGGCCGCGCGCTTCGTCCCGTGACGACCCAGATAACGCGCCACTTCGCCGCCGCCGGTCGAGTGGCCGACGTGGATGGCGTTCTTGAGGTCGAGGGCGACCACCAGGGCGTTCACGTCGTCGGCATAGGTATCCATTTCATTACCGCTGTCGGTCTGGGTCGAGCGACCATGCCCGCGGCGATCGTGGGCAATCACGCGGTAGCCATTGGCCAGAAAGAACAGCATCTGGGCGTCCCAGTCGTCGGCCGTCAGAGGCCAGCCGTGGTGAAAGACGACGGGTTGCGCAGTCTTGGGGCCCCAGTCCTTGAAGAAGATCTGAACGCCGTCGCGGGTGGTAAGATAGCTGCCATTGAGCATGGAATGGGCTCCTGAAGGTGAGGATGAGGGTTTTGCGGGTTTGGTTTTGCCCGTGCCGGCTTGGGCAGGGGCTGCCAGTGTGACCGCGGCCGTGGTGGCAAGCGCCATAGCGCCGCCCATCACCTGTCGCCGGCCGGGTTGGTAAGGATTTGTCATGAGAGGGTTCCGATGCAGGTTGAGATCCGCAAAGCCGCCACAGGGTTCACCGAGGTGTTCGGCATGCCCCCTGGTTGCCAGCCTCATCAGCTTGCCGCTGAAATGCCATACGGGAAATCGAACCTAGATAGGGGGCGGGGCCTACATGGGATGGGTTATACCTATACCAAGGTTTGTCCTGATTTATCCCGCAGGCCCGGTTATGATGCGGTAAGGCGTGCGTCGTGTTCAGGCGCGTCTATATGTAGGGAGTAGGTGAATGCCCAAAGGCTTGGTAGCCATTGTGGATGACGACGAGATGGTTCGCATGGCGACGGCAAGTCTGCTCAACTCTTTCGGTATTTTCACACTTAACTTTGCATCGGCGCGTCAGTTCCTTGAGGCCAATCGCAAGAACATTGCCTGCCTCATTACGGATATTCAGATGCCGGACATGTCCGGCCTTGATCTGCTTCGCGTCCTGAGACAGGCCAGAGACCGTGTGCCCGTTATTCTGATTACCGCCTTCGCCACACCGACTCTTCTGACGCAGATAGAGCCGCTGGAGACCTCGGGCCTCCTTGAAAAGCCGCTCGATGGTGACAAGCTGATTGCGCTGGTGCTGGCCGCGCTGGACGAGGACAACGAGCAGCTATGAACGGGGGCGCTGTGAATTCACCTGAAGCGCACGTCCGCCCCACAGGTACGGGACCGTTGTCCCTCGCCGCCTTTCTCGATGTCGCGGTCGGGGCCGCGCAGAGCCTGACTCAGAGCCACCTGAAGGGTGAGGCTTTGGGGATGTCAGGCATCGCCGGGCTGATCCCGCCGGGGCGCGTGGACCCACAGTGGCTTCTGGGCGAAGACTATATATACACGGCTCCCGAACGCCTGCATGGTTCCGCTGTCCATCAGGACGCCCCATCCAGTGATCTCTACGCACTGGGGGTTTTATTTTATCAGATTCTCACCGGGCGGCGGCCCTTCGACGCTGTGGACAGGGCGGAATGGCGACATGCGCATCTGGCTATCGAGCCGCGTCCCCCAAGTGCTTTCATTGCCAGTCTTCCGCCACTGATCGACGCGATTGTCCTGAGACTGCTCAACAAGGACCCCGCTGACCGGTATATCAGCGCCGAGGCCCTTTATGTCGATCTGGCGGCTTGCGCCAGCGCTTTGAACAGTAAGGGCAATTTGCCGTGGTTCGAGCCGGGGGGCTCAGAGGCTCCCTTTCGCTTCGACCAGACCGATGGGCTGCTTGAACACTCCGAACAGGTCAGGCAGATCGAAGCCGTGATCGGTCGCGTTTCGCGTGAGGGGAAGCACGCGATGGCTTTTGTGTCCGGTCCAGGCGGGATCGGAAAAACCTCGCTGGTTCACTACGCCATAAAAACCGCGGGTGTAGCCTCAGCGGCGGGTAAAAGCGACAAGCTTCAACGCGACAAACCTTATGACGCGGTGGCTCAGGTCTTACGCATCCTGTTCAACCGCTTGCTGAGTGCCGGCGAAGACGAGATCGAAAGCGCCCGTGTACAACTGACGCAACAGCTTGAGGGGCATGGCCGGGCGATTGTCGATCTCGTGCCCGAAGCCGAACCGGTGCTGGGGGTGACACCACCTCTGGCAGAGGTTTCCGCGCAGATTGCCCTGTCGCGCACGCAAAACGCCATTTGTCGGACCCTGGAGTTCTTTGCGACCTCGGCCCGGCCACTGGTGTTGTTCTTCGATGACTTGCAGTGGGCGGACGCTCTGACTCTGGGAGTAATCGGCGCGGTGATCAGCCGTGCACCAGAACAGCTGTGCCTGATCGGGGCGTATCGGGACGGTGATGAGATAACCGCAGAGCTGGCCCGGTTGATCGGGTTGGCTAGATCAGGGCAGAGCCCGTTCACGGAACTGGTCGTCAGTCCGCTTTCGCTTGAAGACACCCGCCGGGCTATCCGTGCCTCACTGCCCGGTAACGTGCCGCAGATGGGCGATATCGGTGAAATGATCCACCGGCGCACCTCCGGAAA
>NZ_JAIXSV010000002.1 GCF_027484505.1 Asticcacaulis sp.
AGCATCCGCAACACCTGCTTGCCCTCCGCCGGTGGCTTGCCATCGACCCAGATGGTCACGCCGGAATCGCCGCGCAGAAGGACCTTGTCATCGGGGGTGACAGTGACTGAGGGCACCTTGGACAACACATCGCTCAGTTGGCCCGTGGTCGCCTGCGGGTCGGTCTTGATGTCATAGACGCGACGGTCAATTCGCGTGCCAGCGCTTTTGCTGGCCGTGACGGTGATTTCTTCGATGGCTTCGCTGGGTTTGGCCTGCGCGCCGGAGGCGGTCTGGGACGTGGCCGGAGCACTTTGCGTGGCCTCTTGCGCCTGAACCGCCGTCGCCAGCACCAGCGCCAGCAGCGCCACGGCCGAAGTTCCATACCCCAGACATCTCTTCATAAAGCCCCCCTAATTGTCGGTATCCCCTTATCCCACTGACACACGCAATCAAGGCGAGATTCCGGCAGATCCAACCTCAAAGACACACGAGCGCGTGATCAGAGAGGTGTGAGGCCCTTGGCAAATCTCTGGGCGTTCCACACATAGTGGTCCGCCGATAGTGTGAGCCGTGCGATCTGGTCTTCGGTCAGTTCGCGCGCCACCCGTGCCGGAGCCCCGATCAGCAGCACGCCGTCCGGGAAGACCTTGCCTTCGGGCACCAGTGCCCCGGCCCCGACGATCGAGTTCTTGCCGATAACCGCGCGGTTGAGCACCACGGCATTAATGCCAATGAGGCTGTGGTCGCCGACCGTGCAGCCGTGCAGCATGGCCTTGTGCCCGACCGTTACCCCGTCCCCGATAGTCAGGGGCGATCCGGGGTCGGAATGGAGCACCGATCCGTCCTGAATATTGCTGCGCACCCCAATGGTCATGGGCTCATTATCAGCACGCAGCACGGCGTTGAACCATACGCTGGCGCTGCCCCCCAGACGCACATCACCGATCACCTGCGCCGAAGGGGCGATCCATACGCCCTCGCCCAGCGTTGGCGCGACGCCGTCCAAAGCAAAAAGACTCATCACAGCCTCTCGGTCAGATTGTTTCCTTACGCTTATGAGCGCGGGATAGGGTCTGTGGCAAGCCTTGGGCCGTCGTCGCGCGAAATTCCATTATTTCGCGTATGCACAAAAGTTTTCCACAACCCATTTAAGAACTCGGTAAGCATTCTGCCGGAATCTGGTACTGTTCTTGAGGGGGAATCACCAGAGCCCCCCAACAGGACCCGGCGACATCCGGCCCGTTACCTTTCAAGAGGTTTTCAGTGGCTCACAGGTACGTGTTTGCACCCAAAAATGTCCCCCCGCCCCCGGCGGTGCGGCCCCAAGGATGCGACACACCCGGACGCGCCCGCCTTTCCTCCCCTGACGCATACGCGAAGACGAACCCTTACCCGGTTTCGTCTTTTTTTGTGCCTCAAATCCCGCTCTTGCTGACGCGCACTGACCGGACGCCTGCACCGCGATCCGGCTGGCGCTCTTTTTTAAGGAGGCTGTCATGACCAAGCGTTCCACCAAGCGTTTTCTGCGCGAAGGTACTCTCGATGCAGAGGAATATGCCCGCGACACTAAGGTGCGCCGCATTTCTGTGCATCACGCAAGCTGGTCACCAGTAGCCCCGGCAAACGAAGAGCGGGACCAGAGCTACGTCAAAACCATCAAGGCCAAGTCCGACGGACAGGCGCAACTGCTGACCGCCATTGACGACAAGAACCTCGTCCTGGCGCTGGGGCCGGCGGGGACGGGCAAGACCTACCTCGCCATCGCCAAGGCCGTGGAGGCGCTGGAGGCGGGTAAGGTCGGTCGCATCGTCCTGTCGCGCCCGGCAGTCGAGGCCGGGGAGTCGATCGGCTTCCTGCCCGGCGACATGGAGGACAAGCTGGCGCCTTATCTGCGCCCCCTGTACGACGCCCTGACTGACCGGCTGAGCATGAAGCGCGTCAAGGCGCTGATGCAGGAAGGTCTCATCGAGATCGCGCCAGTCGGCTATATGCGTGGCCGCACACTCAACAACGCCTTTGTGGTCATCGACGAAGCGCAGAACTGCACCTATACGCAGCTCAAAATGCTGCTGACGCGGCTGGGCTGGAACTCGACCATGATCGTGACCGGTGACCCGAACCAGTCGGACCTGCTGCCCGGCCTGTCGGGTCTGGCCGATGTGGCGGCACGGTTCGAAGCGCTCGACACCGTGGCCGTGGTGCAGTTGAAAGACAAGGACATCGTCCGTCACCCGCTGGTCGCACAGATGCTCGGCGTTTTGTAAGCGCAGGTACGATCTTGAACGGAAAGGGCGGGGTTTCTTCCCGCCCTTTTTTTCTTTTAACCCCGGTAAAAACTAAAGCACCAGCGGGCGATAGGCTGTAGGGGTCACGCTGAAATCGGCGCGCAGGGCCTGACGGCGCGGCGTATCGGAAAAGCCGATATGCACCCACGTCCCTTCATAGATCAACTGATCGAAGACGATATCGCTGGCCATGATCTTGCGGCAAATATCGAGCGGCGTGCCAAAGCGCTGCGAGACGAAATCCACCGCCCGACCGATCATGTGGGCACTGCTCTTTGAGCCGCCGATTTTCGCGTTGAGCGCCGGGCCGCGATAGCCACTGCGCACCGTGACGGGCTGCCCCAGAAGCGCGCGCACCTTGTCCATGCGCTGCGCCGTATCCTTGAGATTGGCCAGATGCTCAGGTGTCGGCGTGTTGTCTATGCCGTTGCGTTCGGCGATATCCGACTGAGTCAGTTCTTCGAGTGTGAAATACTGGCTGAGCGGCGTATAGCCCGGATAACTGGGCGGCAGGACCGGCTCCGGCCATACCTGTTTGGCACGTTCGTACAGCGCCTTACGGTGATCGAGGCCGTTGGTGCCGCCATTAATGATGCGCGTAATGCCGACCAAGTCGTCGGCATCGGCCAGCGCATTGAGGTTTTTGGCGCGCCAGAAGGCCGCAGACGCGCGCGCCGCCGTTTCCGCCTCCTCCAGCTTTTGCGGCTGTTCGGCCAGAGGCAGGCCCGTCAGTTCACCATAGCGCGTATAGTTGGCCCGCCCGGTGATCATGATAAAACCGCGCCCGATATAGCGGAAGCCGTCGCCGGGTTCGACATTGCCCAGTTCGGGGCGGTTGCCATAGATGGCCTCGGCAATGGCCGCCTTGCCCTCATTGACCAGCCGCTGGGCGTTTTCCAAGGAACCCACGCGCTTGGGGAAGGTCTTGTAGAGGCCCTGCGCGCTGTAGTTCAGATTTTCGACCAGTGCGCGGAAATTATCGCACTCATGCGCCAGTTGCGCCATGAAGTGCGCGACCCGCCGCAGCGTGTCGATGCCGTATTCGATGCGCGCCGCTTCCAGTGCCGGGGCATAGACGGCGATGCGCGTCGCATTGGCCTGCGGCGACAGGGCCTTGAGCGTGTCCGCCGTAATCATCAGTAATCCCTCGGCCGCAACGACGGATCGGGTAAGGCGTCGTCGGCCTCGGCCACCTGAGCCGACACCGCCGCCAGCGCCGGGGCGGTCGCGGTAGTGGTGACGGCGGATGAGGTCGGCAGGGTGATGACGCGCATGGTCGTCTCATCCGGGAAGGGCTGAAGCGGTGTGAAGGTCGAAGCCGGTGGGGGCGCGCCCCCTTTGAAGGTCGAGCGCACCGTCATCAGCTTGCTCAGCACGTCAAACCAGAAGGGCGCCCCCAGCGTCACGGCAAAGGCCGTCATCACCCAGCCCGAAATCAGCGCCACCATCGGCAGAATATTGAACAGCGCATTGTCACCCAGGGTCGGCGTCCCGTTATAGGCATTGGTGGCGATTTCAACCGTGCGCCCGACGGCCAGTTGCGCATTGTGCCACCACTGATCCGGACGATCGAGCCGGAAATCCGGCGCCGGTGTCTTGGGTTCCTTGCTGGGCGGGCATTTGCGGTTATCGTGCAGCGGCGTGTCGTTGCCGCAAAAGCGGAACAGGTGCTGCATACTGTCCATAGTGGTGGCGTTCCACCCCAGAGGCAGCCCCAGACGGCTCAGGGGGTTATCCAGACTGGCCGTCGCCTCCACCCCCTTGGCGGCGGTGTCGGTATAGTATTGCTGGGCCGAGGCCTCGACCGCCTTGCGCAGGCTGGGCGAACGGTAGAGCGTATCGGCAATCACCACCGTGTTGACGTTCATCACCACGCAGGCCACGAGGCTGAACCAGAACAGGATGGTCTGGGTTTCATGGCGATACCAGCCGGACACGCGGTCCATGGTGGCGTTGAACCACTGCTCCAGAAAGGTGCGCGCCTTGTTCATATCGCCATCGGCGGTATTTACCGCCAGTTGCACAACCCTGGCCAGACGCGGATTATTGAGGTTGTGGGTAGCGTTCAGTACGGCCTGAGGATCAAGACGCCCGGACTGGGTCTGACCGCCCTTTTCGCTGATCATATCCAGCACAACGAAGGCGAAGTGCTCGGCCGGTATGTAGGACGGCAGTTTGCGTCCCTCAAAAAAGCGGCGGCGCGGCGGCGGCTTATAGTTGCCGCGATACAGTGTCATGATCAGGGGGTGGTTATAAAACCCTTCCAGAAATTCAAAACCGTGCAGCTTGTCGCCCGATTTACGGTCAAAGCGCAGGGAATGGCCCTTCGGCAGATTGCACAAAAGCTCGATCAGGCCGCGCTCCAGGTTGCGCGAACGGCTTTTGAAAAAGCCTTCTACGGCTTCGCGCGCCGTCGTCGCCAGCACGCTCATCAGCAGGTAGATGAACACCAGACCCGCGGCGACATCTATGGACTCCGGCAGCAGCATGTCCCCCACCCCGACCCGTTCATGGAAATTTTATAAAAAATCAAACAGCCGGATAATGACGTTAACCATAATTAACGAAAGCGCAATCACCAAATCGAGACACTTTCCTCAGGGCGAAAAGTGGCGCATTCGGGTCACAGGTCATGGCGTGAAAGTGGGCCTATTCCGGCCGTTCGAGGGCGTTCAGCTTTTCGCGGCCTTCGGGACTGACCGCCAGCCCCTCGGCCACGGTCTTGGCCGTCGCAACGGCCCCTCGCGGCGACATCATGGCCGCCGCCTTCATCGACGCATGGGTAATGCCGGCCAGCCGCGCCACCGCCATCTGCCGATAGCTGTCGAAGCCCTGCACCATGCAGGCACCGGCGGCCTGTTTCGCCGCAGCCGCCAATTGCCCCAGATATTCGCTCAGCGCGTCGTCATCGCGTTTAACGCCGTCATATTCGATGCACACGCCCGACAGGCCGCACTTGGCCAGAGCCGAGATGACCTTGCGGTCCGAAGACACGTGCCCCACCACCGTCATGCAGAAGGGCTTAATCAGCGAGACGATTTCCAGAACGCGATGCGGCGGCACCCCATCGAGACCGCGCACCTCAAACAGGACTTTCAGCCCCATCTCATTGGCGGCCTTGGCCACTTCGTGCGTGATTTTCTGACGCGCGCGCTGAGAGGCGAAGGTGGAAAAGGCCGCGGGCACGACCATCAGCATCTTGCGCTGATCGGCCTCGCGCATGCGCAATATTTTCAGGCCTTGCTCGATGTTGGTAATATCGACCAGTTCGCGCAGGCCCCAGTCCATATTGGTCAGCGCCTTGCGATCCAGCAGGGTGTTGTCGGATGCCTCGACGACCAGTGGCTCCAGTCGGTGACCGATCATCACCATCTTCTTCATCTCGAACAGGGGCTCGTTCGACGAGGCGATGCGCAGGGTGCGATTGGCCAAAGTCACCGTCGCCGCCACCATCACCGGGCGCTGGATATTGGTCATCTGAGGCCCCTGACCGGGCGTGCGGACGGCCTCACCCGTGGTTTCGCCCGTAATCGGCTTCACGCGCTCAGGTCCGGCTTCCGGGCGGTCGAACCAGGTTTTGAGGTCAATCGGATTGAGCAGAAAGCGGTCCACATCCTCGACCTGCACCTCATAAAGGGGCACCGGCACTTCGGAGACATCGCCAACAAAAAAATTACCCAGATCGCGCCACATCTCGGTCACCGACAACGCCCCGCGCCGCGATCCTTCCGTTGGGATTATGGCCAGCCAGGCGTCGTCATTGATGCGCAGGCACCAGTTCGGTTCCTGAAACCGGCGTTCAAACCCGGTCTTGAGATGTTCGTAAACCAGCTCGCTCTTGACGTCCCACTTGGACCCCAGGCGCACGATCAGCGTATCGAGTTTGAGCAGGAAAGCGTGGCCCCGCGCGCTGACACGGGTTTCGCGCAGGCGCTCGATGATCATCACCGCGTCCTCACGCTCCAGCACCAGCCGTTCAGGCTCTGCTGCGCTACCCTGCCCTGTCGAAAGGATGTCTTGAGACATGCCGCTGACACCAGCCTTACTTACAACACCATCCTCATCAGCCTACGGATGCAGCGTTGAAACAACATTAACGCACATGTCAAAAATGCAGCGGGCGGGTCTGAGGGGGTGAAAAGGTGCTCCGAACGAAAGAGTTAAGCAAGTCTTCACTCTAAGTGTTAAAACCTTGTACACCTTGAGCGAATCGCCCGGAGGCTTGCCATTTCCGCCGTTGCACCGGCCCCTGACGACCTGAACCGCGTCGCCCCTGCGGCTGACGCGCCCGAAGTCGTGCGCCCTGACAGCGGTCTTCAACCCCTGACGCAGGTGCGAACCCTTCTGCATCTGATGCAGTTGAACGCTCTGGCGCGGCGTCAGGCCGGTTTGCCGGTCGAAAGCCAGCCGGGCTTTGTCGCGCGCCTGAACGCGCTGATCGCGGACCTGCCCCCGGACAGCGCGCAAACCGTACTCGACGAACTGGCCGAGGCCGACTGGGCCGATCCTGATCTGATTGCCGCCCTGTGCCGTTTACCCCAGGCCGGGGTCGCGGTTCTGCTGCGTTCGCCGGTTCTTCGCGATCGTGACCTCCTGTCGCTTTTAGCCGACTCAGCCGACCGGGCGCGCCTGATCGCACGACGATCCCATCTCAGCCCTTCGGTCATCGACGCCTTGATCACCGTGGCCGACACTGCTACGGCCACAGCGCTTTTGAACAATCGCCATCTGCGCCTCAATGCCGCCACTTTCGACACCCTGACCGACCGCGCCCGCACGGACATCGCACTGCGCGCGCCCCTGACGCGTCATCCCGGCCTGACGCGCGAAGCGGCGGCCCGCCTGCTCGATGTGGTGGGGCCTGACCTGCGCGCCACCTTGCTGGGGCGTTTTGAAGGGCTATATGCACGGCATTTCCATACCACGCCTCCAACCGATGCGGCGCAGACCCTGCATCGGCTGCAAGGCGGCGACTTACTCGCCTTCCGTCAGGGTCTGTCGCGCTTGACCGGACTGGACCGCGCCATCGTGGACCGCGCCCTGGCTCAGGACTCGGCCGTGCCGCTGGTCCTGCTTCTGAGCGCCGCCGGCATCGACCGGGCCGCCTTCGCGGACATACTGGCTCAGGTTCAGGCGCTCAATGACGGGCATCCGCGCATAAACGAGCGTCATCTGGCCTTTGTGCGCGGCCTGTTCGATCTCGATGCGGACGAAGCCCGTCAAAGGCTGTTGGCTATCTATTCCCATTGAACGAAATCCGTTTTAAGACGGCTATCCCCTGCTGTTCAGACCCTGCCTCATGCCCCTCAAACTCGCCTTTACCGCCTCCGAACGCCCCGAAGCTCAGGCCGCCTGCGCGGTCTTACGCAAACGGTACGGCGAGTCGAATGACCCGGATGTGATTGTGGCTCTGGGGGGAGACGGCTGGCTTCTGGAGTGCGTGCACGCGCATTTCCGCGACGAACGCCCGATCTTCGGCATGAATATGGGCTCGATCGGCTTTCTGCTGAACGAATACCGCGAAAACGATCTGATGGCGCGCATTGAAAGCGCCGAACACACGCGCATCAGCCCTTTGCGCATGACCGCCACCAATGGCCGTGGCGAAGTGCAGGAGGCGCTGGCTTTCAACGAAGTGTCGCTGCTGCGCCAGACGCATCAGAGCGCCAAACTGCGCATCCTGATCGATGGCAAGGCGCGGCTGGAAGAACTGATCTGCGACGGCGCGCTGGTGGCGACGCCGGCCGGTTCGACGGCCTATAATCTGTCGGCGCACGGGCCAATCATCCCTCTCGACGCGCAGGCCCTCGCCCTGACGCCGATCAGCGCCTTCCGCCCCCGGCGCTGGCGCGGGGCCTTGCTGCCGCATTCGGCCAAGGTGCGCTTCGAAGTGCTGGAGTGCGACAAGCGTCCGGTGGCGGCCTCGGCCGATACGTTCGAGGTGCGCCATATCCGTGAGGTCGAAATCGTCGAGGCCCCGGAACTATCGGCGACCATCCTGTTCGATGCTGGTAATGGCTACGATGAGCGCGTGCTGACGGAACAGTTTTCGAGCTGACCTTATCGTCCACAGGTGAAAACGATGGCTATTAGGGCTTCCTAAAGGGGTTTGCGGTATGGTTGACGAAACAGCCCCACGGAAATAACCACGTCATGTCCGAAAAAGCCCAGGTCATTCAGATCCCCAACACTTTGCGCGCCAAGGTCGGCGGCAAGCTGGGTGCGCTTGATCCGGCCACGCTTGCCAAGGCGGAAGAAGCCCTGTCGTCCCTGTCCGATCAGTTTGACAACTGGCTGGATGATGAGGTGAACAAGCTGGAAAAAGCGCAGGAGACCATCCGCAGCGAAGGCCTCAGCGAAAAGAACGCCGAACAGCTCTATTTCCGCTGCCATGACCTTAAGGGGCTCGGCACCACCTATGGCTACCCGCTGATCACCCGCATCGCCGGTTCGGTGTGCAAGATGCTGGACGACGAGACCATTCGTTTGCAGTCGCCGCGCCTTCTGATCGACGCCCACGTCGATGCCATCCGTGCCGTCGTGCGCGGCAAGATCAAGGACGAAAACCATCCGGTGGGCGTGACGCTGGCCGAAACGCTGGAAGCCCGTGTCAAGGAACATATGGACAAGTTCAAGGACTGATACGCTTTCAGTTTTGTCACAAAAAAAGCCCCGGTTCGCGCCGGGGCTTTTTGCGTTTCAGGGTTATGTATTCAGCGTGTGGCAACCGCTGCGGCCGGTGCCTTGGCCTCATGGAGGCCGAACAGGGTGTCCGGCAAAGCCCCGATGATGGCCGCCGAAAGACAGGTGGCGACAAAACCGGCAAACAGGGCCTTCCACACCAGACTCAACACCTCTTCGCGGCGTTCAGGCATCAGCACACCCAGCCCCGTCACGGTGATGCCGACCGAGCCGATATTGGCGAAACCGCAAATGGCATAGGTCATCAGCATGCGCGTGCGCTCGCTCATCTCGCTGGCCGGGATCGCGCCCAGCTTAAGGAAGGCGACAAATTCGGTCAGGGTCAGCTTGGTGCCGAGGATATAGCCCGCCTTCTGCGCCTCTTCCCACGGCACGCCGATGATCCAGGCCAGGGGCGCAAAAACCACCGACAGACCGCGTTCCAGCGACAAGGGCTCGCCACCGACATGCGGGAACATGCCCAGCAGGATGTTGACCAGCGAGACGAAGGACACGAAGACGATCAGGATGGCGGAAATATTCATCACCACCATCAGGCCGTCCGCCGTGCCTTTGGAGATGGCGTCGATGGCGCTGTCGTACTTGAGCGAAGAATTGTAATCGGCGACCACACCGCCCTCGCCTTCTTTTTCCGGGACGATAATGCGCGACAACAGCACGCCCGCCGGGGCCGAAATGATCGAGGCGACCAGCACGTGACCCGCCGCATTGGGCAGGGTCGCCTTGAGGATCAGGGCGTAAGCGACCATGGTCGAACCGGCCACCGTGGCCAGACCCACCACCATCATCATGAACACTTCCGAGCGCGACAGCTTGGACAGATAAGCGCGGATCACGATGGGGCTTTCGATCATGCCCAGAAAAATATTGGTGGCCACCGCCAGTGCCGACGCCCCGCCAAGGCCCATCGTCTTCTGAAACAGGAAACCGAAGCCCTGCGTGATCCATTTGAGGATGTGCCAGTGCCACAGAAGCGCCGACAGGGCCGAAATGACAAGGATCAGCGGCAGGACCTGAAAGGCGAAAACGAACAGGGCGCTCTGATCCTGCACGGTATAGGGTTGCGCACCGCCCCCCAGATAACCAAAGACGAACTGCGTCCCCTGATTGGTTGCCGCCGCCAGAGCGTCCACGCCGGCATTCACGCTGTCGAGCACGGCCTGCGATTGCGGGAAACCGAAGAACAGAAAGGCCAGAAGGACCTGAACCCCAATGGCACCAAGGGTCAGAAAGACAGGAAACTTTTTCTTGTTTTCCGAGAGCAGCCAGCAGGCCAGCAGCATGATCCCGATGCCCAGTATGCTCTGGACGTTCAGCATTCCGTAAGACGGCATATACACTATCCCTTGACGGCCCTGCACACGATTGCGCCGCCCAAAAGGTAAATATCTGATAACCTTTGAAACCAAGGCAAGCGGTTTCTTCGTCTGCCTGACACTATTTTCACTGTCCACGCCCCGCTATGACAAAAAGGCGACAAATCCAGATGACAAATCACCCTGAGCCCCTGTAGTCTCGCACCAAACCGGCCCGAGAGCGCATTGCGAAAAGTGTGCAACGGTTTTCGGAATTAAATGCGCGACCAAACAAAAGCTTAGAGCGGAGCTTCGATTCAAACAGAACGAAATACGCTCTAAGACGCCGCCCATAACAAGGACAGGACTTATCACGTGAGCCCTCAGCCCGGTCTTAATGACGCCGTCGTTCGCCACCTGCTGGTTGTTGACGACGATGATCGCATCCGTACCCTGCTTAAGGAGTTCCTGTCGCGTCAGGGCTTCCGCGTCACCGCCGCCGCCCATGCCGACGCCGCCAAGCGGATGCTGCAACTGCTGGATTTCGACCTCCTGATCCTTGACGTGATGATGCCGGGCGAAGACGGCTTCTCGCTATCGAAATGGGTACGGCAGCATTCCAACGTCCCCATCCTCATCCTGACGGCGCGCGGCCTGCCCGACGACCGCATCATGGGCTTGAGTCTGGGGGCCGACGACTATCTGTCCAAGCCGTTCGAACCGCAGGAGCTTTTGCTGCGGATTGAGGCGATCCTGCGCCGCACCGGCGTCAAGCCCGCCTTGCCCAAGACCATCAGCATGGGGCAGATCACCTTCGACCTTGAACGCGCCGAACTGACGCGCAACGGCGCGATGGTGCGCCTGACCGAGGCCGAGGCGCAGCTTCTGAAATACCTTGCCGAACGCGCCAATGTGCCGGTTGACCGCATGGACCTCGCCAAGGACAGCGTCGATACCACCGGCCGCGCCGTGGACGTTCAGGTTACCCGCCTCCGCCGCAAGATCGAGCCCGACCCCAAGAACCCGCGCTATCTGCAAACCGTGCGCGGCAAGGGCTATATGCTGGCACCGGATTAAGGCTACGCCCTCCCTGCTTGCGAGGAGGGAGGACTGCGGAGTGGTGTGTGGGGCAAACCACGCAAAGACATGCCCCCTCCGGCGCAGACAAGCTGCGCCACCTCCCCCGCCTCGCAGGGGAGGAGGATCGATTGAATGCGCATACCCCGTCTGAAATTCTGGCCGCAGGCCATCAAGCGCAAGATCCCCAAGACGCTGTGGGGCCGCGCCCTGCTGATCATCGTCCTGCCCGTCGCCCTGATGCAGGTGGCGGTGACTTGGGCCTTTTTCGACATGCACTGGGAAACCGTGACGGCCAAGCTGTCAGAAGGGCTGGTGGGTGACGTCGCCTGGGCCGTCGATGCCTACAAGGCCGATCCGACGCCGCAGACCATGGCCACCATTTCCGCCGCCGCGCAGAAGTCGATGCAGCTATCCATCGTTTATCAGCCCGGCCGGGCCCTGCCTGAAAATCGCCGGCGCAACGCCTGGGCCGCGCTCGACCGCTCCTTGAAGCGCGCGCTCAATGAGCAACTGGACGACCCTTTCTGGTTTGACACGACCCGTTACGCCGGGTCTGTCGATATCCGCGTCAAGGTGAAGGGCGGCGTCATCCGGGTGATTGCGCCGCGTGAGCGCGCCTTCGCTACCCGCGCCCATATCTTCGTACTGTGGATGACGGGTGCGACCCTGCTTTTGACCGCTGTGTCGATCCTGTTTATCCGCAATCAGGTCCGCGCTATCGAGCGCTTGTCCGTCGCAGCCGAAAAGTTCGGGCGCGGCGAAGATGACCCCAACTTCAAGCCCTATGGGGCGGCCGAGGTGCGGGCCGCGGCGCAGAACTTCCTCAAGATGAAGTCGCGCATCCAGCGCTATATCGAACAGCGCACCACCCTTCTGGCCTCGGTCAGCCACGACCTGCGGACCCCCCTGACACGGCTGAAGCTGGAACTGGCCATGGCCCCGCCCGATCCGGCAACCGAGCGTATGAAACAGGACGTGTCGGAAATGGCCTATATGATCGACGAATATCTGGCCTTTGCGCGCGGTGAGATGCAGGAAAGCCCGCAAACCACCTCTGTCAACGCCCTCTTGGAAACCGTCGTGGACGGCGCCCGCCGCGCCGGGCATCAGCCGCAATTTGTCCCCCTGTCCGAAGACGTGGAAACCTCGATTCGTGTTATGGCGCTCAGCCGCGCCCTGTCCAATCTGGTTATGAACGGCTTTCACTATGCCACGCAGGTGCGCGTCTCTGCCGAAATCGAGCACAAGGCGGGCGGCAAGCAGTCGCTGCATATCTATGTCGATGACGACGGCCCCGGCATCCCGCCCGAAAAGCGCGAAGAGGCGCTCAAGCCGTTTTCGCGTCTCGATGACGCGCGCAATCAGAATAAGAAGGGCGTTGGCCTAGGTCTGGCCATCGCGCGCGATACGGTGCGCAGCCACGGCGGCGAACTGAACCTCGATCAAAGCCCGCTGGGCGGCCTGCGCGCCGATATAGGCATACCGCTGATCAGTTAAATGCGACCGCGCGTTAACCCTGTTTTCTAACCCTTTATTGACCATATGGGCCCATTCTGCACGCTAGAGCATTCGTAGGCTTGGTCGAGCCGACGAATGGCTCCAATTTTTGTAACGCCTCATGTTTTTTCCGAAAAGTGGTGTCCACTTTTCGGCATGCGGCTCTAGAGCCGAAAAAAACATCGGCTTGCGCAGAACAGAAGGTTCCCGATGGCCAAGGCCTCCACGCATCGAACGGTTGCCCGTTCCCGCGCCCCGTTGAAGGCGTGCGGTGAGTGCAATCTGTGCTGTAAGGTCTATGACGTCGAGGACGTTGGTAAAAAGGCCGGGAAGCTATGCAGCCACACGCGTGAAAACGCCGGTTGCGGCATCTGGGGACTTCACCCGCAAATCTGTCAGGACTTCAAATGCCTGTGGCTGAAACACGACGACCTGAACGGTCTGTGGCGGCCCAATATAGCGGGCTTTGTCCTGCGCCTTGAGCCGAATGGCACGACGCTGAATGTCGATGTGGACCCGGCGCGCCCGGATTCGTGGCGGCAGGCCCCCTACTATGCGCAGTTCAAACTGTGGGGCGAAGGCATCCTGCGTAACGAAAGCCTTGTGGTGGTGTATGCCCCCGAAGGCCTCTATGTCGTCACGCCTGACGAAGACCTGTTCCTGCGCCAGCCCAGACGTGGTGACATACTGGAAACCGGCATGGAAATGACGCTGTTTGGCCCCCGCGCCTTCGCCCGCGTCGTGCCCGCGGCCAGAGGCCGTGACGCGCTAAGGGCTTAAGAGTTTAGCCACGAAAAGAACGCGAAGCGCCTTATGCCTACACGAGTATAAGGCCCTGCGGGCTGGTTACTTTTCGTGCCTTTTCGTGTTTTTTGTGGCCAACACATAAGGCCTCCCCGATGACGGAGAGGCCTTATCGGTTTTAGTCCTGCTCGACGCTGCCCGCGCCGCTGATGCGCGTATCAAGTTGCGCCGGACGGGTTTGCAGATCGACATTGCCCGAACCTGACACATCGACCTTGACCTTGCCGGTCGGGGCGATGGTGGCATCCCCTGAGCCAGAGATGCTGACATCGGCGTCTTCGACGCTGAGGCCGGAGAGATCGGCTTCGCCCGCGCCGGTAATGTCGAGCTTCAGCGCCTTGGCCTTGCCTGTCACCTCGGCCGAGCCGGAACCGCTGATGCGCAGATCGATGCTCGGCTGGTCATAGGCGCTGACCCGGAGGTCGCCAGAGCCGGAAATCTCGAAATCCTTCACCGAAGGCGCCGTGATGACGATTTTCAACTCGTCGCTGGCGTGAGCTTCGATATGGCCCGGTCCGAAACGGAACTGCACGACCTTTTCGACATCCGGCCCATCGGCCAGATAGAGGCGACCGTTTTCGAGGCGCACCCGGTCGGTCAGGGCTTTGGGGCCGTTGACAGTCACCGAAGGCGTGGCCCCCTGAGTATAGACCACCTCAGCCGGGACATCGATCTTGAGCTGTTCACTGCCGCTCCAGGCAAGGGTGCGCGTCACGGTGGGCGCTATCTCGGCCTTGGTGGTCTTCATGAAGTGGATATTACTGTCGCCATCTCCCACATCCGACAGAGTCCACACCCCGCCGTTTTTGGCGATGTCATGGCTGGCCAGACCGGCGGCACCAGCGAGGCACGCGACCGAAAGGACAAAAGCGGAGCCGGAAATAATGGCAAGTTTGCGGATCATCATGGTCTTCCCTCCTCCGATCAGGCGTTCTGCGCATCAAGCGCGGGTTTCAGCAGGCGATAGTGCAGACGGGCGTACCAGACGAGGCCGTTGACCAGCCACACGCTGACGATAGCGGTCAGGCCGGCAATGGTGACGGCCAGAGCCATACCCCCGACACCGCCCAGAAGCGCGGCAAACACGCCGCCCGGCATCCAGAAGGCCCCGGTGGCGAAAACGACGCCGCTGGCGATAAAGATACCGATGGCGCTCATGAAGAAGCCAAACAGGGTGCCGATGACGCCCATCAGCAGCGGCAGCAGGATCAGGATGTCGATGGCCCCAAGCCCCAGAACGGCGAACACCGCGCTGACGGCCGAAGACGGCGACTTGGTGTCTTCCCACTGTTTCAGGCCGATTTCGGCCCGCAGTTCGCGCGCCAGACGCGCCGGATCACCCAGGGCGGCGGCCACTTCGGCTTCGCTGCGACCGGCAGCCACGCCGTCCGTAAAATGGGCTTCGTAGTCGGCGACCACGTCGGCGATGGAAGCGGCGGGCAGGCCCGTCAGGCCTTGCTTGAGCCGGTTGATAAATTCGTTGCGGGTCATGTCCCTTACCCCTCTTGCGTTTCGGTGTGAGCCGGTTGCGGCTCAGGCGGTGCGGCATCCAGCAGCGCATCGACGCTGCGGGCAAAGCCGCGCCATTCAGCGGCCTGCGCCGCCAGTGCCGCGTGACCGGCCTCGGTCAGTCGGTAATATTTGCGCGACGGCCCCGATGAGGATTCGACCAGTCGCGTATCGACCAGCCCGTCGCTCTGCATCCGCCGCATCAGCGGATAGATGGTGCCTTCGCCCATGCCGATGGCGTCGGACAGGGTGGAGGCGATCTCATAGGCGTAGCTCTCATTGCGGGCCAGTAGCGCCAGCACGCACAGGCCGAGCACGCCTTTCTTTAGTTGAATGTCAATGGTTTCAGCCATCTCCGGTTTCCTTTCGACGGAGCCGTGTGCGCCCCGTGATGAAGAGGTGTATATGACAAGCTACTACTTATTGCAAGATACCATTTTAAAACATGTACCATTTGTAATGTAGTAGCCATCACCAACAGGTAGCTTGCCAAACCTCGTGCCTGTCGATGAAACGAAGGGGAGCGCGGCTTGGGCCTCGACACCTGCCCGCGAAAGGCGCAAATGAGGGGCATGACTCACGATCCCCTTGCCCTCCCCGATGCCCCCAAAGCCAACTGGGTCGATCTCTATGCGCCCGCCCCTCTGCGCCCGTGGCTAAGGCTGGGGCGTTTCGACCGCCCCATCGGTATCTGGCTTTTGTTCCTGCCGGGTGCCATGGGACTGGTCTTCGGGGCTGCGAATCCGTTTTCGCTGGAGGTGCTGTATAAGCTGGGCCTGTTCGCTTTGGGCTCGGCTTTGATGCGTGGGGCCGGATGCGCCTACAATGACTTTGTGGATCGCGACTTCGATGCGCAGGTCGAGCGCACGCGCCTGCGACCCATCCCGTCGGGACAGATCAGCCCCAAACAGGCGCTGGGCTTCGTCGCCCTGTCCGCGCTGATCAGCCTTGTCATTCTTCTACAACTGGGCACGACCGCCATCTGGCTGGGGGTGGCGTCGCTGGGGCTGGTCGCCGCCTATCCCTTTATGAAGCGCATCACCTGGTGGCCGCAGGCGTGGCTGGGCCTGACCTTCAACTGGGGCTTCCTGATGGGCGTCGCCACCATGACGGGGACACTGAGCCTTGCCGCAGTCATCTTCTACGCCGGACTGATCTTCTGGACCCTGGGGTACGACACCATCTACGCCTATCAGGACATAGAAGACGACGCCATGATCGGCGTCAAATCCTCGGCTCGCGCCTTAGGGGCCAAAGGCAAAAGCGGTGTTTCAGTGTTTTACGCCGCCGCCGTGGCGCTGACCGGCGTCGGGGCCATACTCGGCGGCCTGAGCTGGCCGCTATATGCCGGGCTTGCGGCTGTGTGTCTGCACCTGTTCTGGCAGGTCAACACCTTGCGAATCGACGACAACGCGCGTCTTCTGAAACTGTTCAAGGCGAATCGCGAAACCGGCCTGTTGTGGGTCGCGGCCATACTGATCGGCCACTGGTCAGTTTAATCAGTAAGCGACCCTAAGGAGTTAGACATGCGGATGAGACCGCACCTGCTGATCACGGTCGCGTTTTGCGCGCTGACGCTGGCGTCGTGCTCGCGCAAGGACGAGGCGCGCAAAGATGAAGGTCCCTCGGTTGCCGAGGCGCCGCTTGAGTTTGCGCAGACGACCCCGGACGCCGAGGTCAAGCTGACCTTCCCCAAAGCGATCAAGGCCTTCCCGGACCTGCACAACCGCCTCTATTCCGAAGGCCAGAGCGAGCTGAAGGCCTTTGGCGATCAGGCCGCCAAGGACCGCAAGGAACTGAGCGCTGCCGGTTCCGAGCCGCCGCCCTATTTCCGTTCGATCACCTGGACCCTGCCGGCGCAATCCGAGCATCTGGCCTCGCTCTATGCCGAGCAGTCGGAATTTACCGGTGGCGCGCACCCCAACGCCAATTATCAGAGCGTGCTGTGGGACAAGACCGCCAAACAGGCCATCGACGCGCGCCTGTTGTTCGCGCCCAATGCCGACCTCGCTGCGGCTGACGCCTTCCTGTGCCGCCAGATCGAGGCCGAGCGGTCGCGCCGCAATCAGACTCCGACGACGCAGACCGCCACAGGTTTTACCTGCCCCAAACTGATCGACAGCCATCTGGCGCTGGTGGCTTCGACCACCTCTGGCAAGATCGGCGCGATTGAGGCCCTGTTCGCCCCCTATGAGGTCGGCCCCTATGCCGAAGGGGCCTATCAGATCCGCGTGCCGCAGGCGGTGCTGCGCGGCCTGATCAGCCCCGCCTATACGGCGGATTTTGCGGGGGAACCCGTGCCAGCCCCCGCGGCCACTCAATGAGCGAACCGGCGGGGTTTATCCGCGCCCACACCACCCCTCTGCCGGTCCCCTCCCTGCCCGACCTGAGCCTGTATCAGGCAGCGGAGGTGACGGCCCTTTGGCAAATGACCGAGGCCGAGCTGGCGCAAAATGGTGTGGCCCCGCCCTTCTGGGCCTTTCCGTGGGCTGGCGGTCAGGCGCTTGGCCTGTGGCTTAGGGAAAACCCGCACGTCGTCCAGAACAAACGCGTGCTCGATCTGGCCTGCGGGTCCGGACTGGTTGGCATAGTGGCGGCGAAGCTGGGGGCTGTGCAGGTCATCGCCAATGATATAGACCCGTTCGCCGGGGCTGCCGTGGCGCTCAATGCGGCGCTGAACGACGTGGATATTATCTATGACGGCGCTGACCGGCTATCGGGCGAACCTCCCGCCGTCGATGTTATTCTGGCTGGGGATATCTGCTACGAAAAGTCGATGACCGTCGCCATGCTGACATTTCTGCGCAATGGCCGGGCGCAGGGTATCGCCGTCTATGTCGGTGACCCGCACCGCAGCTATTTCCCCGGCGAAGGGTTTACGCGGCTGGCCACCTTCGACATTCACACCGACACCCAAATCGAAGACCGCGCGGTAAAACCCGCCAGCGTCTGGAGCCTGATATGAGCAAACATCACAAGATCGACTATGTCGAATGGCAGGCCACCGCCCTGCCCGAAACCAAAGCCTTCTATCATCAGGCGTTTGGCTGGAATTTCATTGATTACGGCCCAACCTATGCCGCCCTGTCCGAAGCCGGTCTGGACGGCGGTTTCGACGCCGATAACGGGCCTGCCAAGCCGCTGGTTATCCTCTATTCTGAAGACCTCGAAGCGTCGCGCGACACAGTTGTAGGCGCAGGCGGACACCTGACGCAGGACATCTTCAGCTTCCCCGGTGGCAGGCGTTTTCATTTCACCGATCCGTCGGGCAATGAACTGGGTGTGTGGAGCGACAAATAGGGGTTGCCGCCCCTGCCCCGGCTTGCCATAAGGGCCGGGGCCCCACTCGCGCGTATTGAAATGACCGACACCCTGCTTGCCGACGTCAAAACCCGCTGGACGCAAATCCGCCGCGGCAAATGGGGCGACGACTCTCTGATGCAGGCTCTGGGGCGCGAACCCGTGATGCGCTGGCTTATGGGGTTTGCCGTCCTCTGTCTGGCCTGCTTCAACTTTGCGCGCGACCTCAATGATCCGCCCAATGCCTTCTGGGACGAAAGTTACTACGTCACGGCATTGGAACGCTATGAAGGCCACATCGCCTCCTACGCCTCGCATCCGCCTCTGGGCTTCATGCTGATGAAGGTCGGCCGCGACCTTGTCGGAGACGCTAAAAACGCCGACAGCCGTTTTCTGGCTGAGGTCAAAAAGACCGACACCCGCAAAATCCCCAAAGGCTACAGCTTTACCGGCGTGCGCCTGATGGGGGGCCTGTTTGGCGCGGCCGGGGCCGTTCTGTTCTATCTGATCTGCCTGACGATTACCCGCGAAGCCTTTTCCGCCGCCATCTTCAGCCTGCTCTACGTGTTTGAAAACGCGCTGATTGTGCATTTTCGCGCCGGGCATCTTGATCCGTTCCAGATTACCTTTGCGCTGGGGGGCATACTGGTGTGGTTACGCGCCTTCTGTGATCCGCAGAAGGACAGTTGGAAGCACGCGGCCCTGTTCGGGGCGCTGATCGGCCTGAGCTTTATGGTCAAGGTCAATACGATCGTCCTACTGGCGCTTCCGGCCTTTACCGCCCTGCGCGACCTGATGCGCAGCCGCTGGCCGATGGACCGCGCGATCGGCCATATCGCCGCCAAGGCCGTGGCCGTTTCCGCCAGCTTTGCCGCTATCACCGTCTCGATCTTTGTGCTGCACACCGTGCTCAACCCGGTGGCACCGGATTTCAAAAGCGATGCCGGACGCAAGGATGCCCCCTTTATCACTGAGCCTTATAAAGCCTGGCTGGAAAAGCGGCCCCCCCTGACACCGCAGGTGCTCTACGACGCTACAAACGGCTATTTCCGCTTCATGAACAATGACTTCACCGGCATTGTCAAAACGGAAAAGAACGGGTCCAATCCGGCCTTGTGGCCGCTGATGCACAAGAACATCACCTATCGCTGGGACGCCCATAATGGCCGCACCAGCTATGTGCAGATGGCGGGCAACCTGTTCAACTGGACGCTGGGCGGGCTGGCGCTGTTAGGCACGCTGCTGCTTCTGGCCCAGCGCGCCTTTCAAAAGAAGCCGTGGCTCGATACGCACGATATGGACATGGCGGCGGCCCTTATCGGCATGTGGGTCGTCTTCATGCTGATCCACATCTGGCTCGGCACGCAGCGGGTCATGTATATCTACCACTATTTTGCGGGCCTGCTGCTCAGCTTCATGCTTCTGCCGCTCCTCTATCAGGTGCTGAAAAGCCGCTTTGCCTGGATCGAAAAGCACAAGGATTACGTGCTGGGGGTGGTCTGTATCGGGGCTGCGGCGGGCTTTATGTGGATTGCCCCGCTGACCTACCATCAACCCTTGACTCGCGCCGCCTGTGAAGCGCGCAATGTGCCTTTCAAGATGGTGCCCTGCCAGCCCCGGCTGAAACCGACCCCTTCTCCCTCATCTTAAGCGCGTACCGTCTTCAAAAGGCCCCAAAGCCTGATAAGGTCATCTGCGTATAGAGCGGAATGATTTTCACTAGAATCATTCCGCTCAAGCCGGCATTGAGGCGGCGGCCAAGGTGGCAAAGCCACCGCCCGGCGAGGGGCGAAACAAAATCTAGATCATTATGTTTCTACCAGAAATCATAATGATCTAGAGGAGCGACGGATGACACTGAAGGCTTTGGCATTAGGCGTAATGCTGGCGGTTGGGCTGAGTGGCGCGGCGATGGCCGAGCCCCTGAAAGCTGGAGCGCCGGGTGCGCAGTTCGCCCACCTCTATTCCGACCTGCCCGTTGATCCGCAGGCGCGCTTTGGTCGCCTGTCTAATGGCATGACCTATGTGCTTTATCCCAACGCCGCTCAGCCGGGCAAGGTGGTGATGCGTCTGCGCATCGGGGCCGGGCCGCTGGACGAAGCCGACGAAGAAAGCGGCATTTCCTACCTCATCACCTTCATGGCCTTTTCCGGCTCGACCCACTATCCCGACGGCGACCTGTTCCGGCAGCTTGAACGTCAGGGCATCCAGATGGGGGCGGGTCAGCAGACCCTGACCGAGGAAGGCGAAACCAGCTATCAGATCGCTCTGCCGCGCAATGATGCGGCGACACTGGATACCGGATTCACGGTGATGTCGGACATGGCCTTCGGTTTGACCTTCCCCGAAACGGCCGATCAGCGCGACCGCGCGCTGGTGGTCACGCAACTGAACAATGCCGATCAGCCGGTGCAGCACCGGTATGACGAGTGGCTGCGCACCGCCTTTGCCGGTCAACTCCTGCCGGAACGGCCGCAAAAAGGTCTGCGCGACATCGTGCTCTACACGCCGCGCGAACAGGTCCGCC
Source organism: Asticcacaulis sp. (assembly GCF_027484505.1). Lineage (GTDB taxonomy): Bacteria > Pseudomonadota > Alphaproteobacteria > Caulobacterales > Caulobacteraceae > Asticcacaulis. The sequence continues at coordinate 20,982 of NZ_JAIXSV010000002.1, forward strand.
GCTTCTACGACACCTTCTATCGTCCCGACCGCGCCACCCTGATCATTGTGGGCGATATCGACGCCGCCGCGCTGGAAAAGCGTATCGAAAAGACCTTCGGGGCCTGGAAGGCCAGGACCCCGGCCCCGGCGGCGCGCGATGCCGGCGCCTACTCACCCAAAGGGCCGCGCGGCACCACCTATTTCGAGCCCGGCCTGCCGGAGATCATCGACATCGCCTGGCTCAAACACGCCGAAACGCGCTTTCAGAACCGCGAGGCGGTGCGCGACATGATGCGTGAGCATCTGGCGCTGGCGGCGCTCGACAACCGGCTGGAGCGCGTCGCCGCCCGCCCGGACAGCGCCTTTGCCCGCGCCGGTCTCAACCGTCAGTCCTTTCAGCGCACCGGCGAAAGCCTCAGCCTGATGGTCATGCCCAAACCCGGCGAAACGCAAAAGGCCCTCACAGAGGCGCTGACACTGGTGCGGCAGGTTGGCGAATACGGTTTCAGCGACGGGGAATTTGCCCGCGCCGCCGCTGATTATGAAGCCGGACTGCGTCAGCGCGCTGACAGCGCCGCCACCCGCTCGAACGAGTGGATCGCCGACATGATCGCGGGGTCTATCGGTGATCGCTACGTGATCAATTCCCCGGCGCAGGATCTGCAATTCTATCTGGACCTGAAACCCGAACTGTCACGAGAAGCGGTCAACATCTATATGAAGGCGCTGATGCAGCGCGATGGCCCGCTGATCTCGGTCAGCGGCCCCGTCGCGGTGGCCGGACTGGATGCCGCAGCCCTCGAAAAGACCTATGCGGCGCTGGAAAAAGCACCAGTTGCGGCCCCGGAAGCCGAAACGGCCAAGGCCTGGGCCTATGCCGATTTCGGCGCACCCGTCGCGCCGGTCCGCACCGAACAGGATGCGGCGCTGGGGACGACGCGCCTGACCTACGCCAATGGCGTCAAGGTGACGATCAAGCCGTCCAAGCTGCAAGCCGGGTCGGTGATGGTCAGTGTGCGCGCCCTGGGCGGGCTGAAGCGTTTGTCGCCCAAAACGCCCGATGCGGCCTTCGCCCTGAACTTCTACGACATTTTCCAGGGTGGCCTGAAAAACATGTCGGCCAGCGAGATCGAAGAATCGCTGGCGGGCATGAATTTCGACCTTGCCTATCGCCTGACCGAAGACGCCGCCGTCCTGATGGGACAAAGCACGCCGCACGATTTTGCGCGCGAAATGCAGTTGCTGCGCGCCTTCTATTCGGACGCCGCCTTCGACCCCGCCTATCTGGAGCGTCTGCGCCATTCCATGCCCGCCTACTATACCTTCGCCTCGACCAATCCGTCGGGAGTCATGGCCATGCACCTGCCACGGCTGGTCTATGATGGCGATGCGCGCCTGACGCCGATGTCACAGGCAGACATGCTGAGCCTCGGCAATGACCGTATCGCCGCGCTGATCCGCAATTCGCTACGCGACACCCCGCTGGAAATCGTCATCGTCGGCGACATCACACCCGAACAGGCGCGCCCGGCGCTGGATGCCACCTTTGGTGTCCTGCCGACCTTGCCCGCCCACTACACCCCCGCTCCTGACGGCGGCGAGACGGCCCGCTTCCCGACGACAGGCCTCTATAAGACCCTCTATCATCAGGGCAGCCCTGAACAGGCGTTGATGATGATCGCCTTCCCCACCACCGACCGCTATAGCGACCCGAAGACCGGTCTGGGCCTCGACCTGCTGGCTGAGGTCCTGAGCCTGCGCCATTATGAGGCCGGGCGCGCCGAAACCGGCACCACCTATGTGCCTCTGGCGCGACATGTGCCCTCCACAGGATTTAAGGGCTTCGGCTATCTGTCGGCCACGGTGCAACTCTATCCGGGGGCCGAAAGCAGTTTCTATACCGGCTTCCTCAGCCTGATCGACGGATTGAAAAGCGCGCCGGTGACCGATGACGAACTGCTGCGCGGGCGTCAGTTACTGCTGCGCCGCATGGCCGAAGAGGATCGCAATAACGGCTACTGGCTGGCGGCCCTGACCGGCATCGACGCCAATGCCGGTCAGCGCGACTATGTGCTGAAACGTCAGGACCTGCTGAACAGCCTCACCCCCGCCGACCTTCAGGACCTCGCCAAACGCTATCTTGACCCGGCCAAGGCCTTGAAGACGGTGGTGTTACCTGTGCCGAAAGGCGACTCGAAGTCCTCATAACGCTGGCACGCCATTTGAACCCTCACAGGCGAACCGTCCCGGAACGGCACGCTTACAGATAGAACGAGGGATAACTCACATGGCTAACGATATCGACCTGCACCTGGGCAAGCGTCTGCGCCGCCGCCGCCGCCTGCTGGGTCTGACCCAGCAGCAACTGGCGCTGGCTGTCGGCATCCGCTTCCAGCAAATCCAGAAATATGAGTGCGGGGCCAACCGCATCTCCGCCGCCCGCCTGTTCCAGCTCGCCAAGGCGCTGGAAACCCCCGTCACCTATTTCTACGACGGCCTTGAAGACAACACGACCGAAGTCGCCGCCGTGCAGAACGAAGGCATCGAAGTGTTTTCGCGCAAGGAAACGCTCGACCTCATTCAGGCCTATTACCGCCTGTCGGAGCGTCCGCGCCGCCGTCTGCTCGATCTGGCCAAGTCGCTGAACACCGAGACCGAAACCGCGGCGTAGTCTTAATACCAAGAGTCATTGAAAATGACTCTTGGTATGCCTTTCGAGAATTTTTCATGTCCCTGACACATATGAGAAATTCTCGAGTTTTCAACGGCCGGATGCGGTCAGCATCTTCGGCCGTTGGTATAAGTATTGAGTTCCGCCCGGCGGACGCCTACACATGCGACCGATTCAATGCGCGCAAGGTGGTCTATGGCGTCCTCAGCCGAACTCGAAACTCTGGAAGCCTTTATCCTTCGTCTGGCGGAGGCAGCGGCGGGCGTGGCCCTGCCGCTGTTCCGTTCCGTCGAACTGGGTGAGGTGAGCAAACCCGGCCATTCGAGCGGTTTTGACCCGGTCACCGAAGCCGATAAGGGAGCCGAACGCGCTATCCGCGCCCTGATCGAGGGAGAATATCCCGATCACGGCATTATCGGCGAAGAATACGGCACGGTGCGCGCCGAAGCCGACTATGTGTGGGTGCTCGACCCCATTGACGGGACGCGCGCCTTTATCTCCGGCCTGCCATTGTGGACCACGCTGATCGGTCTGCGCCACAAGGGCCGCCCGATTATGGGCGTCATCGCCCAGCCCTTTCTCAAGGAAATCTTCCTCGGCTCGCCTCTGGGCTCGCGTCTGATCACCCCCGCCGGATCGACACCGCTCAGGGTGCGCGACTGCGCGTCACTGAGTCAGGCCGTGCTGGCCACCACCGACCCCCACCTCTATTCGAACGACGAAGAACCGGCCTTCACCGCCTTGCGCAAAGCGGCCAAGCTGATGCGCTATGGCTGCGACGCCTACGCCTTCGCCATGGTGGCGCAGGGGACGATGGACGGCGCGCTGGAAACGGGGCTCAAGGCTTGGGACATCGACGCCATCATTCCGGTGATCGAAAACGCCGGGGGCGTGGTGACCGACTGGGCGGGCGCGCCCGTGGGTCCTTATGGTGGTCAGGTCATGGCCGCCGGTTCACGCGCTGTGCTTGAGGCCGCCATCGGCCACCTGTCGCCCGCTTCCAAGGACGCCGAGGCGCACTGATCAGGGTTTGGCGATTCCACTTAAAGTCATTTCGCTCTAGCGCCAGCCGGGGTCTCTTCGGTGGCTTCCGTCGGGGCCTCTTCCCAGTCCGCGACCTCAACCTCATCCCGCTTCGCGCGCAGGCCTTCCGGCACCGACAAACGTTCCGGTGGCGGTTGCGGCGCATAGACGGGGATGTCGTTCAATTCGTAAGAAAAGAAGATCGGCTGCGCCGTTGCCGGACGCACTTCCGTCTCCACGGGCTCCGCGACAACCACCGTCTCCACCGCCTCAGCAGGGACGTGCGAATCGAATACCTCGGTCGTGGCGGGCACGACCGGTTCGCTGACGTCGATCTCAGCTACCGGTACCGCCGCAAGGGATGACTCGACAGGCGCGCTCGGCAGGGCCTCCGCCGGCAGGTTGAAGCTGACCTGATCGTCGAACTCGGCCCAGAAGGCACGGCGATAATCGTCCATCTCCATCAGGATTTCATGATCAGCGCCGGCGATTTCGACGCAACGCCCCTTGGCCAGTTTCTTGACGAAAGCCTTGGTCGGCTGCTTCATCATCAGGCTGTCGTCGCTGGAGATCACCACCGACACCGGCGTGCGCACCTTTTTCAGCACCTTGCCCTTATCCTTAAGCAGGGTGTCACCGATGCGCAGCGCAAACAAAAGCCAGCCCCAGGTCGGCGTCCCAACCGCCAGATGCGGGCAGGCAAACAGTTGCTCACGCCACAGATTATAGCGCGCCGCATCGTGGGTCAGGGCGTCCTCTTCAAAGGTGTGCTCGAACGGATCATCAAACAGTTCCGGTACGTACTCGCTGGCCTGACCGTGTTTGACCTTCCAGTCGGCCTGGAACATCACCGACCACAGAGAATGCTTGCCCGTCTTGATGCGCAGCATCGGATTGATGAAGACGGCGGCGCTGAAGCGCTCCTCACCACGAGTCAGGGTCGCCAGATTGAGCGCCGCCCCCATCGAATGGCCCAGCATAACCCATGGCTTGGGCGCGCGGTCCTCAAAGCCATCGAGCAGGCGTTGATAATCGTCGAGAAATTCGTCTTCAGAGCGCGCATGGCCTTTCAGGCGATCGGGCAGCAAACGCGCCGATAACCCCTGCCCGCGCCAGTCGTGCACCACGACACAAAACCGCCGCTCCAGAAGGTCAGTCACGACCTCATAATATTTTTCAATCGGCTCGGCCCGGCCGGGGCTGACGAAGACCGTGCCACGCGCCGGGCCTTTCGGGTGCCAGAAGCCCAGTCGCAGACGCAGCCCCCCCGCCCCGCGAAACCATTCGCCCACGCCCCCTTCGGGCGGCCGGTATTCCGGTATCGCCATCAGCGGAGCAGCAGTGGACAGGGAAGCGATGCGTGTCACGGGTGCAGTCTCAAAAAGGGTCAGGCATCAGGAAGGTTTACGGAATTTCAGCGTCATCCGGTCGCTTTCGCCGATGGATTCATACAGTGTACCATCAAAATCCGGATTTGGTGGCTCTCCTCTGGGGGCCGTCAGGCGATAGGGCGGCAGGGTCCATACGCCGAACGGATGCGCCTTGTTATCCTTGGGGTTGGCGTTGATTTCCGACGCCTCCAGAAACTCAAAACCCGCCTCGGCCGCCAGTTGCTTGACGAACGGCTCCTGCACATACCCATTGGTCGCCGCCGGGTCCTGCGCATTGCCGACATCGGCGCGGTGCTGCTCAACGCCCAGCAGGCCGCCGGGCTTAAGCGCCGCAAAGGCATCGGCAAAGGCCTTTTCGGCCAGGCCTGCCGCCATCCAGTCGTGCAGCACCAGCAGGAACAAAACCGAATCGACGCTTTCGGCATCGGCCAGCGCCCCGGTCTGCGGCCCGAAGGCGGAAAAACCCAGTTCGCCATAGAGTTTGGGGTCGGCGGTGAAGCGGCGGCGATATTCAGCGGTCAGAGTGGCCGCTTCGGGGGCCGTCGCCTCGTTCTCAATCAGGGCGGCGACATAGCGTCCCTTGCCGCGCGCCAGCCAGGGTGCCAGAATATCGGTCATATAACCGGCACCGGGCCACATATCGATGACCGTATCGCGCGGCTTGATCTCGAAAAATTCCAGTGTTTCAATCGGGTGGCGGAACTTGTCACGCTGACGGTCGATGTCATTGCGCCACTTGCCCCCCACGGCCCACGGCAGAGTGCCCTCTTGCGCAGCGCCATTGGTCGCCGCGGACTCGCTCTTGCGGCCACAGGCGGTAAGCCCCGTGACGGCCAGAGCCGACGCAGCCAACCCCAGACGCATCATACCGCGCCGGTCGAAACTCATTTTGGAATGGTCACGCGCCAATAGGCTACCCGGATGAACTCGTTTCAGTCTGCGAAAACCTAAAGCGGTTTCCCCGCCCTGTGAAGCCTCTTGCAGGACAAAAGCCCAACAAGAGACAAAGGGGCTGATCAGGCCTCGCCTTCGATTTCCTTCATAGCGCTTTGCAGGTAGTTGGGCTCACCCATCAGCCGGATCAGACCAATCTGCGTTTCCAGCCAGTCGATATGGTGTTCGGTATCCGCCAGAATCTGGCGCAGCAGGTCGCGGCTGACGTAATCCTGCACGTCCTCACACTGCTTGATGCCGGCGACGAGTACGCCGTGGCCCCGCGTTTCCACCGACAGGTCAGCGGTCAGACACTCGGTGATGGTTTCACCGATCTTCAGCTTGTGCAGGTCCTGAAGATTGGGCAGCCCCTCCAGAAAGAAGATGCGCTTGATCAGCAGATCCGCGTGCTTCATCTCCTCGATGGATTCCTGATAGACGATGCGGCCCAGATGCGTCAGGCCCCAGTTTTCCAGCATACGCGCATGGAGAAAATACTGATTGATCGCCGTCAGCTCATTGGTGAGGACGGTATTGAGAAGCTTGATAATCGCCGGATTGCCCTGCATGGCCGCACTCCTGAGGTTGACGGTTGTGGCAGGGCCGAAAACGCCGTTTATTCAGCCGCCAACCGCACGGTGGCGCTAACGTCTTCGATCATCTGCCGGATGTCGCAGACGCATTTGGCGCATTGCGGGCGGGTCTGGCAATGGTTGAAGACGGCTTTTACCGTGGTTGCCCCCGATAAAATGGCCTTTTGCGCGTCTCTTTCGCGGATAGCGTTACAATTGCAAACGTACACGAGGGAGCCTGTGAGTCCACCATTCTGAGAATGCGTCTCAGATAGCATCACTCACATTCAATTGCAAGTCACTCGCAACGCGAAGACCGCGAATGCTTCTCAAAAACTCAGGCCTGTTCCTTAAAGGTCACGGCGACGCCGCGCTTCTTGAAATAGGACTGCATCAGCTTGCGGCCCGCGCGATTGTTCTGCGCCAGACGCGACGGCTCCACGACCGCCTCTTTTTGACCCTCAGCCGCCAGAGCGGCCTTCAGCGCCGCAATATGCGTGTCCAGTTGCGCATTGTCGTCGATCAGCGAGGTATAGACGTTTTCGAGCGCTTCAGCGACAGTCAGGGTGGTCAAAGGGAAACTCCATTATTCGCCGCTCGTCTGCATTAAACACAGTCAGAGCGGCCTTCATCAGAAAGCCGCTCTAGCAGAAGGCCCCGGCCCTATCAAGCCGCCGACCAAAACAGGAAAATGGCGGACACCGCAGGGGCTGCGGTATCCGCCAGACCCGACCGTCACGCCACGGTCAGGGTAGTCGTTTTCAGGTCGCGGCTGTTGGGTCCGACCATGATGGTGAAGGTCCCGGCTTCGACCACGCGCTTCATATCGGTGTCGAAGAAGGCGAGATCGGCCGGGGTGATCTCCAGCGTCACCGTCGTCTTCGCCCCCGGCTCCAGCGTCACGCGCTTGAAGCCTTTAAGCTCCTTGATCGGCCGCGTAACCGACGAATAGTCGTCGCGGATATAGAGCTGCACCACTTCGTCGCCCTTCACCTTGCCCGTATTGGTCACATCGATCGATACGGTCAGGCTTTCGCTGGCGGCAATGGTGGCCTTCGACAGGCGCGGGGCCGAGATGTCGAAGGTGGTATAGCTGAGGCCGAAACCGAACGGATAGAGCGGCGTGACATCCCCATCGAGATAACCGCGGCGCGCCGTCGGCTTGTGGTTATAGAAGACCGGCAACTGACCGACGCTTCGGGCGAAGGTGATGGGCAGCTTGCCGCCCGGATTGGCGCGCCCGAACAGCAGGTCAGCGGCGGCATGACCCGTCTCCTGACCCAGATACCAGCCTTCGATGATGGCGTCGGCCTTGTCCTGAAGCAGGTTGATCGACAGCGGACGGCCATTGAGCAGGAAGACCACGGTCGGCTTTTTCAGAGCGAAAATGGCGGCCGCCAGATCGTTCTGCTGACCGATCAGGTCCAGCGACTCGCGGTCACCGAGGTGGTTGTCGGCCCAGGCTTCGCGCGAAGTCTGCTCGTTGTCGCCCAGCACCATGACGATGGTGTCGGCGGACTTGGCGGCCTCGACGGCCTCGGCGATCAGCCTGGCATTAACCGCCGGATCGACGAACTTTACCTCGTCCGCCGCCCAGTCGCGCTTTTCAGTCAGGCGGATGGCCTCACGATATTCCAGCGTGAAGCCCTGTGCCTTGGCTTCTGTCTCCAGCCCTTCGTGGATGGAGACGACGTGACGCGGGATTTCCGAATAGCCACCGATGGGCGTGTCCTTGGCGTGGGTGCCGAGCAGCAGCAGCTTGCCGACCTTTTTGCCATCCAGCGGCAGGACGCCGTTGTTCTTCAGCAGCACCGCCGAGCGCACGGCGGCTTCACGAGCCAGGGCGATGGCGTCGGGCGTCGCCGTCAGCTTGTCGGCCTGCTTGGCATCGACATAGGGGTTTTCGAACAGGCCGCCGAGGAATTTCAGCTCCAGAATGCGATGAACGATGGCGTCGATCTCGGCTTCCGAGACGCGCCCGGATTGCACCAGCTTGATCAGGTTCGGATAGGCTTCGCCGTCCGGAGTCTCGATATCCACCCCGGCCTTGACGGCGCGATAGGCGGCCTCGGTCATGTCCGGCACCAGATGGTGACGGCTGATCATTTCCTTGATGGCGAAATAGTCGGACACCAGCACGCCCTTGAAGCCCCACTCGCCGCGCAGCACGGTGTCGAGCAGCCACTTGTTGGCGTGCGACGGTACGCCGTCGATTTCGTTGTAGGACGGCATGACCGCCGCAATGGGGGTTTCCTTGACGATCTTCTCAAACGGCGGGAAGAAGACTTCGCGCAGGGTGCGCTCGGAAATTGGTGCCGGCCCGACATTGGTGCCGTTTTCCGGCTGACCGTGGCCGGTCATGTGCTTGAGCGTAGCAAACACCTTGTCCTTGGCCAGCTTGCGGTCCGTACCGGAAAAGCCCAGTACCGCCGCCTTGCCCATGACGCCCATCAGGTGGGTATCTTCGCCGTAGGTTTCTTCAACCCGGCCCCAGCGCGGCTCACGGCAGACATCGACCACCGGCGCCAGCGCCAGATTGGCCCCGCGCGCGCGCATTTCCTTGGCGCAGACCGCAAACACCTTCTCGACCAGTTGCGGATCGAAGCTCGACGCCAGACCGATGGCCTGCGGGAAGGAGGTGGAGTCGCGCGCCACATAGCCGTGCAGGCTTTCCTCGTGCATGAACATCGGGATGCCGAGGCGGGTCTTTTCCACGGCCCATTTCTGGGCGGCATTGATATAGGTGGCGGTTTCCAGCGCATTGCGGTTAACCACACCGACATCGGCACCGGCATTGATTTGTTTCACTTCAACACCGCGGCGGTCGCTTGGGCGCGCAATCATACCCAGACCGTTGGGGAAGGCTTCGCTGGCCTTTTTGGGGTCAAAATCGCCCTTTTCGTTCTGGATCTTGCCCTTTTGCAGCCAGATGCACATCATCTGGGCAACCTTTTCCTCAAGCGTCATGCGCTTGAGCAGGTCGGTGGTGCGGGCTTCGACCGGGGCCGAGGCGTCCTTATACAGCGGCTTGTCCGTCGCGGCATGCGAGGCGGCCGACACAGCGAGAGCGGTAGCGCTCACACCGGCAGCAAAATGGCGTCGGTTCAGTTGCAAGGTCATGACTTGTCTCCCTGTGGTCGTCGCGGGACGCATCCCGTTTCACATTCTGATTGACCGTTTTGTGTGACCGCACACGTTCCACACCACGGCTATATTTATTGCGTCGCACAAGGATTCCGCCCCGCCGCCGCTCTTTATTGACGACTTGCATAACCGATATACCGGGGCTTGGAAAGGGGGTAATGATAGCGCTACCAGATAGTTTCTGCGCGGTATCGATTGCAGCCAGCGCTTCAGACGCGGCACATGAAAAAAACGACGCCATTCACATGGAACGACGTCGCTTCTTAAATTACGCATACGAAAAATAACGGCGGACAGCACAACCCGCAAGGCTGTCCGCCGCTACCTGAAACCCTCAGCCCTGTCCGAGGAGACAAGGCCAGAGGATCAGATTCTAGAAACGGTAGGCCAGCCCAACCGAGGCGACGACCGGGTCGAGATCGACCTTGGACTTCAGCGCGCCGTCATTGATCTTAGCATCGGTCTTGAACCACACCTTTTTCACGTCGGCATTGAGCGACCAGTTGCCCTTCAGCGCGATATCGACGCCGCCCTGAAGCGCATAGCCCAGACCATCATCCAGCTTCACCTTGAAACCGTTATAGTCCTTGCTGTTGTAGAAAATCATGGCGTTGACGCCCGCGCCCACATAGGGGCTGACGCGACCCTTGGGATTGAAGTGGTACTGAGCCGCAATAACCGGCGGCAGGACGCGCGTCGTATGCACCTTCACGTCGGTCGTGCCGCCAACAGCGCGCACTTCGTGCTTGGAGGTGCCCAGAATGGCCTCAACGGCGATGTGGTCGGTGAAGAAATAGGTGAAGCCGAGGCTGGGGATAGTGTCGTCCTTCACCTTGACGTCCAGACCGCTATCGACGCCGGCGGCCGTTTTGATGTCGCCCTTTTCGTCCGGTGCGACGCTGGTGATACGGGTGGTGACGATGAACTGCCCCTTGGCCTTGGGCTTAAAATCCTGCGCCGACGCGCCGTTGGCAAGGCACATAACCAGCAGGCTGGCACCGATCAGATAAGCGATTTTCATGGCGAATACTCCTCTTCGTGCGTTTCGCTTCGAAGTTGGGTTTAGCCGTCCGCCGCGCGTCTGTGACCTGCGCATTCCGCCGCGCGTCAGCCTGCCCCAGGGACCAGACGCCGCGCGACAAATAACCACATTTATTTAATGGATATTCGATGATTGCGACGACCGGACAAGGATTGTATGACCTTCGCAGCAGCATCGCATTAAAGGCACACCTATGTCCGTTCGTCATCTTACGCCCGCCGAAGTTCAGGCCGCCCTCGACAGCGGCGCGATCCACCTGATCGATGTGCGCGAAGTGTATGAATATGAGCGGGTGCGCGTCGCCGGCAGCCTAAACCTGCCCCTCTCTACCTTCCATCCGGCCGAGCTGCCTCAGGACGGTAAGGAGATCATCTTTATGTGCGCCGGAGGCGTGCGGTCGCTGCGCGCCATTGAGGCGGCGCAAGCCTTCGGTCTGACTGCCGACGCGCATCTGGCCCCCGGCATCAATGGCTGGATCGCTGCGGGCCTCCCGGTTGAGGCATGAAACAAGGCCTTTTCCGATCCAAACGGAAAAGGCCCTTTTAAAAACTACAGGTCAGCGCCGGTAATAAACCCGTCGGCGTTTTTATCGCGCGTCTTGAACGCCGCCAGATTATAGGCAGTGAGTTCCTCAAGCGTTACTTTACCGTCGGCATTGGCATCCGCCGCCGCCATGTCCGCGATACGCTTGATCGTCTTGGGATCATCGGCCGGTGCTATGGCCACGTAGAATTTTTCGATCTCATCCTTGCTCAGGGCCTTATCGCCATTGGCGTCAATGCGCTTGAACAGGGACGGCTTGTCACGCACCCATTCTTCGGGGCTGAGCTTACCATCGCCATCCTTGTCCATCTTGGCCAGATGGTCAGGCAAGGCCTGAGCCGAAACGGTGGTGCCCATCACCATGGTCGTCAACAGCGCAGAGCACGCAAACACGATAAAATGCGGACGCTTGATCATATGTTTTCCCCGTCTGAATTATGCGCTGCGTTCCTCGCCAGCGGCGGGGCAGCCGAGCGAAGGTGATCGAATTTTTGCTCAATGTCTATTTATTTCGATCAATTTTGCGCGCACCGCAGAAAATTCTGCCTCATCCACCGGTCGTTTGAGCGCTTACGCCCCGTGGAAAAAATCGTAGATGCGCTGCGCCAGAGCTTCATTAATGCCCTCCACCTTGCGCAGGTCTTCGATGCGCGCCTTGCCCACCTCACGGCCCGACCCGAAGGCGGCCAGCAGGGTGCGCTTTTTACGGGGGCCGATGCCTTCGATCTCATCCAGCGGATTCTTGGTGATCGCCGCGTCGCGCTTCTGACGATTGGCCCCGATGGCGTAGCGGTGCGCCTCATCGCGCAGGCGCTGAAGATAATAGAGAACCGGCGATTTAGGCTCCATCATGAAGGGGGCACGCCCCGGCATGAAGAAGCGCTCCATCCCGGCGTCGCGGTCCGGCCCCTTGGCCACACCGACAATGCGGATGTCTTCCATGCCGAGTTCGCGCATCACGTCCAGAACAGCCTCCAACTGCCCCTGCCCACCATCGACCAGCACCAGATCGGGACGACCAAAGCCTTCCTCTTCCGTCGAGTCTTCTGCACGGTTTTTCAGACGTAAAAACCGTCGGCGAAACACCTCGCGCATCATGGCGTAGTCGTCACCGGCGGTCATCTTATCGAGATCGCGAATGGTAAACTTGCGGTACTGTCCCTTCATAAAGCCTTCGGGACCAGCCACCACCATACCGCCGACGGCGTGCGTGCCGCCGAGGTGCGAGTTATCATAAACCTCGATGCGGTTGGGCGGGGCGGGCAACTCAAACACCTCCGCCACGCCTTTCAGCAGGCGCGTCTGCGCTGACTGCTCGGCCATGCGCCGGCCCAGCGCCGCTTTGGCGTTGTTGAGCGCATGGGCCACGGCATCGGCCTTTTCGCCCCGGCGCGGGCAGTGGATCTCGACCTTACGCCCAGCGCGCAGCGACAGTGCCTCCATCATCAGGTCCGGCTCACTCAGGGGGTGAGACACGAGGATGAGCTTCGGCACCGGGCGGTCCTGATAGAACTGCCCCAGAAAGGCATCGAGAATTTCGCCCTCGGCGCTGTCGGCCTCTTCGCCGCTGTCCGGCACGCGCGGGAAATAAGCGCGGTCGCCCCAGTTCTGGCCCGCGCGGAAGAAGATGGTCTGCACGCAGGCCGCCCCGCCTTCGCTGACCACCGCAAAGACGTCGGCCTCGGCTTCACCGATACCGATGGAAGAGGTCATGGAGACGTGGTTAAGCGCCCGCACGCGGTCGCGCAGGTGCGCCGCCTTCTCGAAATCCATATCGTCGGAGGCCTTCATCATGCGTTTGGTCAGGTCGTCGATGACCACGCGCGAACGGCCTTTCAGAAAGGCCTCGGCCTGCCCCACCAGCGCGCCGTAATCCTCAAGGCTGACCTCACCCGTGCAGGGCGCCGAACAACGACGAATCTGATGCAACATGCAGGGCCGCGTGCGCGAGGCATAGACGCTGTCGGTGCAGGTGCGCAGCAGAAAAGCGCGTTGCAGCGTATCGAGCGTGCGGTTGACCGCCTGGGTCGAGGCGAAGGGGCCGAAATATTCGCCCTGAATGGCGTGGGCCCCGCGGTGCTTGGTGATCTGCGCCGCCGCGTGGTCCTTGCGCACCAGAATCTCGGCAAAGGACTTATCGTCGCGCAGCAGCACATTGTAGCGTGGTTTCAGCGCCTTGATCAGGCGCGCCTCCAGCAGCAGGGCCTCGCCCTCGGTCTGGGTGCGCACTATGACCATGGAGCGCGTCAGATAGACCATGCGCGCGATCCGCTGGGCGTGGACGCGGCCCTGCGCATACTGAAGAATGCGCTTTTTCAACGACTTGGCCTTGCCCACATAGAGCACCTCGTCGTTTTCGCCGATCATGCGATAGACGCCGGGCTTGTCCTCCGCCAGCCGCGCCTCGCGCAGGATTAGGGCCGCCCCCGTCAGGGGCGCATCGGTCGGCAGGGTTTCGGATTCGGCGTCGGTCGGCAGGTCGGACATGCTCCCGATATAGGCGAAGGGCCGGAACGGGGCAAGAACATCCGCATCCACCTTCCCTTCTTAAATGACACAATTGCAAAGGTACGCCACAGGAATTGACTTGCCTTCGGCCAGGCATGGCGTCATGGAGAGACACCGCACACAAAATCGTGATCGCATGACCGCTACGCCTGCCGCCCGATCGTCCGAAATCCGCGCCCTAACGGGCTTGCGCGGCGTCGCGGCCCTGTTCGTGGTCCTCTACCACGCCACCGGCTATTTTCGCTTTCCCGATCCGTGGCAGCACTATGTGCGGCATGGTTATATTTCGGTCGATCTGTTCTTCGTCCTGTCCGGCTTCGTCATGGCCATGACCTATGGCAAGCTGTTCGACACAGGCTTTCAGTGGCCGCACTTCCGCAAGTTCATTCTGATGCGCGTGGCGCGCGTTTGGCCGCTGTTTGCGCTGATGACGCTGATCACCGCCGCCCTGATCCCGACCATTCTCGGCACACGTTACTATGCGGAAGACGTCTGGCACGGCCTTTTGCCCAACCTGACCATGACGCAGGCCTGGGGGCTGGCCAATTCCATCGTCCGCCCGTCGTGGTCGATTTCGACCGAATGGGCGGCCTATCTGGTTTTTCCGCTGCTGGTGATTGCGGCCCTCAAAGGCTCGTGGCAACGCGCGCTTCTGTGGGCCGGTCTGGCCGCCGGTCTGCTGGCCTTTGTCGCCTATGGCCCTCTGTGGTTCGGGCAGACGATTCGCCGCTCAGGCCCGCTTGACATCGCCGCCTCCTACGCCAGCGGCACCCTGCTGCGCTGCCTGCTGAGTTTCTTTATCGGCATGGTCGCCTATCGTTTCCGCGCTCTGGTGCCGTCGCGTGCCGCCGTCCTGTTTCTGGTGACGTCGCTGTTGTTGATCGCGTGGCGGCCGTCAGATTTGATTCTGGTGGGCCTGTTTATCGGCCTGATCATGGCCCTGTCCGACGACGAAGGCCCGGTGGCCAAAATGTTGGCGTGGCGACCGGTCTATCTGATCGGCGTGTGGTCCTACGCCATCTATCTTATCCACGACGTGGTGCTGTTCGGCACCTTCCGCACCCTGCCAAAGTTTGGCCTAAGCCTGCCGGGGGAGCGCGTTCACTGGCTGATGGCAGCGATTGCCGTCACGGTCGTTCTGTCCGCTATCGCCCATTATGGCTTTGAGAAGCCATCACGCGACATACTGCGCCGCTTGATCAGCCGCTGGACGGCCCGCAAACCGGAACTTCACGCCGTTGCCGGCGACTTGCCGGCTGAGCCCGCCCCTACCACAGCGGGTCCGGCGGCAGACCTTGCAGAGCTTCCTGTATCCGCCGCAAAGAGCCGCCGTTGATATTGTCCGGCAGGGCGTCAATATCGAAGAAATCAACATTCTTGATTTCCCCCTGCGAGGTCAACTCACCCCGCTCGAAGCGGTCGATGCGATAGAGCAGCACGTGATCGCCGGGGAAGAAGCGTTCATTGGAATGGATCGACAGAAGACGCGGCGTTTCCTGGGCAATGATCCCCGCCTCTTCGCGCAACTCGCGCACCACGGCGTCACCGGCCGCCTCAAAGGCATCGACGCCGCCACCGGGCAGCCACCAGCCTTCGAGATAGGTGTGCTCGATCAGCAAAACACGGCGCTCATCTTCGACCACAAGCCCGCGCACGCCCAGAGTCTTGCCCCGCGTCATGCGCGAATGGGCAAAAAACAGAGGCCGCGTATACGGCTCGACAAGGCGCTTCCAGTCTTCCATGATTATAAAAATAAGATAAATAACGCTGTGCGCAAGCCTCACGCTGGGTTTTTCTCATTGCGCCGCGGAACAAGGCTTGAGTTCGCCGTAAGAGGCGCTTAATCAGATAAAAACAGGACTGACCGGGAGATCTCACATGCTGGCCATCGGCATTTTTGCGGGCTTCATCGCCTTCTATTTTATCGTCAACTATATCGACTTCGGCCGTATTGACTAAATCGGTTCCCAAAGTCGCCCCCAAAACCGCTTTGGTCACCGGCGCGGCCAAACGCATCGGAAGGGCCGTAGCCTTCGCGCTGGCGAAACGCGGCTATGATATCGGCGTTCATTATGGCACTTCTGCTACCGATGCGCTGGCTCTGGTCGAGCAGTTGCGTGGCTCACGCGTGCGCGCCGAGGCCCTTCAGGCGGATCTGTCGGACACCGACAGCGTCAAAGCGCTCATCCCTGCGGCGGTGTCCGCTCTGGGGCCTCTCAGCCTGCTGATCAACAACGCCTCTGTTTTTTTCGATGACCGCGCCGGGACGCTGACGGTTGAACGCTGGCATGCGCACATGAACACCAATCTGCTGGCGCCCGTCCTGCTGACGCAGGGGTTCGCGGCGCAGGATGCGCTGCCTGATGGGGCGGCTATCGTTAATCTGATCGACCAGCG